>NZ_CAACVB010000084.1 GCF_900659635.1 Actinomadura roseirufa | reverse complement strand
GCCCAGGCCGACCGCGCCGAGGCCGACCGCGTGAGCACCGGCCCGGACGGCGCCGGGCCGGACGGGGAGGCCGTGCGCGCGGGCACGGTGAACGCCCAGGCCGCGAGCGTCCGGGCGGTCAGCGCCCGCGACCCGCGGGCCGGTGGCGCGGGAGAACAGTCGTGAACGGGGGCGGCCCGGTCCGGGTCTCCCGGAGCCCGAGCGGAGCGAGGCATTGAGTACTGCAGGCAGGGGCCCGCTGCGGCTCGGCACGCGCAAGAGCCCGATGGCGCTGGCGCAGTCGCGGATCGTCGCGGACGCGCTGTCGGAGCGCACGGGGCATGCCGTCGAGCTGGTCGGGGTAACGACCGAGGGTGATGTCTCCAAGGCGCTGCTGGCCCAGATCGGCGGCACGGGGGTCTTCGTCAACGGGCTGCGGGACAAGCTGCTGTCCGGCGAGGTGGACTTCGCCGTGCACTCCCTGAAGGACCTGCCGACCGCCCCCGCGGACGGGCTCGTGATCGCCGCGACGCCGTCCCGGGACGACCCGCGGGACGCGCTGTGCGGCCCCGCCAAGCTCGCCGACCTGCCGCGCGGCGCGCGCGTCGGCACCGGCTCGCCCCGCCGCGTCGCGCAGCTGCGCGCGCTGCGGCCCGACCTGGACGTCGTCCCGATCCGCGGCAACGCCGACACCCGGCTCCGCAAGGTCGCCGAGGGCGAGCTGGACGCGGTGGTCCTGGCGTTCGCCGGGCTGACCCGCCTCGGCCGGCAGGACGCCGTCGCCGAGGTGTTCGATCCTGAGCAGATGCTGCCCGCCCCCGGGCAGGGCGCGCTCGCACTCGAGTGCCGCGCCGACCGGGCGGACCTGCGCGCTCTGCTCGCGGCGGTCGACGACCTCCCGACCCGGCGGGCCGTCACCGCCGAGCGGACGGTACTGGCGGTGCTGGAGGCGGGCTGCTCCGCGCCCGTGGGAACATACGCTGCGGAAGTAGAAGAAGAGCTGCGTCTGACGGCGACCGTCGTGTCCTACGACGGCGGACGGCAGGTGCGGCTGTCCGCAAGCGGCCACCCGGAGCGGGCGGAGGAGATCGGACGCGAGCTCTCGCACCGGCTCCTCGGCCAGGGGGCCGACCAGTTGATGGGGGAGCGCGACATTGAGCCCCGCTAACCAGAACCCCGCGGCGCCGGACCCGGCGGGCCGCGGTCCCGCGGGCAAGGGCGTCACCGGCAGGGGCGCCGCCGGCCGCACCGCGGGCAGGGGCGCCGCCGAGGCCCCGCCGGCCCGCCGGACGACCGACCCGGGCACCGTCGCCCTCGTCGGCATCGGGCCGGGCGACCCCGGCCTGCTGACCCTGCGCGCCGCCGCCGAGCTCGAGCGCGCCGACACCGTCATCGTCACCCGCGCCCACTGCCCGGACGAGGTCCTCGCGCACTGCCGTCCCGGCGTGGAGATCATCGACTCGGCGGACGGCGACCCCGCCAAGGTCGCCACGCGCGCCGCCAAGGCCGGGCGGCGCGTCGTACGGCTCTTCCGGGGCGATCCCGGGCTGGCGAGCGGCCTGGCCGCCGAGGGCGGCGCCCTCGCCAAGGCCGGCGTCCCCTTCGAGGTCGTGCCCGGGGTGTCCGCCGTGACGGGCGTGCCGGGGTACGCCGGGATCCCGCTGACCGACTCCAAGCACCGCGAGGTCCGCGTCGTCGACGCCTCCGGCGGCGGCGTCGACTGGGACCGCGTCGCCGCCCCCGAGGCGACCCTCGTCGTGATCGGCGCCGAGGGCGCGGTGGCCGACACCGCCAAGGGACTGATCGCGGCGGGCCGGCCCGACTCCACCCCGGCCGCGATGACCAGCCTCGGCACCACCACCGAGCAGGAGACCGTCGTGTCGACCCTGCACCGGCTGGCCGCCGACACCAAGGGCATGGAGGCGCCCGCGCTGATCATCGTCGGCGACGTCGTCGGCTGGCGCGACCGGCTGTCCTGGTTCGAGACCAAGGCGCTGTTCGGGTGGCGCGTGCTCGTCCCGCGCACCAAGGAGCAGGCCGCGTCGCTGTCGGACCAGCTCCGCGGATACGGGGCCGTCCCGGACGAGGTCCCCACGATCTCCGTCGAGCCGCCGCGCACGCCCCAGCAGATGGACCGTGCCGTCAAGGGCCTCGTCACCGGACGGTACGAGTGGGTGGTGTTCACCTCCACCAACGCCGTCCGGGCGATCCGGGAGAAGTTCGTCGACTACGGCCTGGACGCCCGCGCCTTCGCCGGGCTCAAGGTCGCCGCCGTCGGCGAGCAGACCGCGGCGGCGCTGGTCGAGTTCGGCATCCAGCCCGACCTCACCCCGTCCGGGCAGCAGTCCAGCGAGGGGCTGGCCGAGGTGTGGCCGCCCTACGACGAGGACCTCGACCCGATCAACCGGGTGCTGCTGCCGCGCGCCGACATCGCCACCGACACCCTCATCGCCCGGCTGACCGAGCTCGGCTGGGAGTGCGAGGACGTGACCGCCTACCGCACCGTCCGGGCCGCGCCGCCGCCCGCGCCGATCCGCGAGGCGATCAAGGGCGGCGGGTTCGACGCGGTGCTGTTCACCTCCTCGTCCACGGTGAAGAACCTCATCGGGATCGCCGGCAAGCCGCACAACGTGACGGTCATCGCCGTGATCGGTCCGCAGACCGCCAAGACGGCGGAGGAGTACGGCCTGCGCGTGGACGTGATGGCCGACCGGCCGTCCGTCTCGGCCCTCGCCGAGGCCCTCGCCGAGTACGGTGCGAGGCGCAGGGCCGCGCAGATCGAGGCGGGGGACCCGCTGCGCAAGCCCAGCCAGATGCGCCGGGGCGCCCGCCGCCGCAGATGAGCCCGCCCGCGCCGTGCCGAGCGGCGCGGGGACAGCCGAAGACTCGCGCCGGGCCGCCCGATCCGCGGACCCGGGAAAGAAGGATCATGTCTGCTCAGTTCCCGGCCGCCCGGCCGCGCCGGCTGCGGCGCACGCCCGCGCTCCGCCGGATGGTCGCCGAGACCCGGCTCAGCCCGGCCGAGCTGATTCTGCCGATGTTCGTCAAGGAGGGCATCGGCGAGCCGCAGCCCATCGCGTCCATGCCGGGCGTCGTCCAGCACACCCGCGACAGCCTGCGCAAGGCCGCGCACGAGGCGGCCGAGGCGGGCGTCGGCGGGCTCATCCTGTTCGGGGTGCCCGCGGTCAAGGACCCCACCGGCTCGGCCGCCGACGACCCGGCCGGCATCGTCCAGCTCGCGCTGCGCGACCTGCGCTCCGACCTCGGCGACGCCGCGGTGGTCATGACCGACCTGTGCCTGGACGAGTACACCGACCACGGGCACTGCGGGGTCCTCACCGGCGCCGGCGAGATCGACAACGACGCCACGCTGGAGCGCTACGCCGACATCGCCGTCGCGCAGGCCGCGGCGGGCTCGGCCGTCATCGGCCCGAGCGGGATGATGGACGGGCAGGTCGGCGCGATCCGCGAGGCCCTCGACGGGGCCGGCTACGCCGACATCGCGATCATGGGGTACTCGGTGAAGTACGCCTCCGCCTACTACGGGCCGTTCCGCGAGGCCGCCGAGTGCGAGCCGCGGTTCGGCGACCGCGCCAGCCACCAGCAGGACCCGGCCAACGCCGAGGAGTCGCTGCGCGAGGTGTTCCTCGACCTCGACGAGGGCGCCGACATGGTGATGGTCAAGCCCGCCGGGGCCTACCTCGACATCGTCCGCCGCGTCCGTGACGCCGTGGACGTGCCGGTCGTCGCCTACCAGGTCAGCGGCGAGTACGCGATGGTCGAGGCGGCCGCGGAGCGGGGCTGGATCGACCGGGAGCGGACGATCATGGAGTCGCTGCTGTCGATCCGCCGCGCCGGCGCGGACCTCGTCCTCACCTACTGGGCGACCGAGGTGGCCCGCACCCTCGCCCGCTGACCCGCCGCCCCCGCGGGCGCTCACCCGCATGCACACACCCGGCCGCGCCGCGCGCGGTCGGCCGGTGCCGGTCACACTCCGCCGTTGTGAAGCGTTGCCGGTGATCAAGTCTCGCTAGTCACTTAGGGTCGTTCTTGGGGGTTGCCGTGTCCCGCGATCGGGGCCGGCGACATCATCGTCTATCAAGAACCCACGGTCGACCTTGGGATATGGGGGGGCGGACATGCTGGCGGTCTCGGGGAACAGGCGGCTGAGGGCGGCGCGCGACCGGAGGGCCGCCGCGGCTCTGGAGTACGCCGCGCTCGGCTGGCCCTGCTTCCCCGGCGCGCATCCCCCCGCCGGCGGTGACCGAGCGTGCTCGTGCGACCGGATCGGCTGTCCCGACCCGGGCGCCCATCCGGTGTCCGCGAACTGGGCGCGGCAGGCGTCCACCGAACCGGACGTGATCCGGCGCTGGTGGCGGGAGCGGCCCGAGGCCGGGATCATCCTGCCCACCGGCCGGGTCTTCGACGTGTTCGACGTCCCCGCCGCCGCGGGGACGCTCGCCCTCGACCGGATCGACCGCGACGCGCTCCCGGTCGGTCCCGTCGCGGCCGTCGCCGGCGACCGGCACCTGTTCTTCGTGGCCACCCGCGGCGCCCCCGCCGACGAGGACGAGTGGTGGTCCTGCCACCTCGACTGCTCGCCCGAGACCGTCACCGAGACGCCCGGGATGCGCTGGCACTGCCGCGACAGCTACGTCGTCGCGCCGCCCTCGGAACTGCCCTACGGGGGCGACGCGAGCTGGCTCAGGCCGCCGGAGGCCGGGCACCCGCTACCGGACCCGCTGCGGCTCCTGGAAGTCCTCTCCGACAGCTGCGACGCCGCCCGCTGAGACCGTCCTCCCAAGGGGAAGGACGGTCTCAGCGTCTAAGGGACGGTCTCAGCGCTCAGGGACGGTGCCCACAGCGCCCTGGAAGGGCCGTAGAGGCCCGCACGGTCAGCTCGGCACCTTGACGCCCGGAGCGTGCCCCCAGCCGCCGTACGACGCCTGCAGAAGCTGCGTACGGCCCTTCGCGGGGCCCACGGCCCGCAGCCAGTACCCGACGGGGCGGTTGCCCGCGTCCAGCCGCACCGCGAACGAGATCTTGCTCGCTCCCGTGGCCTGGCCCAAGCCGGCGTAGAGCGGGCCCACCCCGGCGATCTGCGCCAGCTTTTCCACCGGCGCCTCCCCCTGGTAGAGGGCCCCCTCCTTGCGGAGCGCCGTCGCCGACCGGAGCAGGGACGTCATCGTGGCCATCGAGCTGCCCAGCCGTACCTGCTCGGCCAGCGCCGGATAGCCCTTGCCGCTCGCCGGCGCCCGCTGCCACTTCTTGCCCACGCGCAGGTAGACCATGTCGCGGACGAGCACGGCGTGCGCGGGCTTGCGGGTCGGGCCCGCCCCCGAGACCGTCATCGAGTACGACGTCGGCCCGCCGGGCTGGAGCCCGAGCGTGCCCCGCGCGGTCGCCGGGGCCGCGCAGCAGCCCGACCGGCGGAACGAGAAGGTGGCCGCCGGCGCCTGCCCGGTCGCCTGCTCGATCGTGGCGACCAGCGGAGCCGGGTCGACGCCGCCCTCCGGCAGCGGCCGCGGCGGCGTGCGGCTCCGCGTCGGGGACGGCGCGGGCGGGTCGTCCCCGCCGTCCTTGGACAGCGCGGGCACGGCCACGGCCACGGCGGCGGCGACCGCCACCACCACGGCGCCCACACCGGCGTACAGACGCCGCCTGGACCGGCCGGCCGGCGCCGCCGCCGCCGGAGACGACGATGGCGGCGGCGTGACCGGGGTGCGGCCGCTCCTGGGCGTGGACCTGGGCGTCGACCTGGGCGTCGACCTGGGCGTGGATCTGGGTGTGGACCTCGGCTTGGCCCGGGGCGGCTCCGGCTGCGCCGCGGCCTGCGCGGCCAGCTCGGTGAGCCGCCCGCGGCCCTGCGCCTCCCAGGACGGCCCGTACGCCGACACCGCCGCGTCCTCCAGCGCGCCGAGGAAGTCGGCCGCCGACTTGGGCCGCTCGTCCGGTTCCTTCGCCAGGCCCTGGGTGATCAGCGCCCGCAGCGGCCCGGGCACCTCCTCCGCCGGGATCGGCGACTCGCGATGCAGCTTGGCCATGTTCCGGCCGGCGTAAGGGGGCCGCCCGGTCAGGCACTCGAAGAACAGCGCGGACGCGGCGTACAGGTCCGCGGCGACGCTCGCGATCGCCCCGTCCCACAGCTCGGGCGCCGCGTACGCCGGCCCCGCCTGCGCCTCCGCCCCGGCGGGCACGGTCGCGAAGTCGGCGAGCCGGGCGTTGCCCTGCCCGTCGACCAGCACGTTCCCGGGACGGACCGCGCCGTGCACGATGTCCCGCTCGTGCGCGGCGGCCAGCCCGAGCAGCGTCCCGCCGAGCAGCGAGAGCGCCGCGAGCGGCCCGGTGGGGCCCTGCGCGCCCAGGACCCTGCGCAGGCTCACGCCGTCCACGCGCTCCATGACGATCGCGGTGCCGTCCGCGGTGGTCATGAAGTCGTAGAAATCGACGACGTTGGGGTCCTCGAGCTGGGACAGCCGCCGCGCGATGGGGCGGAACCGCTCGAGGAACGCCTCGTCGGCGCCGAGTCCGCCGTCAAGGTACTTGATCGCGACCTTCGTGCCGGTCAGGTCGTCGACCGCCAGTACCACCCGGCCCGAGGCGCCGCCACTGAGCTCTCGCTCGTGGGTGAAGCCCGGGACCGTCCAGCCGTCAACCACGGTGAAAGCCATCCCTCCGATACGGCCGACGCCGGTGATAGTGAAAAGTCGGCGCCCCGGAGCGGGACGCCGATGTCGTACTTGGTGGAATATCGGCCCGTGCCCGGCGAGGTCAAGGGCGTTCGCCGAACTGCAACTGAGAGACTGGTCCCGTGACTGGAACCGATCGCTCCCAGCAGTTGTTCGAGCGTGCCGGCGGGGTCGTCCCCGGCGGCGTCAACTCGCCGGTACGGGCCTTCGGGGCCGTGGGCGGGACGCCCCGGTTCATGGCCTCGGCACGCGGCCCCCTCCTCACCGACGCGGACGGCAACGAGTACGTCGACCTGGTCTGCTCCTGGGGCCCGATGATCCTCGGGCACGCCCATCCGGACGTCGTGGCGGCGGTCCGCGACGCGGCCGCGCGCGGCACCTCCTACGGGGCGCCGACGCCCGGCGAGGTCGAGCTCGCCGAGGAGATCGTCGCGCGCACCCCGGCCGAGAAGGTCCGGCTGGTCAACTCCGGCACCGAGGCGACGATGTCGGCGATCCGGCTGGCGCGCGGGTTCACCCGCCGCTCCAAGATCGTCAAGTTCGCCGGGTGCTACCACGGGCACGTGGACGCGCTGCTGGCCGCCGCGGGCTCCGGCGTCGCCACGTTCGCGCTCCCCGACACCCCCGGTGTCACCGGCGCCACCACCGCCGACACGATCGTCCTGCCCTACAACGACGTCGCCGCGGTCGAGCTGGCCTTCCACGAGCACGGCCACGAGATCGCCTGTGCGATCTCCGAGGCGGTGCCCTGCAACATGGGGGTCGTCCCGCCGCTGGAGGGCTTCAACGAGCTGCTGAGGCGGCTGTGCGAGCGCTACGGCGCGCTGCTCGTCCTGGACGAGGTCCTCACCGGCTTCCGGGCGTCGCGGTCCGGCTGGTACGGGATCGAGGGCGTCGCGGGCGACCTCGTGACCTACGGCAAGGTGATGGGCGGCGGCCTGCCCGCCGCGGCGTTCGGCGGCCGGGCCGAGATCATGGACCACCTCGCGCCCGCCGGGCCCGTCTACCAGGCGGGCACCCTGTCGGGGAACCCGCTCGCCACCGCGGCGGGCCTGGCCACGCTGCGCGGCGCCACGGACGAGGTGTACGCGGCCATCGACCGGGCGGCCGGGATCGTCTCGAAGGCCGCGGGCGAGGCGCTGGAGCGGGCCGGCGTGCCGCACCGGGTGCAGAGCGCGGGCAACCTCTTCTCGGTGTTCTTCACCGGGGAGCCGGTGGGCGACTTCGCCGCGGCCCAGCGCCAGGACTCCAAGGCGTACGCGGCGTTCTTCCACGCCGCGCTCGACCGAGGCGTGTACCTGCCGCCGTCGGCGTACGAGGTGTGGTTCCTGTCCGCGGCCCACGACGACGCGGCGCTCGACCGCGTCCTGGAGGCGCTTCCGCACGCCGCCCGCGCGGCGGCGGCCGTCTCGGCGGCCTGAGGGCCCCGCGAGCACGGACGACGGCCCGGGGCCGGACAAGGGACGCCGGACATGGGACAGGGCGTGCCAGGACGGGGCTCCGGCACGCCCGCTGATGTGTCGTGCTTGGGGGAGGAGGCCGTTCACCTGGTCCCGCGGGTCCGCGGGCCCCGGGTCAGGTGATCGGCACGGTCAGGTGATCGGCGCGGTCCAGGCGGCGGCCCACGTCTTCGGGCCGACGATGCCGTCCACCTCGAGGTGCTTCTCCTCCTGGAAGGCGACGCACACGGCCTCGGTCTTCGGGCCGTAGTAGCCGTCGACCTGGAGCTTCCAGCCGCGCTCGTGCATGCGGTCCTGCCACTTGTAGACGTCGTCGCCCTGCATGACGGGCGGCTGGCG
Source organism: Actinomadura roseirufa (assembly GCF_900659635.1). Taxonomy (GTDB): domain Bacteria; phylum Actinomycetota; class Actinomycetes; order Streptosporangiales; family Streptosporangiaceae; genus Spirillospora; species Spirillospora roseirufa. The sequence continues at coordinate 21,887 of NZ_CAACVB010000084.1, read as the reverse complement.
CAGGTACCGGCCGGGCCACGGCGGGGATGCGGTCTGGGTCGCACCCTGCCCCTTGGGATTAGTCATCGTCCATCCTCCTTGATGGGATCGGTGCCTTCCCTGTCCATTATCGGTGGACGCCCTTCACTGGCCGCTGACCGGCCGGGAAGAGGACGGTAAAGGGTGAACTATTCGGCGCCGGAGTGGAGGGCTGCCTGCTGACAATGAATATTCAAATAGATGTGGAATGGTCGTCCACGAGTGTTCGGCGTCACTTCGCTGCGGCCGCTCCGCCGGCACCGCCGCGCGGTACCTGGGGCTCGGCGGGTCCCCGCACCCCGTCGAGGACGGCCTGCCCCTGCCGGTCGACGAACTTGGTGAACAGCTCCTGCGAGTAGCCGAGGACGACGGCCCAGGCGATGATCTGGGCCGAGGAGTCGAGCGCGCTGAGCCCGGGGACGAAGGACCCGCGCATCAGGAGCAGCCCGAGGACGGCGGTGAGCGCGCCCATCGGCAGCTTCAGCACGGCCAGGGCGACGGGGATGCCGAACGCGGTGGAGGTGCCCCTGACCTTCCGCAGGGCCGAGGCGGCGGCGATGCCGGCCGCCGTCACGCCCACGATCTCGACGACGGCGTAGTCGCCCCGCCCGGCGACGTCGCCGATCTCCCGCGCCGCGTCCGGGCGCGCGGCCCCGGTGGGGCAGACGACGCCCGTCCCCTCCCCGCCGCCGGGGAGCCCGGGGACGGCCGGTCCCGCGGCGGAGGTGAAGCACAGCGGGACGGCGCCCTTCCAGAACGCCGCGAGGACCGCGACGGCCACGGCCAGGGCGGACAGGGCCGCCGCCATCCACCGGACGATGCGCACGAAGCTGTCGGCGCGCAGTTTCTCCGCGAGGGCGGCGGCGCGCGCCGCGTCCACGGCCTTGACCACGGCCAGCATCTGCCCGGCCGACGGCTCGAAGGGCCGGTCGCGCGACTGCGCGGCGCGCAGGTCGCGGGCGATGCCCTCCACCGCGACCCGCCGCGCGTCGGCGGGGACGAGGTGCTGCGCGACCACGGCGAACAGGCCCGGCAGATAGGGCTCGATCTCCGCGGGGGACAGCGTCTTCAGCCACAGGGACCAGGCGGCGTTGACGTGGACCTGCGCGCTCGTCACGTGGGAGGCCGCCGCGCTCCGCCGGTGCTCGGCGTAGTCGATGACCTCCATGGCCCGCCGGACCTCGTCGCGCGCGGCCTCCCGCAGCCGCGCGTTCTCGGCGGAGATCTGCGCGGCGGCCCGGCCGGTGTCGAGCAGTGCCGTCAGCTCGCGCGCGTTCGCGCGGATCTCCTCGCGGAGAATCCACGAACTCCGCTCACGAATCCACTCGCCGGTTCCGGACACGACCGGGATGCGAGATGTCCATCGGCTCATATGGGCGAGACCCTTCAGAGCACGCCATCTCGACCCAGGCTATTTCCTTTCTTTCGACCGGTCATTAATGGCGCGGCATAGTCTCCGCCAGAATCACGTCCGATCGGCGACGGCCCGGAGGGCGCGGCGCGCCGCGGCGACCGACTCCGGGGACGGGGGCCGCAGCGGGGCGCGGACGCCCGGGTCGTCGATCAGCCCGGTCTCGGCCAGGCACGCCTTCAGCACCGAGGGCGACGGCTCGCGGAACAGCGCCTCGGCCAGGGGGAACAGGGCGTTGTGCAGGGTGAGGCCGCGCGCCGCGTTGCCGCACCGGGCGGCCTCGGCCATCGTGGCGTACGCGGCGGGCGCGAGGCACGCGGACGCGGCGACGCCGCCGGTCGCGCCGAGCTGGAGCATCGGGTAGATCGACGCGTCGTCCCCGCTCAGCACGGCCTTGCGGGGCCCGCCGGCCATCAGCGCCAGGGTGCCGGCGTCGATGCCCTCCGCGCAGTGCTTGATCGCGGTCACGCAGTCGAGGTCCAGCAGCCGCGCGAGGACGTCCGCGCCGAGCCGCTTGCCCGTCCGGTACGGGACGTTGTAGACGATGATCGGGACGTCGACGGCGGCGCCCACGGCCGCGAAGTGGTCGATGACGCCCTCGTCGGAGGGGCGCAGGTAGTACGGGACGACGACGAGCAGCGCGTCGGCGAGCGGCGCCCGCTCGCGGGCCTGCCGGATCGTGTCCTCGGTGCCCATCGTCCCGGCGCCGGCGGTCAGCGGCGTCCCGCGCTCGATCGAGACGGCCCGGCAGACCTCCAGCACCGTGCGCTGCTCGGCGGGGTCGAGCAGGGCGGCCTCGCCGGTCGTGCCGAGCGCGACCAGCCCGGCCGCGCCGTGGTCCAGGCAGTGCACGGCGAGCCGCTCCAGCGACTTGGCGTCCACCTCGCCGGACCGCGTGAAGGGCGTCACCAGGGACGCGTGGATTCCATGCATGGTTCTCACCTCGTCTGGGCGGGTTCGGGCAGGGGCACGACGCCGGCCGGCGCGCGGGTGCGCCGCCGCACCGCGCCCGCCGCGACGCCCGAGACGATCAGGACGGCGCCGAGCAGCCGCGTCCCGTCCACGCGCTCGCCGAGCAGCACGGCGGCCGACACGAGCCCGAAGGGCGGGACGAGCAACGAGTACATCGCGACGGTGCTGGCCTCGTAGCGGCGCATCAGCCACCCCCACGCGCCGAAGCCGACCAGCGTCGAGATGTAGGCGATGTAGGCCAGCGAGGAGACGCCCGCGAGCGACAGCCGCTCCACCGCGTCCCGCACGGCCCCGGGCCCCTCGAAGATCAGCGAGAGGACGAACACCGGGATCGGCGGGACCAGCGACATCCACACCATGAACCCGAAGGCGTCCACCGGGCCGCCCGCCACCGCGTTCATCCGGCGCATCGCGACGTTCGCCAGCCCCCAGCTCGCGGCGGCGCCGAGGCAGAGCAGGAAGCCGGGCACCGTCCCGCCGCCGCCGGCCTGGGCCGCGCCGAGCAGCGCGATCCCGGCGAACGCGACGATCATGCCCGCGACCTGCCGCGGGGTCGGCCGCTCGCGCAGCAGCAGCCCGGCGAACAGGGCGGTGAAGATCGCCTGCACCTGGAGGATCACCGAGGCGAGCCCGGCGCCCATCCCCATCCGAACGCCGATGAACAGCAGCGCGAACTGGCCCACGCCGAGGGGGACGCCGACCAGCACGAGCCAGCGGAGCGGCACCGGCGGGCGGCGCACGAAGAACACCGCGGGCAGCGCCGCCGCCGTGAACCGCAGGGCCACGAGCAGCAGCGGGGAGAAGTCCTCCAGGGCTATCTTGATGGGGACGAAGTTGAACCCCCAGAGCGCGGCGATCAGGGTCGCGAGCAGGACGTGGCGGGGCCTCATGCGGGCCACGCGGTGCGGCACGGCCCGAGGGGGGACGGGGTCATAGGGCGATGGTCGCCACCGGTTTGATTTAGGACAAGCTAGATCTCCTTGACACCTCGTTTTAGCATTGCTTCATGCTCGATCTGGAACGGCTGCGCGCCCTGCACTCCGTGGCGACCTACGGCTCGGTCAGCGCCGCCGCCGAGGTCCTCCACGTGACCACCTCCGCCGTCTCCCAGCAGCTCGCCAAGCTGGAGCGGGAGACCGGCCAGAAGCTCCTGGAGCGCAACGGCCGGGGCGTCCGGCTCACCGACGCGGCGGAGCTGCTCGTCGCGCACGCCGAGCGGATCCTGTCGCTCGTCGAGCAGGCCCAGGCCGACCTTGAGGCGCACCGCGGCTCGGTCGTCGGCCGGCTCTCGATCGCCGCGTTCCCGACCGCCGTGCGGGGCCTGATGCCGGCCGCGCTGGGCCGGCTGCGCGCCGAGCACCCGGACCTGCGCGTGCTGCTGCGCGAGGAGGACCCGATGCAGAGCATGCCGCGGGTGTCGCGCGGCGACCTCGACATGGCCGTCGTCCAGGACTGGAACAACGAGCCGCTGCCGCTGCCCGATGGCCTGCACAAGGGCGCCATCTGCCACGACGTCGCGGACGTGGCGCTCCCGGCCGGGCATCCCCTCGCCGGGCGGGAGGCGATCGAGCTCAAGGAGCTGGCGGGCGACCCCTGGATCAGCTCCTCGCCCGACAGCATCTGCTGCGACTGGCTGCTGCGGACGCTGCGCGCGAGCGACAGCGAGCCGCGCATCGACCACATGGCCTACGAGTTCGCCACGCAGCTCGCGCTGGTCGCCGCGGGGTGCGGGAACATGATCCTGCCCCGGCTCGGCCGCTGCGACGTCCCGCCGGGCGTGGCGGTGGTCCCGCTGGCCGAGCCGCTGTCGCGCCGCGTGTACGCGGTCTGGCGCGAGGAGGCCGCCCGCCGCCCCGCCATCCGCGCCGCCGTGACCGCCCTACGCACCGCCGTCCCCCCCGCCCCCGCCATCCCCGCCGCCTAGCCCCAGCCTCCACGGGCAACCCCTCCACACAGGGCGCTGCTCCCCTGCTCCCCACCGCCTGGCATCCGCCTTAACGGAGACCTGAGCCGTCACGCGAGCGCGCGACCTGACCGGCGGGGCGAAGCCGAAGGCGAGCCCCGCCGGGAAGATCGCGAAGCGATTCGCGCTCGCACAAGCACGGTCACGAAGCGAGCCGCTAGGCGAGCGAAGTGGGCCGAGCTTGCAATGAACACAGCTTGCAGTGAACGCAGTAATCTGGCGACGCCATGACTGACAAGACGATCGTTCACCTGCTGCGGCACGGTGAGGTGCACAATCCCGACGGGGTCCTGTACGGGCGGCTGCCCGGCTACCGGCTGAGCGAGGACGGCGTCCTCATGGCCAAGGCCGCCGCCAAGTGGTTCGGCGACCGGGACGTCACCGTGCTGTTCTCCTCGCCGATGCAGCGGGCGCTGGAGACGGCCGCGCCGCTGGCCGACGCGTTCGACCTGCCCGTGACGGTCGACGACCGGCTGATCGAGGCCGACAACCACTTCGAGGGCCTCACCTTCGGGGCGGGGGCCGGGTCGCTGCGCCGTCCGGAGCACTGGCGCTACCTGGTCAACCCGTTCCGGCCGTCCTGGGGCGAGCCGTACAAGGAGCTCGCCGCCCGGATGCGCGCCGCGGTGATCAGGGCCCGGGAGGCGGCGCGGGGCCACGAGGCCGTGTGCGTGAGCCACCAGCTGCCGGTCTGGATCCTGCGGCTGCACGCCGAGCACCGCCGGCTCTGGCACCACCCGAAGCGGCGCGAATGCGCGCTCGCCAGCGTCACCAGCCTGACGTTCGAGGGCGGCCGGCTGGTTGAGGTGGCCTATGACGAGCCCGCCGCCGGCCTCGCCAAGGGCCCCAGTGTCGCCGGGGCCTAACCCTGCCGCTACCGTGTAGTACTACGTCCTGTAGTAGTAGGAGGGTCCGTTGAGCCCCCGAATTCCACCCGCGCGCGCGGCCGCCGCCGTCGCGCTCTGCGGCCTGCTCGCGGGCTGCGCGGGGACCAACGCCGCCGGCAACGGGCCGGGCGGCGACGACAACCGCTTCATCTCCGGCAACGGGAACGTCACCGAGTTCAAGCCCGGCGGCCGCAAGGGCGTCCAGGAACTGAGCGCCGAGGGCCTCGACGGCAAGCCGTACAAGCTCGCCGACCTCAAGGGCGGCGTGACGGTCGTCAACTTCTGGGCCTCCTGGTGCGCGCCCTGCCGCGGCGAGGCGCCCTCCCTGGAGCAGGTCCACAACGAGAACAAGGCGAAGGGCGTGCGGTTCCTCGGCGTCAACTTCAAGGACGGCAAGGACAACGCCAAGGCGTACGAGCGCCGGTTCAAGGTGGGCTACCCGAGCCTGTTCGACGCCGACGGCCGCGTCACGCTCGCCTTCCGCGAGGTCCCGCCGAGCGCGGTCCCGAGCACCCTCGTGCTGGACCGGCAGGGCCGCATCGCCGCCCGGATCATCGGCGCCACGACGTACTCCAAGCTCAACCCGCTCGTCACCAAGACCCTCGCGGAGAAGTGAGCCCGAGCCAGTGAACCCCCACCAGTGAGCGCCGCCGAGACCGTCACCAGCGGGTCGCTGTTCGCTGCGGCGCCGCTGGCCGCGCTGGCCGGGGTGGTGTCGTTCGCCTCGCCGTGCGTGCTGCCGCTGGTGCCCGGCTACCTGTCGTACGTGACGGGGATGACCGGCGCCGACCTCGCCGAGCAGCGGCGCGGCCGGCTGCTGGCGGGCGTGCTGCTGTTCGTCGGCGGCTTCAGCGTGGTGTTCGTCAGCTACGGCGTGGTCTTCGGCGGGCTCGGGCGGTGGCTGCTGGAGTACCAGGACCAGATCACCCGCGTCCTCGGCGTCATCACGATCGTGTTCGGGCTCGCGTTCATGGGGTTCGTCCCGGGCCTGCAGCGGACGCTGAAGTCGGGGCGGCTGCCCTCGGCGGGCCTGGCCGGGGCGCCCCTGCTCGGCGTGCTGTTCGGCCTCGGCTGGACGCCGTGCATCGGCCCGACGCTGGGCGCGGTGCAGAGCCTGGCGATCACGGAGGCGAGCGCGGGCCGGGGCGCGCTGCTGTCGCTGGCGTACTGCGCGGGCCTCGGGCTGCCGTTCGTGGTGACCGCGCTGGCCTACCGCCGGGCGCTCGGCGCGTTCGGGGCGGTGAAACGGCATTACCCGCTGGTCATGCGGACCGGCGGCGGGATGCTCGTCCTCATCGGGGTGCTGCTGGTCAGCGGCCTGTGGGGTGACCTGACCATCGAGCTGAGGTCGTGGATCAGCGGCTTCGAGCCGGTTATCTGAAGATGAGCGCCATATGAGCGACGTCAAGGACGTGGAAGCGGCGGAGGAGAGCGGCACGCGGGCGCCCGCCGAGCGGCGGGCGCCGGGGGAGGTGCCGCGGCCCACCGGCATCGGCCCGCTCGGGTGGCTGCGCTGGGGCTGGCGGCAGCTCACGACGATGCGCACCGCGCTGGTCCTGCTGTTCCTCGTCGCGCTCGGCGCGGTGCCGGGGTCGATCCTGCCGCAGCGCGGCCAGGCGCCGGAGAAGGTCGCCGCCTACCTCCGGGACCACGCGACGCTCGGGCCGTGGCTGGACCGGCTGTCGCTGTTCGACGTGTTCGCCGCGCCCTGGTTCGCGGCGATCTACATCCTGCTGTTCGTCTCGCTGGCCGGATGCGTGATCCCCCGCGCCGGCAAGCACTACCGGTCGATGCGGGCGCGGCCCCCGGCGGCGCCCCGCAACCTGCGCCGGCTGCCGCAGTCGGCGTCCTTCACCACCGGCGCCGCGCCCGAGGAGGTCCTCGACGAGGCCCGCCGGGCGCTGCGCGCGCGGCGCTTCCGGGTGGAGGTGTCCGGCGGCGCCGCGGCCGCGGAGAAGGGCTATCTGGGGGAGACCGGGAACCTGCTGTTCCACCTGGCCCTGCTGGCGCTGCTGTTCGCGCTCGGCCTCGGCAACCTGTTCGGCTACCGGGGGAACGTCGTGCTCACCGAGGGCAAGTCCTTCGCCAACTCGCTGAGCCAGTACGACCAGTTCACCCCCGGGCGGGCGTTCGACGGCGACGGGCTCGCGCCGTTCTCGATGACGCTGGACGACTTCACCGCCGAGTACCAGACCGAGGGCGACAAGCGCGGCCAGGCCACCGACTTCCACGCCAGGATCCGCTACCGGGCGACGCCGGACGGCCGGGAGAAGCCCTGGGACCTGCGGCTCAACCACCCCCTCAAGGTGGGCGGCGCCAAGGTCTACCTGCTCGGCCACGGCTACGCGCCGGTCTTCACCGTCCGGGACGCGCAGGGCAACGTCGCCTACCGGGACGCGGTGCCGTTCCTGCCGATGGAGCCGCGGAACCTGACGTCCGAGGGCGTCATCAAGGCCCCCGACGCCCGGCCCGAACAGCTCGCCTTCTACGCGATCCTGTGGCCGACGGCGGTGGCCAGCGAGGACCGCAAGCAGATCGTCTCGGCGTTCCCGGGCGCGATCCGCCCGGTGGTGACGGTCTCCTCGTTCAAGGGCGACATCGGCCTGGACTCCGGCGTCCCGCAGTCGGTCTACAAGCTGGAGGGCATCGGCAAGACGCTCCAGCCCGTCAAGGGCGGCCAGAAGCTGCTGGAGCCGGGGGAGACGATGACGCTGCCCGGCAACGCGGGCTCGATCACCTTCGACGGGCTGCGGGAGTGGACGAGCCTGTCGGTCAACCACGACCCGGGCCGCATCCCCGCGCTGGTGGCGGCCGTCCTGGCGGTGCTCGGCGTGGCCACGTCGTTCATGGTCAGGCGCCGCAGGATATGGGTCCGTGCGGGCGCCGGAGAGGGCGGGCGTACGGTGGTGGAGGTCGGCGGCCTCACGCTGGGCAATCCGACCTCGGAGTTCGACGACATCGTGGCCGCCCTGCGCGGTCCGGAGGGCTCCGCAGCAGAGGAGCCCGCGGACGCGGAGCCCGGTGGCCCGGGGTCCGGGCGAGGCGGGACCGAGGAGAACGGGCACGGGGAGGACGGACCCGCGCAGGACGGGTCCGGCGACGAGCCCGGCGCCGACCGGGATTCCGGGTCGGTCACCGAAACAAAGGAGTGACGAGGGTGGGCAACGCCGACCTCGCGAACCTGAGCGACAAGCTCATGCTGACAACGGTGGTGCTGTACATCATCGCGTTGTTCGCCTACGCCGCCGACCTCGGCTTCGGCCGCCGCGGCGAGCCCGCGGCCGCGCTGGAGAAGGCGGAGGCGAAGGTCCTGGTGGCCGCCGGTTCCGCCGGGGCCGAGGGCGGCGCGGTCGAGACCGCGGGCGAGGCGCCCGCCGAGCCGGGCGCGCGGGAGGCCGCCGGCCGCCGCGTCGACTGGGTGCGGCTCGCGGTGCTGCTGAACGTGCTGGGCTGGGCGTCGCACCTGGGCGTGCTCGTCTCGCGCGGCCTGGCCGCCGGCCGCTGGCCGTGGGCGAACATGTACGAGTTCCTCACCGCGATCTCGTTCGCCGCCGTGACCGCCTTCCTCGTGGTGATGTGGCGGTACAACGCGCGGTTCCTCGGCGCGTTCGTCATGGCCGCGGCCGTGCTCGCGCTCGGCATCGCCAACCTCTGGCTGTACGACTCGGTGGGCCCGGTCAGCCCGGCGCTGAACTCCTACTGGATCGCCATCCACGTCACCGCCGCGATCACCTCCACCGGCGCGTTCACGGTCGCGGGCACGGCCACGGTCCTGTACCTGCTCAAGATCCGCGAGCAGGGCGGCGCCGGGAGCGCCGGGGAGGGCACGGGCGAGAGGGCCGCGGGACGGGCCGCCGGGCTCCTGGCGCGGATCCCGTCCGCGGACACCCTCGACCGGCTGTCGATGCGGGTGACGACGTTCGCCTTCCCGATCTGGACCGCCACGATCATCATGGGCGCCATCTGGGCGGACGAGGCGTGGGGCCGGTACTGGGGCTGGGACCCCAAGGAGATCTGGTCGTTCGTCACCTGGGTCCTCTACGCGGCCTACCTGCACGCGCGGGCCACGGCGGGCTGGAAGGGCCGCAAGGCCGCGGTCCTGTCGCTGGTGGCGTTCGCGGCGCTGCTGTTCAACTTCTTCGGCGTGAACTACCTGTTCTCGGGGCTGCACTCGTACGCGTGAGATCGTCGCGTGGCCAATAGGGTCATATTCCACGCAAGAGCAGGGTTACCCGGACATACAACATGTCCAGCGGGTAACCGGTGACTCGTGGGGATGACGCCGTGTCGGGTTCCGGCTTACCCTGCCTCGGTGGGCCCGCTCGCTCGCCGGAAGCGCGGGTCCCGCTGACAGAGGAGCCTGATGCGCTTCAAAGGCGTCCACCGCAAGCCCCGGGAGCCGAGGAACCGGGAGGCCACCCGGGGCGAGCCGGCCCGCGCGGACGACGTGGCCTACTCCCCGTCGCCCCCCGAGCCGGACCGGCGCCCCGACGCGCGCCAGGTCCGGCCCCGCAGCAACCAGCCCCGCGACAGGTTCGGCCGGTTCCGCAAGGCCGGCCGCGACGACGACTTCGCGCTCGGGCCGGGCGCCGACCGGCCGGAGGGGTCGCGGGACGCCGCGGGCCCGTCCGGCGGGCGGCACGCCAGGCGCAAGGTGAGCCGGTCCCGGGCCGGCGACTACTCCTGGCGCGACTTCGAGCTGGACGACGACCAGCCGCCGCGCGTCCTGCCCCACCCGCCCGGCGTGCCGCACGCCGCCGACGGGCGCCGCCACTGCGGCGTGCTGGAGGGCGTCCTGCACCGGCAGTGGGACGCGCGGCTGGGCCCGCCCACCCGCGAGGTCATCCGGGCCGTGGAAAGCCTGGCCTCACTGCCCGACGCGCTGAAGGAGACGCTCGCGCGGGGCCTCGACGGCATCTACGTCGGCCCCGGCGGCGTCCCGCAGCTCGACGACATGGGTCACCTGCGCGACCGCCCGCTGCCCTGCGGCCGCGCCACCTGGGACATCTGCGCGGGGGCCTACGGCGACCGCAAGATCATCGTGGGCGATCGCCCGTCCCCGACCCCGGACGTGATGCTGCACGAGGTCGGCCACGCCCTCGACGACATCGACGGCGAGAACGGCGGGTGGACCTCCGACACGCCCGCGTTCCGCGCGCTCTACGAGCAGTGCCGGCCGCACCTGTCGAGCGACTTCCACCGCCAGCCCAACGCGCTGGGCCGCCGCGAGTTCTTCGCCGACGCGTTCGCCGCGATCTCCTCCCGGCAGCGACCGGCGCTGGTGGATATGCTCGCCGGCGACATCCGGACGGCGCTCGAGGTCATGCTCTTCTTCAACCGGAGATACGGGATCTAGGAAACCGCGATGGCGGACGGCGACGACGATGGACACCGAAGGTGATCGACGATGCAGGTGATCCGGCTCCCCGACGGCACGCTACGGGTGCCCCACAGCGTCCTCACCGAGCCCGCGGGGGACGAGCCCGGCGAGGGGCGGATCATCGCCGACGCCTACATCGAGATCGGCCCGGACGACCCCGACTACGACCGCCTGCTCGGCCAGTCGCTCACCGAGGAGGAACTGGAGGAGCGGCGGCGGCGGTGGCGGGACGAGGACGCGGAGCTGCTCCGCCGGTTCGAGGAGTGGAAGGCCGGCCGGCCGGAGGAGTGAGAGCGCGTGCGGCGCGGTCCCCGCGGGCGGCGCGGGAGCGCGGTGTGCGCGAGCTGCCCGGTGAGGCACGCCTCCGGCGGCGCCGCCCCCCCGGGCAGGTGATTCGTTCGCGTGTACTGCCTTCGCGTGTACTGCTCTGGCGTACAGGCCGAGGCCGTGAGACCGATGCGGGCGCTTCCCCGTCGCGCGCCCTGACCGCCGGACGGACCGGTCCGGCGGAGCCGGTCAGCGGGCCGAGTGCTCGGCGACCGGTTCCTCGCCGCGCAGCAGCGCGTGGACCTCGGACTCGCGGAACCGGCGGTGCCCCCCGGGAGTACGGATGCTACTGATACGGCCCGCCGCCGCCCAACGTGTCACCGTCTTAGGATCGACCCGAAAGAGGGCGGCTACCTCTCCCGGGGTGAGCAGGCGCTCGCTCGTGCTCTCCACGTTTTCTCTCCCCCTTTGTCCCGCTCTCGGCGCGGGTGGACTGTTTACAGTGTGGCGGGTCAAGACCGATTTCTCCCTTGTTTTCGCAAAACATCACACTGAGTGATCGGCCGAACTGGAGCGATGACGCGACGTGCGCGCACGGTCGTGCGGGCCGTCCGGCAAGACCCCGGTTGACCTGCCGTGTCCCGCCCGCAACACGCGGCCGACGCGGTCGTTAACAGGCGCGCCGCCGACCGCATAGTCTCCCGGACATGTCCGATCTTGTTTCGCTGTCCGAGATCGAGCGCGCCGCCGGACGGCTCGCGGGCATCACCGTCCGGACGCCCCTCGTCCCCTTCCCGGACCCCGCCCCGGGCACGTCCCTGCTGGTGAAGCCGGAGTCGCTGCAACCGGTCGGCGCGTTCAAGCTGCGCGGGGCCTACGCCGCGATCGCGGCGCTCCCCGAGGAACGGCGCGAGCGGGGCGTGGTGACGCACTCCAGCGGCAACCACGCGCGGGCCGTCGCCTACACCGCCCGCGCGTTCGGCGTCCCGGTCGTCCTGGTCATGCCGCACACCACCCCCGCCGTGAAGGTCGAGGCGTGCATGGCCCTCGGCGCCGAGATCGTGTACGTCGAGCCGACCGCCGAGGCCCGCGCCGGGACCGCCGCCCACCTCGCGGCCGCGCACGGCCTCAACCTGATCCCGCCCTACGACGACCGCGAGGTGATCGCCGGCCAGGGCACGGTCGGGCTGGAGATCGTCCAGGACCGCCCGGACGTCGACGTCGTGCTCGTCCCGGTGAGCGGCGGCGGGCTGGTCTCCGGCGTCGCCAGCGCGGTCAAGGCGCTGCGCCCCGAGGCGTCGGTGATCGGGGTCGAGCCCGAGCTGGCCGCCGACGCCCGCGACTCGCTGCGCGCGGGGCGTCCCGTCTCCTGGCCGGCCGAGGACACCGGCCGCACCATCGCCGACGCCCTGCGCGTCCAGCAGGTCGGCGACATCCCGTTCGCGCACATGAGCGCGCGGGTGGACGAGGTCGTCACCGTCACCGAGGACGAGATCCGCGACGCGATGCGCCGGCTGGCCCGGGAGGCCCGGCTCATCGCCGAGCCCGCCGGCGCCGTCGCGACCGCCGCCTACCTGCACCACCGCGAGGAGCTCCCCGCCGCCCGCACCTACGTCTCGGTCCTGTCGGGCGGGAACGTCGATCCGGACCTCTTCCGGGAGGTGCTCGGGTGAGGCCCGCGCACGGCGCGGCCTGACCTGCCGCAAGATCGTCGCCGGGGCGGGGTAGTCTCATGGAGTCATGCGTTCCGTACTGCTCTACACCCTCGCCCGGCTGGCGATCTTCGCAGCGACCGTGGGCGTGCTGTGGCCGCTCATGTCGCACGGCATCGGGCTGGTGTTCGTGGCGCTGATCGTGAGCGGGATCGTCAGCTTCGTCCTGTTGTCGAGCCAGCGCGACCGGATGTCGGCCGCCGTCGTCACCGGTTTCCGCGACCGCCGACGCAAGCTGGAGGAGTCCCGCACGCGGGAGGACGCCTAGCGGGCACCCCCCGCACGGCCCCCGCGCGAGCCCCCGCACGAGCCCCCGTACGGGGACCGGTCCCGCGGCCCCGTCACGAGCTCACCGGCCTCGGCCTAGGCTTACAGCATGACCCGCGCCTCACTCGACAAGCAGCCCGCCGACGTCGCGGCGATGTTCGACGGCACCGCCGAGCGGTACGACCTGCTGAACACCCTGATGACGGGCGGCCGCGACCGGTACTGGCGGCGCGCGGTCGTGCGGGCGCTGGACGCGCGGCCGGGCGAGCGGGTGCTGGACCTCGCGGCCGGGACCGGTACCTCCTCGGTGCCCTTCGCCGCGGCCGGCGCCCAGACCGTGGCCTGCGACTTCTCCCTCGGGATGCTGCGGGTCGGGGTGCGCCGTCAGGCGGACGCCGCGGGGCCGTCGTTCGTCGCGGGGGACGCGCTGCGGCTGCCCTTCGCCGACGGCTCGTTCGACGCCGTGACGATCTCCTTCGGCCTGCGCAATGTCGCCGACACGGGGCGGGCGCTGCGCGAGCTGCGGCGGGTGGCCAAGCCGGGCGGGCGGCTCCTGGTGTGCGAGGTCAGCCATCCGCCGAACGCGGTGCTGGCCCTCGGGCACGAGGCGCATCTCCGCTACGGGCTGCCGCTCCTGGCGCGGGTCAGCTCCAACCCCGGTTCGTATCGCTACCTGGCCGAGTCCACGCTCGCGTGGCCCGGCCAGGAGGCGCTGGCGCGCCTGATCCAGGACGCGGGCTGGGGCGCGGTGCGATGGCGGAACCTCACCTTCGGCGTCGCCGCGCTGCATCATGCGGTCAATCCGGGATGACCCGGACGCTCGGTGCAATCGGACCGGTCCAAAACCGGAGTGGCCGAGAGGTACCCACGGACCGTGATAAAGGAATAGACTCCCCACCGGATCCTTGTGAAGTACTTCACAAGCGAACGAGCTGAAGAGGAACGCTGTGACCGAGTCCACCCGACACGCAGATGTCATCGTCGTCGGGGCCGGCCCCGCCGGGGCCTCGACCGCCTATTGGCTCGCCCAGGCGGGCCTGGACGTGCTGCTGTTGGAGAAGGCCACGTTCCCGCGGGACAAGATCTGCGGTGACGGGCTGACGCCGCGCGCCGTGCGCGCGCTCGTCGGCATGGGCGTCGACGTCGGCGACCCGGGCTGGGGTCGCAACAAGGGCCTGCGCATCTACGGCGGCGGGGTCAAGGTCGAGCTGCCCTGGCCGGAGCTCGCGTCCTTCCCCGACTTCGGGCTCGTCCGCAAGCGCACCGACTTCGACCAGCTCCTCGCCGAGCACGCCGCCAAGGCCGGCGCCCGGCTGCTGCAGGGCTGCACCGTGACGGGACCGATCCTGCACGAGCGCACCGACCGCATCACCGGCGTCACCGCCACCTACGAGGGCGAGGACGTCGAGTTCCACGCGCCGCTGGTCGTCGCGGCCGACGGGAACTCGACCCGCCTCTCCCTGGCCATGGGACTGCGCCGGCGCGAGGACCGCCCGATGGGCGTCGCGGTCCGCCGCTACTTCCAGACCCCCCGCCACGACGACGACTACATGGAGGCGTGGCTCGAACTGTGGGACGGCGAGCGCCTCCTCCCCGGCTACGGCTGGGTCTTCGGCGTCGGCGACGGCACGTCCAACGTCGGACTCGGCCTCCTCAACACCAGCAAGTCGTTCCAGAACGTCGACTACCGCGGCATGCTGAAGCGCTGGTGCGCGCAGATGCCCGAGGACTGGCAGTTCGACGAGGACCACGCCACCGGGCGCATCCGCGGCGCGGCGCTGCCGATGGGCTTCAACCGGCAGCCGCACTACACCCGCGGGATGCTGCTCGTGGGCGACGCCGGCGGCATGATCAACCCCTTCAACGGGGAGGGCATCGACTACGCGCTGGAGTCCGGCCGGCTGGCCGCCGACATCATGGTGCAGGCGCTCGCGCGCCGCACCCCCGCCCAGCGCGAGCGGACGCTCTATGAGTACCCCCGGATCCTCAAGGACGAGCACGGCGGCTACTTCACGCTCGCCCGGCTGTTCGTCCAGGCCATCGGGGACCCGCGCGTGATGAAGTTCGTCACCGCGCACGGTCTGCCGCATCCGACGCTGATGCGGTTCACGCTGAAACTGCTCGCCAACCTGACCGACCCGAAGGGCGGCGACGCGATGGACCGGCTCATCAACGCGCTGCAGAAGGTGGCGCCGGCGGCATGAGCGAGTTCGAGGGGCCCCGAGCGAGCCTGCGATCCGACCCCCGGAGGGGAGAGCTATTGATCACCTTGGCTAGGGTGGCGACCCGCGGAGGGCCCGCCCCGTACAGCGCCGTACGTTCCGAGGAGAGGCAGTAGAGACATGGATCTCTATGTTCCGATCATCGTGCTGGGGGTGCTCGCCTTCGCCTTCGCCGCCGGCTCCGTGGCGATGGCCTCGCTCACCGGGCCGAAACGGTGGAACCGCGCGCGGCTGGACGCCTACGAGTGCGGCATCGAGCCGACGCCGCAGCCGGTCGGCGGCGGGCGTTTCCCCATCAAGTACTACCTGACGGCGATGCTGTTCATCGTCTTCGACATTGAGATCATCTTCCTTTACCCGTGGGCCGTCGCGTTCGACCGCATGGGGATGTTCGGACTGGTGGAGATGGTCCTTTTCATCGTCACCGTGCTCGTCGCGTACGCCTACATCTGGCGGCGCGGCGGTCTGGAGTGGGACTGACATGGGTCTAGAGGAGAAGCTTCCCAGCGGCTTCCTGCTGACGACGGTCGAGCAGGTCGCCGGATGGGCGCGCAAGAGTTCGGTCTGGCCGGCCACGTTCGGCCTGGCCTGCTGCGCCATCGAGATGATGGCCACCGGTGACCCGCGGCACGACTTCTCCCGCTGGGGGATGGAGCGCGCCTCCGCGACGCCGCGGCAGGCCGATCTGATGATCGTCGCGGGACGGGTGAGCCAGAAGATGGCCCCGGTCCTGCGGCAGATCTATGACCAGATGACCGAGCCCAAGTGGGTCATCGCGATGGGCGTGTGCGCCTCGTCCGGCGGCATGTTCAACAACTACGCGATCGTGCAGGGCGTGGACCACATCGTCCCGGTGGACATCTACCTGCCCGGCTGCCCGCCGCGGCCGGAGATGCTGCTGGACGCGATCCTGAAGCTGCACGACAAGATCCAGAACACCAAGCTCGGCCCGCAGCGCAAGCAGCAGATCGCCGAGCTGGAAGAGGCCAAGCGGCGGCGGCTGCCGCTGCTCGGGCAGGGGGTGCAGTGATGAGCTCCCAGCATCCCGAGCAGCGGGCGGAACAGGCCGCCGACCAGCTCCCCGCGCAGGCGGAGGAGGATCGCCGTGAGCAGCCCGTCGCGCGGATGGGCATGTTCGGCGCCAAGACCACGGGCGACACCTCCGGTTACGGGGGGCTGGTCGTCCGGCAGAGCCCGAAGGTGTCGGCGCCCCGTCCCTACGGCGGCCCCGGCGGCGCCGTGGAGGCGGGCGAGTTCGACGAGGTCGCCGACCGGCTGGAGCGCGTCCTCGCCGAGGGCGCCGCGGGCGGGACGCTCCCGGTGTTCGACGACGCGGTCGAGCGCGTCGTCGTGGACCGCGGCGAGATCACCTTCCATGTCCGGCGCGAGCACCTGGCCGCCGTCGCGCGGACGCTGCGCGACGACCCCGAGCTGCGCTTCGAGCTGTGCTCCAGCGTGTCGGGCGTGCACTACCCGCAGGACACCGGCGCCGAGCTGCACACGGTCGCGCACCTGCTGTCGATCACGCACAACCGGCGGATCCGGCTGGAGGCGACCTGCCCCGACGCCGACCCGCACGTCCCGTCGCTGGTGCCGGTCTACCCGACGGCCGACTGGCACGAGCGGGAGACCTTCGACTTCTTCGGCATCGTGTACGACGGCCACCCCGCGCTGACGCGCATCCAGATGCCCGACGACTGGGTCGGCCATCCGCAGCGCAAGGACTATCCTCTCGGCGGCATCCCCGTCGAGTACCGCGGCGCGGAGATCCCCCCGCCCGACGAGCGGAGGTCGTACACATGAGCTCCACTAAATACACCGAATACGACGCCTACGCGGCCGACGAGGCCGCCGAGGGCAGGGTCTTCGACGTCAACGGGCAGGACTGGGACCAGGTCGTCGGCGGCGCCGAGGACCTCGGCGACGAGCGGCTCGTGGTCAACATGGGCCCGCAGCACCCGTCCACGCACGGCGTGCTCCGCCTGATCCTGACGCTGGACGGCGAGACGGTGAACGAGTGCCGGGTGGGCATCGGCTACCTGCACACCGGCATCGAGAAGAACATGGAGTTCCGTACCTGGACGCAGGGCACCACGTTCTGCACCCGGATGGACTACCTCGCGCCGATCTTCAACGAGACGTCCTACTGCCTCGGCGTGGAGAAGCTGCTCGGCGTCACCGAGCAGGTGCCGGAGCGGGCCCAGATCATCCGCGTGATGATGATGGAGCTCAACCGGATCTCCTCGCACCTGGTCGCGATCGCCACGTTCGGGCTGGAGCTCGGCGCGACGACCGTGATGCTCAACGGGTTCATCGAGCGCGAGTACACCCTCGACCTGTTCGAGGAGATCACCGGCCTGCGGATGAACATGGCCTACGTCCGGCCGGGCGGCGTCGCGCAGGACCTGCCGAGCGGCGCGACCAGCAAGATTCGCGACTATCTCGACCGGATGCCCAAGCGCATCCAGGCGCTGCGCAAGCTGATGGACGCCAACCCCGTCTATCTGGCGCGGACGAAGGACGTCGCCTACCTCGACCTCACCGGGTGCATGGCGCTCGGGGTCACGGGGCCGGTGCTGCGCGCGACCGGCCTGCCGTGGGACCTGCGCAAGTCGCAGCCCTACTGCGGCTACGAGACCTATGACTTCAAGGTCGCGACGCAGGACACCTGCGACGTGTACGGCCGCTATCTCGTCCGGATGGAGGAGATGGAGGAGTCCCTGAAGATCGTCGAGCAGTGCCTGGAGCGGCTGCAGACGGTCAAGGGACCGGTGATGATCGAGGACAAGAAGATCGGCTGGCCGGCGCAGCTCGCGATCGGCGCGGACGGCATGGGCAACTCGCCCCGGCACATCGCGCACATCATGGGCAGCTCGATGGAGGCGCTGATCCACCACTTCAAGCTGGTGACCGAGGGGTTCCGGGTCCCGGCGGGGCAGGCGTACTCGCATATCGAGTCGCCGCGCGGCGAGCTCGGCGCGCACGTGGTCAGCGACGGCGGCACCCGCCCCTACCGCGTGCACTTCCGCGAGCCGTCCTTCGTCAACCTGCAGGCCACCCCGGCGATGGCCGAGGGCGGCATGATCGCCGATGTCATCGCCGCCGTGGCCAGCATCGACCCGGTCATGGGGGGAGTGGACCGATGACGTACGAACCCGAGGTGCGCGAGCGGCTGGAGCGGGACGCCAAGGAGATCATCGGCCGGTATCCCCGGCCGCGGTCGGCGCTGCTGCCGATGCTGCACCTGGTCCAGTCCGTGGACGGGCACATCACCGAGCACGGCATCGCGTTCTGCGCCGAGCAGCTCGGCATCACCGAGGCCCAGGTCACGGGCGTCGCGACCTTCTACACCCAGTACAAGCACGCGCCGGTCGGCGAGTACCACGTCGGCGTCTGCATCAACACGCTGTGCGCGGTCATGGGCGGCGACCAGATCTGGAACGAGCTGAGCGAGCACGCCGGCGTCGGCCACGACGAGGCCACCCCCGACGGCACCGTCAGCCTGGAGCGGATCGAGTGCAACGCGGCCTGCGACTTCGCTCCGGTGATGATGGTGAACTGGGAGTTCTTCGACAACATGACGCCCGCGAAGGCCAAGGAGCTGGTCGACGACCTGCGCTCGGGCAAGCGGGTGCTCCCCACGCGCGGGGCGAACGCCCTGGCCGGGTGGAAGGAGGCCTCGCGGGTCCTCGCGGGGTTCCCCGACGGCCGCGCCCACGAGGGCGTGCAGGCCGGTCCGGAGTCGCTGCGCGGCCTGGAGCTGGCCCGCGAGCGCGGCTGGACCGCCCCGCCGGCCGACGCCGGGCGCGCGGCGCCGCGGGAGCCGGTGCGGCCGGACGAGGTCACCTCCCCGCCGCCGAACGAGCCGGGCAAGCCCATCGGCGGCGACGTGAAGCCCGGTACCCAGGAGGGTCGTAACCAGTGACCACGCTCACCCCGATCCTCACCAGGAACTGGGACCAGGCCGACTCGTTCACCCGCGCGGGCTACGAGCGGGACGGCGGTTACCGGGCGCTGCGCAAGGCGTTCACGATGGCGCCGGACGACATCGTCCAGGCCGTCAAGGACTCCGGGCTCCGCGGTCGCGGCGGCGCGGGCTTCCCCACCGGCATGAAGTGGGGCTTCCTCCCGCCGAGCAGCCCGAACCCGCGCTACCTGGTCGTCAACGCGGACGAGTCCGAGCCGGGCACGTGCAAGGACATCCCGCTGATGATGGCCAACCCGCACGTGCTGGTCGAGGGCATCGTCATCAGCTCCTACGCGATCAAGTCGAACCACGCGTTCATCTACGTGCGGGGCGAGGTCCTGCACGTGATCCGCCGTCTCCAGCAGGCGGTGGCGGAGGCGTACGAGGCCGGCTACCTCGGCAAGGACATCCTCGGGTCCGGCTTCGACCTGGACGTGGTCGTCCACAGCGGCGCCGGGGCCTACATCTGCGGCGAGGAGACGGCGCTGCTGGACTCCCTGGAGGGGTTCCGCGGTCAGCCCAGGCTGAAGCCTCCCTTCCCGGCGGTCGCGGGCCTGTACGGCGGGCCCACCGTCATCAACAACGTCGAGTCGATCGCCTCGGTTCCCTCGATCGTCGAGAACGGCGCCGACTGGTTCGCCGCGATGGGCACCGAGAAGTCCAAGGGCTTCGGGATCTTCTCGCTGTCGGGGCACGTGACGCGGCCCGGCCAGTACGAGGCGCCGCTCGGCGTCACGCTCCGGGAGCTGCTCGACATGGCGGGCGGCGTCCGGGCCGGGCACCGGCTGAAGTTCTGGACGCCGGGCGGCTCGTCCACGCCGCTGTTCACCGACGAGCACCTGGACGTGCCGCTGGACTTCGAGTCCGTCGGCGCCGCCGGGTCGATGCTCGGTACCCGCGCCCTGCAGATCTTCGACGAGACGACCTGCGTCGTCCGCGCCGTGCTGCGCTGGTCGGAGTTCTACGCGCACGAGTCGTGCGGCAAGTGCACGCCGTGCCGCGAGGGCACCTACTGGTACAAGCAGATGCTGAAGCGGCTGGAGGCCGGGCAGGGCTCCGAGGAGGACCTGGAGACGCTCCTGGACCTGTCGGACAACATCCTCGGCCGGTCCTTCTGCGCGCTGGGCGACGGCGCGACGAGCCCGGTCGTCTCGTCCATCAAGCTGTTCCGGGACGAGTACCTCCAGCACTTCGAGCAGGGCGGCTGTCCGTTCGACCCGTCCAAGTCCACCCTCTGGGGAGGTGCCAAGTGACGGTCACCGACGACAAGTCGGCTGTCGGGAAGCGCGAGGACCTGGTCTCCGTCACCATCGACGGCTTCGAGATCGAGGTGCCGAAGGGGACGCTGATCATCCGGGCGGCGGAGCTGCTCGGCATCCAGATCCCGCGGTTCTGCGACCATCCGCTGCTCGACCCGGTCGGGGCCTGCCGGCAGTGCCTGGTGGAGATCCCCGACGCCGGGAACGGCCGCGGGATGCCCAAGCCGCAGGCGTCCTGCACGACCACGGTCATGCCGGGCATGGTCATCAAGACCCAGCTCACCTCGCCGCAGGCCGACAAGGCCCAGCACGGCGTGATGGAGCTGCTGCTCATCAACCATCCGCTGGACTGCCCGGTCTGCGACAAGGGCGGCGAGTGCCCGCTGCAGAACCAGGCGATGTCCAACGGGCGCGGCGAGAGCCGGTTCACCGAGGCCAAGCGGACCTTCCCCAAGCCGCTGCCGCTGTCCAGCCAGGTGCTGCTGGACCGGGAGCGCTGCATCCAGTGCGCCCGCTGCACCCGCTTCTCCGACCAGATCGCCGGCGACGCGTTCATCGACCTGCTGGAGCGCGGCGCGAAGGAGCAGGTCGGCACGGCCGACGGCAAGCCGTTCCAGTCCTACTTCTCCGGCAACACCGTGCAGATCTGCCCGGTGGGCGCGCTGACCGGCGCCGCCTACCGGTTCCGGTCGCGGCCGTTCGACCTGGTGTCGCAGCCGAGCACGTGCGAGCACTGCGCGTCCGGCTGCGCGCTGCGCACCGACCACCGGCGCGGCAAGGTCACCCGCCGGCTGGCGGGCGACGACCCGCAGGTCAACGAGGAGTGGAACTGCGACAAGGGCCGCTGGGCGTTCACCTACGCCACCCGGCCCGAGCGGCTGACCCACCCGCTCGTCCGCAACGCGGCCGGGGAGCTGGAGACGGCGTCCTGGCCGGAGGCGCTCACGATCGCGGCTCGCGGCCTCGCGGCGGCGCGCGGCTCGGCGGGCGTGCTGGCCGGCGGCCGGGTGACGCTGGAGGACGCCTACGCCTACGCCAAGTTCGCGCGGGTCGCGCTCGGCACCAACGACGTCGACTTCCGGGCCCGCCCGCTGTCGGCGGAGGAGGCGGACTTCATCGCCTCGTCCGTCGCGGGCCGTCCGATCGAGGTCACCTACGCCGACCTGGAGAAGGCGCCCGCGGTGCTGCTCGCCGGCTTCGAGCCGGAGGAGGAGTCGCCGATCGTGTTCCTGCGGCTCCGCAAGGCGTTCCGCAAGACGGGGCTGAAGGTCTTCGCCGCGGCGCCGTTCGCCACCCGCGGGCTGACCAAGGTCGGCGGCACGCTGCTGCCGACCCCGCCGGGCGGCGAGGCCGACACCCTCGGCGCGCTGATCGGCGACGCCGGCCGCGCCGGCGTGCGGGCGCTGCTGGAGGAGCCCGGCGCCGTGATCATGGTGGGCGAGCGGCTGGCGACCAGCCCCGGCGCGCTGACCTCGGTGGTCCGGCTGGCGCAGGTCACCGGCGCCCGGCTGGCCTGGGTGCCGCGCCGGGCCGGTGAGCGCGGCGCGATCGAGGCCGGCGCG
>NZ_CAACVB010000083.1 GCF_900659635.1 Actinomadura roseirufa | reverse complement strand
GGATCTCCGCCCAGTCCTCCACCCTGATCACCCTCCACACAGTGAGAGGGGTCAGATTCCAGCCGTCGCCTGGGGGTCAGTTTTCACCCGTCGTCGACACGCGCCGCCTTCACCGGCCCCCGCCTGTGCTGGCGTGCCCTCGGGGAACCCGAGTTCTCCCTCCCCGCGGGATTCGTCCCCACCACCTCACCACGATCTGACGTCGGCAAAGGCCGCACAGCCAAGGCAACACCGATCTACAGCGGACTCCTCCACAGTGGGCCGAGCTCGCGGCCGTGACGGCTGAACGAGAGCAAAGGCGCCGACTGGGATCCCTTGTCAGTACTTCTCAACACAAGGAGCACAGAAGGATGAGCAACCCGATCACCAGGCAGCAGGCCACCGTGGCAGATGCGGACGCCGGGGCGAGAGCGGATTTCGACCCGTTCGACCTCGACATCACCTTCATCGAGAACACCCCGGCGGCCGAGACGGTACTGATGTGCAGCACCAGCGACAACTGCGGAAGCTCCTGCCCCAGCGCCTGCACGACCTCGTAGGCCGGCTGCCGTGGACCTGCCAAGCCCACGGCCTCCTTCTACCCCGGGAACCGGCCCAGGAATGGAGTGGGTGATGACGCGGTCACGGCGAAGGCTATACCGGCACGCTGGCGTCGGAATGCTGCGCGCAGCGGTGAACCTTTCGGCTCCAGCCCTTCCCATGTGGCCCGGGCCCGATAGCTCCACCGAGCAGTGGCGGTCCTGGCTTGCCCCGGTCTGGGCCGACAAGGCCTTCCGGAATACGGTCACCGGCGCCAGCCCAGACCTGGCACGACAGATAGAGGCGATCCTGGACGGGCAAGTGCTGAATGATCGCCGAGCGCGGCGTGCTGCACTGGCGCTCGCGCGGTACTCGCTCAGATACGCGCACCGCCCCACACCGTTCGGCCTTTTCGCGGGCGTTGGCCTAATCGAGTTCGGTGACACATCCTTCGCGCGCGTCGGAGACGACCATAAAGTCTTCCGCCGACGGGACCCCGAATCATTGGACTCGGCGATCAGCGTGTGGGAGGCAGACGGGGCGTTGATGGCTGACGTCGAGGTGCGCGTCAACAACCTGGCTCGCGTGCGCGGTGGGCGTGTGCACGTTCCGTCTGCGGGCGCCTCGGAGTTCTCGCTGGCGCTGACTCCCGCGGTGGCGCTGGTGCTTGAGGCGGCCAGGTCACCGATCCCGCATTCGGCTCTGGTGGGCAAGCTCGCCGCCGAGTTCCCGATGGTGGACGAGCGCCGCCGGGCTGAGCTGATCTCGGAACTGCTGCGGACCCGCCTATTGCTGTCGGCGCTGCGTGCCGCGGCCACCATCGTCGACCCAGCGGACGCTCTGCCCACCGGTGCCCTGGGCCCTCACGTGCGGGCGGCAGCGGTGGACGTGCGGTTGGATGCCGAGGTACGGCTGCCGGAGACGGTCGCGGTCGAGATGGAGACCGCGACGACAGTCCTGGCTAGGCTCGCCACGTATCCAACGGGAACTCCGGCGTGGCGTCGCTATACCGAACGGTTCGCTGCCAGGTGGGGTGAGGGCGCCGAGGTCGGCGTGGAGCAACTGACAGATCCGGATCACGGGTTGGGTCTACCTGAGGGGTTCGGCTCGATGTCCGAGCCGCCGCGGCCGATGTCGCGACGCGACCGGCTGCTGTTGGAGCTCGCCGGCACCGCCGCGATC
This sequence comes from Actinomadura roseirufa, assembly GCF_900659635.1. Taxonomy (GTDB): domain Bacteria; phylum Actinomycetota; class Actinomycetes; order Streptosporangiales; family Streptosporangiaceae; genus Spirillospora; species Spirillospora roseirufa. Next base: position 28,712 of record NZ_CAACVB010000083.1, on the reverse strand, counting down.
CAAGGGCGCCGCGCGGTGATTCTCTCTGAGTCGATGGTCGAGGAGTTGCAGGCCGCTGCGGGCGAACCGCCTCTGATCCCCGCGCCCCACCTTGAACTGTGCGCGCAGGTCCAAGCCCGGTCGCTACCGGCGCTCGATAAGGGCGACTTTCGCATCCGCGTCCACACCGTCTCCCGCGCGGCCGGCACGATGACGGGCCGGTTCTGGCATCTGCTTCCCGACGCCGCCGCAGAACTCACCGATCTTCCCACCGTCGATCCCGAGGCTCAGCTGGCGCAGTTGTCGTTCCATCCCGCTCACGTCCAGGCCGACTTGCTCACCCGTGCGCCACAGACTCTGCCGAGGCTGGTCAGCGTCGGCGAGTTCAGGCACAGCGAGGAGAACGTCGTTTTCCCCGCCGATCTGGTCGTCGGCCTTCGCGGCGGACACCTCTATCTTGCCGTGGCAGCCAGCGGGGAGCGGTTGGAGCTGCTGGCCCCGACAGCGATCAATTTCGTGTGGAACAACTACACGCCGCCGCTGGTCAGGTTCCTGGCCGAGATCAGCCGCGCAGCCACGCCACAGGTGACGTGGTTCGACTGGGGCGCCGCCTGGACGCTGCCGTTCACTCCGGCGCTGCACTACCGGCGCAGCATTCTCGTCGCCGCCCGATGGCAGCTGCGGGCACGGGATCTGCCCGGCCGCGTGGCGCCCCTGGAGCGATGGGCTGAGCGGCTGCACGCCTGGCGGACCCGAGCAGGGGTGCCCGACTGTGTGCTGCTGGCCGTGGACGATCAGCAGTTGTTTCTCGATCTCACCCAGGACCTGCATCTGGACCTGCTCCGTTCCCACCTCGGCGCAACCCCTGCCGCGATTCTCTACGACGCGCCGCCCCCGGATGCCGATGGCTGGATCGACGGGCGGGCGCACAGCATCGTCGTCTCGCTGAGGTCGAGCCGATGAACCCGCCCCAAGCGCAAGCTCTGGCCGAGGGCGCCCTCGGTGTGGCGCTACTGCACATCGAGGGCGGTGACCTCGCTGCTGCGCGGCCCCTGCTGGCCGAGGCGGTCGCCGGCGGCGTCAGTACCGGCGCGAACGCTTCCCTGTTTCACGGCGCTCCGGCGCTGGAGTTCGTACTCGGCTGCGCTGGCCGTACCGATCGCGGCGTCCAGGCCGCCGTCGACCGTGTCGTGGCCTACCGGCTGGCCGCAGCCCGTCAGCGGCGCGAATCAGCACGGCTCCCGCACCTGGCCGAGTTCGACCTCATCCGGGGCATCACTGGACTGGGAGCGCTGCTGCTGGCCCGGAGGGGCTCGTCGTCGCTGCTAAAGGAGGTGCTGGCCTACCTGGTGTCGCTGGCACGGCCGGTCCACACCGACGCCGGGGCACTACCTGGATGGTGGTCGCTGGACCTCCCCGGGCATAAGGAGATGACCGACGGCCACGGCAACAACGGCATGGCGCACGGCATCGCGGGACCGCTGGCGTTGCTGTCGCTGGCCTCCAGCCGCGGCGTCCACGTTGACGGATACGAAGGGGCGATCAACGAGTTCGCAGGCTGGCTCGACCGGTACGGGGGCGCCTACTGGACCAGTCGTGAGCAACTGTCGGCCGGCGAGCATCCGCGCCCTGCTCCGCTACGCCCGTCATGGTGCTACGGGGCGCTGGGCATCGCTCGCTCCCACCAGTTGGCAGCGATCGCCCTCGCCGATCCGGCGCGCAGGCAAGCCGCCGAGAACAGCGTGCTCGCTGCGCTAGCCGACCCCACCCGCCTCAGCTTGATCACTGATGCGTCCCTCTGCCACGGCTGGTCTGGGCTTTTGACCGTGACGAGGGCCATCGCCGCCGACAGCCCAGAGCCTGACCCTTTCGCCATCCACATCGAGAACCTGCGCCGACGGGTGGCCGGCGGAATCGGTGAGCTGACCAAACCGGGGTTGCTCGAAGGCCGCGCCGGGGCCCGGCTGGCACTGAACGGTACGCACACCACCGGCTGGACGCGCGCCCTGCTGATCGCCTGAACCACCCACGACCCACTTCACCGAGGCAGGAGCAGGCACGACGCATGGACTGGAACGACGAGAACCTTCCCCTCCTCGCCGAGAAGGGCTGGTGGCACACCGCCATCTCCTTCTCTGGCGGCGACGGAGTAAGTCCGCAGGCCGCTGCCGCGCTCGCTGCCGCCTTGTCCGGTCACCGATTCCACTTCCTGCGTAAGGAAGGGATGCTCCGCCTGCGCACCGACCGGCCCGCAGACGCCCTCCTGGACCGGCTGGTCGCCGACCAGGTGGTGGACGGTTGGGTCGGAGGCGTCTACGAGCCCGAGACCGACGCCTTCGGCGGGACGGCCGGTATGGCCGTCGCCCACGACCTGTTCTGCGCCGACAGCCCAGCGGCCCTGGCCGAGACAGGTAGCCCCCACGCCCGGGAACGCTGCGTCCTGCTGTTGTCGGCCATGCACCGCGCTGCCGGCCTCGACCCTTTTGAGATCGGCGACGTGTGGGCGAGGTTCGCGTGCTACCGCCCGGCGATCAACCCGCCCGACCCCGCGACCCGCGATGCGGCAGTCGCGGCCATGCGCCGCCTCATGAACGCCGACGCCGCTCAGCGAGACACCACCGAGCCGGGCTGGCCCGAGCGCGTCGCCGCCTACACCGACGTCGGCCGTCGTCTCGCGCGGCTCGCCCACCACGGCCTGTTGACACGCGGTCTGCGCGCCGTTCTGGCCCACCACATCGTCTTCGCCTTCAACCGGGCCGCCGTGCCGGTCAGCGAGCAATCCGCCGCCGCCTGGCTGGCCTGGCAGGTCGTCTTCGCAGATGACCAGCCGTCCGCCGTGTCCACCGGCCGGCCCAGCCACACCTTCCCTAACCTCGCGACCATGGAGCCCACCATCACCACCACCGACCCCGCCGAACTGCGCGCCGACCTGGTCACCAGGCTCACCGAGTCCGGCAACCTCCGCACACCAGCGATCATCAAGGCGTTCCGCGATACCGAACGCCACACGTTCGTGCCGGACGCTGATCTCCAAGCCGCCTACAACGATGACGCCGTCGCGATCAAGCACGACGGTGCCGGCGAGATGATCTCCTGTATCTCCGCGCCGTCGATCGTGGCCGCCCAGCTGGAGCAGCTCGGCGTCCGGCCCGGCGACAACGTCCTGGAGGCCGGAGCCGCCACCGGCTACAACGCAGCCCTCCTGGGCCGCCTGGCCGAACCCGGCGGCACAGTGTGGACCGTGGACGTCGACCCCGACCTGGTCGCCACCGCCGCCGCCAACCTGATCCGCGCCGGAGCCCGCAATGTCACAGCGCTGCTGGCAGACGGCGCGGAAGGGCTCCCCGCCCATGGCCCCTACGACCGCATCCAGTTCACCGTCGGCGCGGCGGACGTCCCGGCCACAGTGCTCGCGCAACTGGCTCCCGGCGGCCGGCTGGTCATCCCGATGCGGATCCGCGGCAGCATCTCCCGCTCCTTCGCCTTCGAAGCCGACGGCGACACCTGGAAGGCCGTGTCGTGCGAGATGGCAACCTTCGTCCCCCTGCGCAAGGGCGTCTGCGACGACATCTACACCCTCGTCCACCACGACGGAGAAGGCAACGTCCGGCTGGAAACCTTCAGCGAGCAGGACGTCGACCGGGAAGCGATGCGCACCATCCTCGACACCCCCGCCCACAAGATCTACACCGGCGTGAAGTTCGGGCAGGGCTCACACTGGCAGTGGCTCTACCTATGGCTCGCCTGCACCCTTCCCAACGGCCTGTCCCGGATGCCCGGCCAACGTCCCGGCTTCACCCCGCACTTCGGCTGGGGATCCATGGCCGCACTCGACGGCGAAGCCCTCGCCTACCTCACCATCCGCGAAGGCCAAGACAGCAACAGCCGCTACTGGGAGATCGGCGTCATCGGCCACGGCACCGGCGGCCAGAACCTCGCCGACCAGGTCGCCTCCGCCATCGTCGAGTGGAACAGCGACTACGGCAACAGCGCACCCGAGCCCAACTTCCGCATGGCCACCGCCCCCCACCGCGAACTCCTGAAGGCCGCCGACCTGCACTTCATCATCGACAAGACCCACAGCCGCCTCGTCGTCGACTGGATGTGGCCAGAGAACAGCGTGATGAACCCGCGATAGTCGGCTCCCGCAGGTCTGCCGACCAAAGCCACCCGGCCTACCCCTCGCCGACCGCATGACCGAACTCACCGCGCTTACCGTTCAACCGCTGGGCGTGGATAACCAACACTGGTAGTCAGCGCATGCAGCGTCCCCAACTTCGCCGCCCTCATCGCCAGCGACATCGGCCTCTCCGACCTCGCCATCGACCTGTGCCGGCGACAGCACCAAGTCTTTCCAGGGCCGGGCGCCTCGACCAGGAAACCGCCGTGATGTCGCTGATCAACGTCGCCCGGATCCTCACCCACGAAGCCGACGGCGACGATGCCTTTGAGGGGCCTCCAACGGCTCTACCACGCCGCTCAGCAACGCGGCATGGCCATCATCGGCGACCACGAAATCGACCTGGCCCCGCTGCGCCAGAGCAACGACCACCACCCTAAGATCTGCACCCAGCTCACCATGGCCGAGACGTCCGGGCCAGGGCAAGCCATCGCAGCGGCGTCGATAACGCATCTGACCGCCGCGTTCACCGGCGCTTCGTCGACGGGCTACCGAGTCTTGACGGGCCTGCCCTAGGCAGCGGGGCGATGGATCCAGTCGTACGCGACCACGCAATCGCGCTCGCCGACACCGTGAGCGGCTCCGCGGCCGTCGAAGCGCTGCCCGGTGGTGAAGCGGTTGCCGCCTCCTGGCAGACCCGCACCGTGACTCTGATCCATATCCGTCAGGGCGTGGCCACAGTCGATGCCGCTGGATGCTGCGAGACCCCCGCCGCTCGCTCGGCCGTCGTCGGTCTTGCCCAACGGGTCGCTGTCGCAGCAGAAGGCCACGCCGCACGCGACCTCCTCCGCCACGGTCGCCAACTGCCGAAATGGCAGAGGCGACAGTTCAGTGACGCGCTAGAAGTATCTGGTCTTGGTCGTAGAGCGACGCTGCTGCACCTTTGAGCGCGACTGCACGCTGCATTCGTCATGGCCAGATCGGCGCTGTTCCAGAATCGGCGGCCACTGTGGGCTGATGCAATCGCTTCCTCATGCGGTGTGCCCATCACTACGCTGTAGCGATGGCTTCTTCGGCAGACCGGAGGCGTCCGCCGAACGAAGCCGTCCGGTCGTGGAGGAGTCAGGGGGTATGTGGTGAGCGATGAGGCCCTGCCTTCGCGTATTGGTCCGTATCTCGTCGAACGGCGACTCGGCACGGGCGGAATGGGTGAGGTGTACCTCGCGTATTCCGTTGCGGGCGAGCCGGTCGCCCTAAAGGTGATCCGACCCGATCGGACGGATCCGCATACCCGCTCCCGATTCGAACGGGAGGCGACGATCGCGCGGACGATCTCAGGCACGGGCCGAGTTGCCCGTTTCATTGACGCCGATCCGTTCGATGCGCAGCCCTGGCTGGCTATGGACTTCATCCCGGGCCGCCCGCTCTCCGGCGTCGTGGTGGACCAGGGTCCGTTGTCCACACCGCTCGTGGCGAGCCTTGGCGCGCTGCTGGCCGAGGGGCTTGCCGCGGTACACGCAGCGGGCTTGGTGCACCGCGACCTCAAGGCACAGAATGTCATCCTCGGCGACTTCGGCCCTGTGATCATCGACTTCGGCCTCGGCGCTTTCGTCGGCGCGTCGAAGGGGTCGCTCACACAAGCCGGCATGGTCATCGGGACGATCCGCTGCATGCCGCCCGAGCAGGCGCTAGGCGAGTTGGACGTGACGCAGGCCGCCGACGTGTACGGCCTGGGCAGCGTACTCCTGTACGCAGCGACCGGGCACTACCCCTACGACGGCACCCGGTGGGAGGCGGTGGCCGCGCAGGTTGCCAACCCGGAGATCGGTCCCGACCTCTCCGGACTGCCCGATGAACTGGCCCCCGTCGTGTCGGCCATGCTGGCGCACAAGGCGAATGACCGTCCCAGCCTGGAGGGGGTGACCCAGCAATGTGCCAATCTCATGCACCTGCTGGGTACGAGTCCGGCCCGTGCACGGCGCGCTTTGATCGAAAAAACAACGGCCAGGGACCATCCCACGATGGTGCTGCCCCAGCCTGATGCGCTGATGCTCGACCGACTCGACTCACTTGAGAGGCTACTGCGTGAAGAGGCGGCGTCCCCGACGGAGAACATCCCTGACATGCCGTCCGAGAGCCGATCCGGTCCGGATGCCCGGCTCGGGAGCAGCGGTCCGCCCGAGCCCGTTCCGCAACGGGGTCGTCCTTCCGCTTCCGGACGGGTCGCTGACGAGCTGCGCAAGCGCTACGCAGTGGCGCCGACGCTCTCCTGGTCAAAGCGCTGAATCACTCTTCCATCCCTTCACCGGCGAGGCGGGCCCGGAGCGCAGCAGAAGGCAAATGATCTGTTGCGCATTCATCGGCTTCTCCTTCGCCGATCGGCTCCTTCAGCCCCCGTGCGAGCACACCGCACATTACGAGTAACTAGTCGGCAAGGAGCAATAAGTGAACACGGCGATGCGGCCTGAAGTTCCTGAGGCACGTGACGCGGATGCGGCGCGGTCAGCGTTTCCGGCCAGTGCAGGGCCGGTCTTCGCCCCCGGCGCACAGGTGCTGATCCGCGACGAGCAGTGGCTCGTGAGGTCCGTCGCGCAGTCCCGTGACGGTCTCATGGTGGAGGTCAGCGGGGTTTCCTCGTTCGTCCGCGGCACGGACGCAGTGTTCTACGAGAATCTGGACCAGATCCACGTACTCGATCCGCGCAGGACTCGGCTCGTACCCGACGACACCCCCAAACACGCCAAGGCCCGCCTCTACTTGGAGGCGGTCATCCGCAAGACCGCGCTGCCGCAGACCGAGCACGGCATCGCGCTCGCCAACTCCTTCCTCATGGACCGGCAGGAGCATCAGTTGCGCCCGGCCGAGCTGGCGCTGTCCATGCGCAACCCGCAGCCCCGCATCCTGATCGCCGACGTGGTCGGTCTGGGCAAGACGCTGGAGATCGGGATCACGCTCGCGGAACTGATCCGGCGGGGCCGCGGCGAGCGCATTCTCGTGGTCACGCCCGCCCACATGCTGGAGCAGTTCCAGCGCGAGCTGTGGACCCGCTTCGGACTGCCGCTGGTGCGCCTGGACTCCACCGGCGTCCAGCGCATCCAGCAGGAGATCCCGGCGGGCCGTAATCCGTTCGCCCACTTCAAGCGTGCCATCGTCTCCGTCGACACCCTCAAGTCGGCGACGTATGAGCACCACTTGGAGAACATCACGTGGGATGCGGTGGTCATTGACGAGTCGCACAACCTCGTGAACAAGGGCACCCGTAACAACCGACTCGCCCGCCGACTCGCCGAGCGGACCGACGCGCTGATCCTGGCATCCGCCACGCCACACAACGGCGACACCGAATCCTTCGCCGAGCTCATCGGGATGCTCGATCCGGCGGCGATCGCGGACCCCTCGAATTACGAGGTCTCCGACCTTGACCACCTCTACATTAGGCGCACCAAGACCGACCGCGAGGTGCGCGATGGCCTCAAGGGCAAACCCTGGGCCGAACGCGGCGCCTCACTGCCGGTGCCCGCTGCGGCGACACCGAAAGAGGTCACCGTGCTGGAGAAACTCGCAGGCGAGTGGACACCGGGTAACCCTGCCCGTTCCTCGGTCTGCGCCGATCCACTGGTCGCCTTCAATTTCCTGAAGGCGTTCCTCTCCTCGCATGTCGCCCTGCGCAAGTCCCTCGCCAATCGCCGTGCCTACCTGGACGATTCGAAGCGCGGTTCAACGAAGGGCAAGGCGAAGGCCAAGGCAGACACACCCGAGCGGCATGCGGCTCTCGCCGCGGAGAGGGTCGCCCTCGCGGAGTTGGAGGCACTGGTCGCGGACCTTGCCGATCAGGATTCGGCCAAGCTCGACGCGCTGGTCTGCACCCTGAGGGACGTCCTTGGTATCGGCCCGCGCTCCGAGCGCCGCGTCGTGATCTTCTCCGAGCGGGTCGAGACCCTGAACTGGCTGGCTCAAAAAGTCCCCGCCTGTCTCGGCTTCGCGAAGAGGCAGGATGGAGCCGACAAGACGCGCCCCTGGAAGGTGTACGGCGGCGCCATCGAGGTTATGCACCGCGACACCACCAGCGACCAGCAACAGCAGACGATCGTCGACCGCTTCGGCCGGCTCGAGGAGCCGGTGCGGATCCTGTTCACCGGTGACACCGCCTCGGAGGGTGTCAATCTGCACCACCAGTGTCACGACCTCATTCACTACGACCTGCCCTGGTCCCTCATCCGCATCGAGCAGCGCAACGGACGCATCGACCGCTATGGGCAGGCGGTCAGTCCCGAGTTCCGCGCCCTCGTCCTCACCGCGGACGTGCCTTGGCGGCGAGACGAGGAGAGTGGCGAGCTCCTTACGCTCGATGACCGGCTCGTCGGCAGCCGCCTGCTGCGCCGCGAAGCTCAGGCACACGAGATCGAGACCGGAGAGGGTAGCGCCGAGGCCGTCACCGGTCTCTACGACCAGAAGAAGGAAGAGGACCGCCTCACACGTGACCTGATCAAGGGCGGCACCGTCGAACGCTCCATCGAGCAGTCTCGGCAGGAATCGGGCGGCGTCCTCGCGGGACTCCTCGCCAACGCCAACGCCCGGCTCGCCGATCCGACGGCGGCACACGCCGCCCTTGGCAGGGCCCCGGTGCGTGAAGCCGACGTTCCCCACGTGTTCGCCGACACCAAGGCGTACTTCCACGCAGCGGTGGACCTGATCTACCCGCAGGCCGAGCGCGAGGCCCTCAACTGGAGGCCCGAGACGGCCCATGGCCGCATCGAGTTCTCTCCGCCCGACGACCTGCAGTACCGCTTCCGGGAGTTGCCGAAGTCCTACCTCGAGCAGGAGCAGGTTCTGACGACACCCAGATACGACGGCACGCTGCGCATCACCTTCGACAAGCAGTACGCCGCCGACCGTCTGGAGGCAGCCCGCAACGCCAAGCAGGGCAAGACCGGCGAGGCCACCTCCCAGTGGCCCAACGTCTCCTACGTCTCCGACATCCATCCCGTGCTCGACTGGGTGACGGACAAGGTCCTCTCCAAGCTCCGCTACGACGAGGCATTCGTCCTCGCCTACCAGCCTGACACCGCCAAGGCCGAAAGGATCGACGCCGCCCTTCCCGAGGCCCTCACCGGCCCGGTCTTCCTCCTCCAAGGCGTCTACTCCAACGCGGCGGGCAAGCCGACGGTCGTGGAGTGGATGGCCGTCACCGGTCTGGCCGAGGCGGCTACTCGCGTATGGCGCATGGACTCGGCGTTCCTCGCCGCCTGCAGCGTGGGCCCTGACATGCCCGGACGAGCCCGGCCGGTCGCCCCCGATCTCCTCCAGGAACTCGTCCCGGCGGCCGTCGACGCGGCCGAGACCCACCTGCGCGAGCGGCGCGCCGAGTACGACGAGCGGGTCGACTCCTATCTGGCCCCGTACCAGGACCGGGTGCGGGTCTGGGAGCAGGGCGCCCTGATCGCCGTCGGCAACCGGCAACGTCGCCGCCAGGAGGTGTCCGACACCGCTGCCCGCCGCCGTGACCTGGTAGACGGTCTGCGGACCGCTGGCAACCCGATGCTGCGGGTCCTCGGCGTCCTCGAACCCCTCCATTCCACCAGCGCGTCCGTCGCGCAGGCTGAGGAGTCCGCACGATGAGCTACACCTACGACTCCTTCGCGAACCGCGGCGAATACTTCTCCGCCCACTACTTCAGCGAGGAACTGGAGAACACTCTTAAGAAGAGCAAGACAGGCGACGAGGGCCTGTTCACCCTATGGACCCGCCGCGAGACCGACTCTGCCGACCAGCAGCCTACCCCGCGCGAACTCCTGCCACGGCTCCGCGGCGAATACCAGACCGCTGTGCGCCCTTTCCTATCCTCCCGCACCCAACAGGGCGAAATCAGCAGCACCTACGACTACCCCGCAGGCGGGTGGTCCGAGCGCATCACCACATGGCACATCGCCGTCCTCAAATCCCTCGGCTACGGTGAGCGGCCTGATCTGATCACCGTCCACAATGCAGGCAGGGAGTACGAACTCCAGGTCGCCTGGCACGGAGACGGCATCGTCGCCCTCGACTGCGGCTGGACCGCCACACTCGACGACGCCTTCGACCCCGACGAGGCCGGAAGGCTCCTGCACCCCCTCAAGACCACCGATGGCCTCCTCGATGTCGGCGAGAAGCTAGCGGGCTGGCTCTTCCAGAGCGAACTACACGAGCCCGGCGGCGGCTCGCCCCGCTTCGTCCTGCTGCTCTGCGGTGGCGTGCTCGTCCTCGCCGACCGCAACGCCTGGGCCGAAGGCCGCTACATCGTCGCGAACCTGGACGCGGCCCTCGCCCGCAACGACACGGCAAAGGGCGGTGAGCTCTCTCTCCTCGCCGCCCTGTTCTCCCACGACATGCTCGCGCCCCGCCCCGACGGCAAGGGCCGGCGCATCGACGACCTGCTGAAGGCGTCTCGTGACAACGCCGTCGGCGTCAATTCCGACCTTCGCAAGGGGCTTCAGCTCTCGGTCGAGATCATCGCGAATGAGGTGTTGGCCAGACTGCGCGAGGCCGGCGTCGAGCCACGTGAGATCGAGGACCTCAAAAAGGGCCCGTTCGCCAAGCAGCTCACCCGCGAGTCCCTGCGTTACCTCTATCGCATCCTTTTCCTGCTGTACTCCGAGGCCCGCTCGGAGTTGGGCATCCTTCCCGCCGACGACTCCACCTACGAGACCGGCTACTCGATCGCCAGGTTGCGCGAGTTGGTGTCGCGCGAGCGAAAGCTGGTCGACGAGGACAATCGAGGCGGCTTCCACCTCTACGCCTCCCTCGACGTCTTGTTCAACAAGGTGAACTTCGGCAACCGCCCGCGCGGCACCGAAGCAGGCGACGACAAGCCCGCCGACGAGCGCAGCGAGCAGCGGGGCCTGCGCTTCGAGCCTCTCCGTAGTGAGCTGTTCGACCCGGATGCGATCAACCTCATCGGTAGAGGCGTCCGGGATCCCCGCTGGGACGAGGACGGGGATGAGCCTCCGCGGTGGCTGGACCTGCGGCTGCGCAACGAAGCGCTGCACCGGGTGCTGCGCCTGCTCACCATGAAGGAAGCGGGTCAGAAGGGTCGGCAGGGCGGCTTCATCTCCTACCGCAACCTCGGCATCAACCAGCTCGGCGCCGTCTATGAGGGCCTGATGTCCTACACCGGCATCATCGCCGAGGAGGAGCTGGCCGAGGTAGCCAAGCCCGATGATAAGAAGGGAGACAAGCAGTACGGTGACCCCGAGAAGGGGTCCTGGCTCATCCCCGCCGACCGGCTGAACGACTATCCGGAGAACACGCACGTCGTGTACTCCGCCCAGGACGCCGAGCAGCACGGCCTGCGCGGCCCCAAGAAGTACACACCGGGAACATTCGTCTACCGGCTGGCTGGCCGCGACCGTGAGACGTCCGCCTCGTACTACACCCCCGAGTCCCTCACCGGGGTCACCGTCGAGCTGGCCCTCAAGCATCGCCTCGACCAGGAAAGGGACGCGGACGGCAACACGATCCGGACCCGTGCGAGCGAGCTGCTGCGCTACACCATCTGCGAACCGGCCCTGGGCTCAGGCGCGTTCCTCAACGAGGCGATCAACCAGGTAGCCGAGGAGTACCTCAAGCGCCGCCAAGAGGAGCTGGGCGTCAGTCTGGACACCTCGAAGGCGCTCGACGCCAAGCAGAAGGTGAAGGCCTATATCGCCCTCCACAACGCCTACGGGATCGATCTTAATGCGACCGGTGTGGAGCTCGCGGAAGTATCGCTGTGGCTTAACACCATGCACCCCGGCATGCGTGCTCCGTGGTTCGGCCTGCACCTACGACGCGGCAACTCCCTGATCGGCGCGCGGCGTTGGGTGTACGAGGCCGACCATCTCAAGAAGGAACGGACCATCGGCGCAAAGACGCCGACAAAGTTGCCATTCCGCGCGGCGGAGGACAGTGCGAAGCAGCCGCTGCCGAATGAGGCCGTGCACCAGTTCCTTCTGCCGACGTCCGGCTGGGGTGCGGTCGCGGGAGCGAGCGGCGACGCCAAGAAGCTGGTCGAACAGCTCGCCGGAACGCGGATGGGCCAGCTGAAGGAGTGGAAGGCGCGCGTTCTGGCCAAGCCCAAGAGCTTCCGCGGCAAGAACGGGCAGCTCGCCCGGCTGCAGGCGGCGGCCCTCCGCGTCGAGTATCTGTGGACACTGGTCGCCAAGCGCATGGAACTAAGCGAGCGAGAGATCGCCCGCACCACTTCCGTCTGGGGGACCGATCGCGAGGTGGACGCCGCGGAGTACGCCTTCCTACGCCGCGACAAGCGGAACCCTGACCAGAGCCTGCCGCTGACCAAGGAAAAGGTCTTCCAGGACCTCTTTGAGGCGGAGGGTTCCCCGTACTGGCGGCTCAAGCAGATCATGGACGCGTGGTGCGCGCTCTGGTTCTGGCCGCTGGACAAGGTGGGGCTGCTGGACGGTACGGACCCGGAGTACGCCACGGCCCCGGTAGTGATCGCGCAGACCGGAGCGGACCTGGACGCGCTGCTGTCCTCGGCGGCCGGGCAGGCTGTCGAGATTGAGATGCATGTGCCCAAGCCGACGCCGCAATTCATCGAGTCCCGACCGCTGTTCGCAATGGACGGTGACCAGATGTCGCTGGGCGAGTACGAGGAGGATCTGGTGGAAAGGAAGGAAGTCAAGGAGAAGCCTCATCCTTCCACCTCTAAGAACGCCAGCGGCCCGATACGCCGCCGCGACATCATCCCGCTCGCCGACATGGACGATTGGATCGACTTCCTGGAGTCCATGGTGGGCACGGGATCGGTCCCGGAGGGCACCCTGGCCACGACCTTCGACTCTCTCAAGGAGTTGAAGGCTCTCGAAGCGTGGATCGAGCGCGAGATGGGCATGGACGATGCCCGCAAGGCGGTCGAGATTCGCTACCCCTGGATGCGCGTGGTCCACGACATCGCCGCGGAACAGGGATTCCTGCACTGGGAACTGGACTTCGCGGGTATCTTCACCAGCGAGGCAGGGGGCTTCGACCTCCAGGTGGGAAACCCGCCGTGGGTCCGGCCAGAATGGAAGGAGAACCCGGTCCTCGCGGAGTACGAGCCGTGGTTCATGCTCACGAAGAAGCCGAAAGCAGAAGACAAGAACCGGCGGCGAAAGAGCGAACTCGCACGCGAGGATGTGCAGGAGTACCTGCTCGGCGAGGCAACGAACACGGTGACGATGGCGAGCTACCTCTCGGCGGAGCCCGTCTACCCGCTGATCTCGGGAAGCCAACCAGATCTGTACAGAGCGTTCATGTGCGAGGTGTGGGACCACGCTGCACGCGGCGGGACGGCCGGGATGGTGCACCCCGACACGCACTTCGCAGGAGACAAGGAGGCCGCTCTGCGAGCGGCTGCGTACCGGCGGCTGCGCGTGCATGGCGACTTCGTCAACGAGGGCAACCGCTTCTTCCCTCCGCCGGTGGGCCGGTCCAGCCACTTCGGCGTGCACATCTACGGGGCCGAAGGAGAGATCTCCTTCGATTCGCTGTCATGGCTCTTCACCGTCGACGCGCTCCGGCTGTCCGCCTCCGCCGAGGATGCGGGCCTAGATCCCGGCGTCAAGTACAACGGCGACTGGGACGAACGCCCCCATCCGAAGCGCGTCATCCGCGTGACCACCGAAACTCTCAAGCGCTGGCGTCGACTGGCAGGTGATGAGGGGCCTCTGGAATACACGCGTCTTGTCACGCCAGTGAGCACTGCGGAGGACCCGGCGATCGATGCGCTGGGGACCTATCCCCTGCGCCTCGGCGCGCTGCATCCGGACATCTCCCCTGGTTACCACGAAAGCGGAGCCAAGAAGGCACAATTCGGCCCGGACAAGGATCAGCGGCTTATCGACTACAACACTGGTATCGATGGCCAGCCGGACTACCACGCGCAGGCTTGGAGCGACGTCATCCTCAAGGGGCCGCAGATCGGCGTCGCCAACCCAATGTTCAAACAGCCCAGCCAGGGCAATGGCGAGCTACACGGCCTAAACCCGAGGGAACTTGCAGACAACGCGGTGCCCGAGTCGGAGTACCGGTCCGCGGCTGTGCGTGAAGTGTTCTTGGGCGAGCAGAGCAAGTGGCCCGACTGGGGGAAATTCGAAGCGCTTATTGGATCGCAGGAGGAGCGAGAGCAGGCGCAAGTCCGGATCGCGGAGAAGCGCAAAGTGAAGCCCGAAGAGGTCGAGCACGAGCAGATCGAGAAGTTCCTGCTCGAAAAGGCAAGTTACCCGTACAGCGAAAATTATCGCGTCGCGTGGCGGCGCCAGATCGCGCCTAATACGCAGCGAGCTTTGTTTGCAGCAATCGTTCCACCTGACGTGACTCACGTCGACCAAGTAAATTCCATGAGGCTACGCACCTTGCGTGAAACTGCCCTAGCCGCAGGGTTTTGCGCTGGCCTTCCCCTCGACTACTACCTACGCATCAGCGGCAAAGGCGACATGAGGGTAGGTACAGCAAGCATGTTGCCAGCTCCTAACAGTGATCACCCCTTGGCCTCCTCTCTCCTTCTTCGAATTCTCCGGCTGAACTCCCTTACCACTGCCTATGCCGATATGTGGAAGGAGCTCTACGATCCCAAGTGGCCGGGCTATGAGCGCTGGGCAATCGAGTGGTCTCACCTCAAGACCAAACTGCCCGACGTCACCCCCAGCTGGCAGCACGACACCCCTCTCCGCACTGAGCACGCCCGCCGCGCCGCCCTCGTCGAGATCGACGCGCTCGTCGCCGTATGGCTCGGCATCGACGCGGACACTCTCATCGCCATGTACCGGGCTCGGTTTCCGGTCATGCAGGACTTCGACCGAGTGATGTGGTTCGACGCCAACGAGCGAAAGATCGCCGGGAGCCGGTACACGTACGGTTTCGGCCAGACCAAGGACCACTGGACGCAGTTCGAGGCCCATCAGAAGGATCCCGATAACGCTCCCGTCCCCGACGGCTACACGGCCCCCTTCTATAAGGCCGACCGCGTGCGCGAGATGCGTGGGGCGCACGCCTACTTCAAGAAGCGCCTCGACGACGCCGTGGACAAGGGCCTGTGGGACCCGAAGAAGATGGAGGTCCCGGCTCCGTGAGGCCGACGCTCGAAGCACAGGGGCTCAAGGAGAGCCTGCTCCAGTACCTGTCCACGACGTACGGCCTCGCGGACGAGGGCGCCCGCAAGGCGCTGCACGCCTTCCTCGGTGACGAAACGACGGGCATGTTCCGCGGACCGTACCTGCGGCTGCGTACACCCTTCACCCAGGCCGAGGACGGCTGGCAGGAGCACCTGGACTGGGCGCGCACCGACGGATGGAAGCCGTATGCGCACCAGGCCCGTGTCTTCGTCCGCCTCACCTCGAAAGGCGGGCACGTACCTCAGCCCACGCTGGTCACGACAGGCACTGGTTCGGGCAAGACCGAAGCGTTCCTGTATCCCGTCCTCGATCACTGCGTCCGCGAGCGCGCGGCCGGGAACACTGGGGTAAAAGCCGTCTTGCTCTATCCGATGAACTCCCTGGCCACCGACCAGGCGGGCCGTGTCAACGAACTGCTCACCGACTACGCTGAGCTGCACGGTGTGCGCGCCGGCCTGTACATCGGAGATAAGGCGGGAACGCACTACGACCGGGTCTATACACGGCGTCAGGACATGCAACTGTCTCCGCCGGACATCTTGATGACCAACTACAAGATGCTCGACCTGCTCTTGCAGCGTGCCGCCGACGCACCGCTGTGGGACGGCAGCGATATTCGCTACGTCGTCGTCGACGAATTCCACTCCTACGACGGCGCACAGGGCACCGACGTCGCCATGCTGCTGCGCCGCCTCGCCATCGCCGTCGGCGCTGCCCGGCAAGGCGAGCCGCTCGGCACGATCACTCCCATCGCGACCTCTGCGACCCTCGCCTCAGGCACTGATGCCGACGGAGTGAGCCGACTTCTCTCCGTGGCCACCCATGTCTTCGGCACCGAGTTCACCCAGGATGCGATCGTCGGGGAGGACCGACAGAGCGTCGAGGAGTTCATGCTCGACGAAGCGACCCCGGACCCGAGGTTCCTTCCCGGGCAGGCCGCATCCCCCGAGACGCTGACCGCCCTGCCGGACCCGGCCTACGGGCCCGAAGCGCTCGCGGACCTCGCCGAGGCCGTCACCGGAAGCCGTAGTACCGACCCTTCCGTTCTCGGCTCCGCACTCAAGCGCAACCGCCTGACGTACGCGGTCCTG
Source organism: Actinomadura roseirufa (assembly GCF_900659635.1). Lineage (GTDB taxonomy): Bacteria > Actinomycetota > Actinomycetes > Streptosporangiales > Streptosporangiaceae > Spirillospora > Spirillospora roseirufa. Next base: position 12,393 of record NZ_CAACVB010000083.1, on the reverse strand, counting down.
AAGGCGTTCGACGGCACGGTGCGCACCTACGACGAGGTGCTCGACGTGATGCGCCGAAGCGGGGCGAAGAGCTGGGACGAGGCGATCACGACGCGGCCGCAGATGGCCGCGCTGGCGCTCGTCCGCTTCGTCGCGCTGCTGTCGGTGGCGCGTGACCCGGAGTCGCCGGCCGCGCCCGGGCGTCCCCTCATCCAGGTCGAGGTGCATCAGTGGGCGCGGTCGGTCACGCGCATGCTGCGCGGCGTACTGCCCTGGCCAAAGGCCGAGTTCGCCTGGGACACCGTCGGGGCGCAGAACCGGTCGCGCGCGACACCGGACACCACCACCTTCCGCGAAGCCAAGGTCTTTCTACCCGCGGTGTACTGCCGCGAGTGCGGACGCTCAGGGTGGTCGGTGTTCGCCCCTGAGTCGGATCACGAGGAACTGACCTTCGAGGCCCACAAGATCCGCCGGGCCACGGTCACCGCCGACAAGGTCAAGGTGCGCACCGTGGTGGCGGCCACCGACAACGAGGCCCGCGAAGGCAATGGCCGCGCCGTCATGGACCGGGTGGTGCAGAAGTCGCTGACCACCGGCGGTGCAGGCGTGCTCATGGTGCTCGACGGCCCTTCCCGTCGCCTGCGCCCGCCCGACCCCCAGGACGACTACGACGACGAGGGCGGCCCGCAAGCCGCCGGTCCGGATTCGGCTTTCGTCCTCGTCCAGCTCGGCGACACCGCGGAGCGGGCCGCCAAGGACGACTGGTGCCCGGCGTGCGGAACGCGCAACGCCATCCGTTTCCTCGGTACGGGTGCTGCCGCCCTCACCGCCGCGTCCGTCACCCAGCTCTTCACCGGCGGGGAGATGGACAAGGAGCAGCGTGAGACGAAGACGTTGATGTTCAACGACGCGGTGCAGGACGCCGCGCACCGGGCCGGTTTCGTCGCCTCCCGCTCCTACACCTTCTCCCTGCGGGCCTTGTTCACCAAGCACCTGAGCGAGCAGCGGCCCAGCGCACTCAATGACCTCGTCGCCGATGTCGTCGCCGCCACCACCGACCGCGAGACACTCGCCGCCGTCGTCCCGCCAGATCTGCACGACGACACGGGGGTGGCGCGTCTGCTGTCGGGCAGGGGGCGCGGCGGTGACAGGAGGACGTGGGATCTGATCGGTGAACGGTTCGCGTTCGAGGCCGTCATGGAGTTCGGCCACCGTTCCCGCAACGGCCGGACCCTCGAACTGACCCGCACCGTGGCCGCCTGGGTCGGAGTCCCGGACGAGCGGGAAGCTGTGGCGATCGTCCGCGTGGCTCACGAGGAGTCCACCCACCGCGGGCTAGCGCTCACCGCACACGATGACGTCCGCTATCTGGCGTTCCTGCGCGGCCTCCTGGAGCGGCTGCGCACGCGGGGGGCGGTCGGCCATCGGTGGCTGGCGAACTTCCTGGACGAGGCGGGTACCAGCCGCTACTTCATCTGGGGTGGCCGCCCGCGCGGTATGAAGGCCTTCCCTAAGGGCGTGTCAGCGCCGAGCTTCCTGCTCGCCCGGCCGAAACAGGGCAGCGAGTTCGACTTCGCCGCCGGGCGGCTGTCGTGGTACCAGGCCTGGGCCCAGCGCTGCCTCGACCTGACCCGCGACCAGGCCGACGAGTTCTGGGTGCGACTGCTACCCCGGCTCATGGAGGCCGGGCTGCTCGCGGAGCGGACTCCGCGCGACCCCGCCGTCCGGGTCTACGGGCTCCAGCCGGGCGCCGTCCGGCTGCAGATGCTGTCCGACGCCCAAGTCAACGAGTCCTATGTGCGCTGCCCGAAGTGCTTCTGGGAGCAAACCGTCCATCCCTCCCTCCTGGCGCAGTATCACGGGCAGCCCTGCCAGGCGTACCGCTGCACGTCCGGGCGGTTAGTCGCGGGCGACCGATGGCTGGAGACCGTCGACCGGCACGACCGGGACCGCGATTACCGCGACGACTACTACCGCAGCCTGTACCGGCGGGCCGGCACTTACCAGATCGTCACCGCCGAGCACACCGGTCTGCTCTCCCGAAGCAAGCGCGAACGCGTCGAGGCTGCCTTCCGTGAAGGCAAGGGGTTCAACGACCCCAACGTGCTGTCCTGCACGCCCACCCTAGAGATGGGCATCGACATCGGTGACCTGTCCGCCGTCGTCCTCGGCGCTCTTCCGCGCCGACCGGCCAACTATGTCCAGCAGGCGGGCCGGGCCGGGCGTCGTACCGGGAATGCCTTCCTCCTGACGATCCCTGATCGTTCCCGCCGTGACCTTTACTTCCTCGACCGGCCACGCGACATGATCGACGGACGGATCGTCCCGCCGGGGTCGTACCTGTCAGCCATTGAGATCCTGCGCCGGCAGTACACCGCCCACCTGCTCGACCTCGCGGCGCGCGGTCGGCTGCCGCGCGCGGACGGCAGGCCGCTGGCCGCCCTACCGCGCCGGGTCGACGAGTTGTTCGGCCCCTCCGGCTATCTCGCCGACTTCACCGAGGCTGCCCTGGCGTATGGTGAGGGGCTCGTCGCGGACTTCCTGGCGCTGTTCCCGACCGGTGTGAGCGAGACTGCTCAGGAGGAGCTGAAGCGGTACGCGGTCCGCGGCATCCGCAGTGCGATCGAGAGGGCCGAGCGGGAGTGGGAGCGCGAGAACCAGAAGCTGCGCACCCGCATCCGTACGATCCGCTCCGCGATCGACGAGCTCAAAGACGGCGATGACGAGCAGGCGCGGACGAAGTCGGAATTGGAGGCCGAGCTGGGCGCCGTCTCGAAGCAGGGTGCCGCGCGTCAGCGTCGGCCTGCACAGACCGTGCTCTGCGACCTGGGGCTGCTGCCCAACTACGCCCTCATCGACGCCGCGACCACCCTCGAGGCCACGGTCTTTTGGCCCGAGGGAACCACCTCGGAGGGCCGGGACCGCTACAAGTCGAAGTCGTTCTCCTACGGGCGGCCGCGAAGCTTCGCCCTGTCCGAACTCGCCCCCGGCAACACCTTCTACGCCGAGGGCTACAAGCACCGGATTACCGGCCTCGACATCGTGACCGGCCGGGAGCAGGATTGGCGTCTGTGGCGGTTCTGCCCCTCATGCGGCTACGTCCGCACCCAGAATGCCGAGAACGACATCACGCCATGCCCGCGTTGCGGAGAAGCGGGCATCGCCGACTCTGGCAACCTGCGGCAGGTCGTCCAGCCCAGCGTCGTCACGGCCCGCGATAAGCGGGAGGACGCCAGGATCGGTGACGAGAGCGACGACCGCGATCGCCGCTTCTACACCATCGTGGACATAGTCGACATTGCCCCCGAGCACTTCGCCGCGGGCAAGTCCTGGCGGCACACCACAGAGATCTTCGGTGTCGACTACACCCGCCACGCCGTCATCCGCCGTATCAACGCCGGGCCGCTCAGCATCGGCGCCCAGGAGAACGACCAGCTCGCCGGCCAGCCAGTGCGCATCGCCCCCTTCCATGTCTGCACCGCCTGCGGAGCCGCGAGCGCCGACGGACATCCGGTCTTCGACGACGACCGCGACTCCCTCGACAGCTCCGCCAACCGCCGGCGCGAACTCAAGCACCACACCCCCTGGTGCCCACTGCGGCGTGGAAAAGGGAACGTGCCCCAGGAACCGGTCCTGCTCGCTCACGAGCTGGAAACCGAGGCGCTGCGCATCCTGCTGCCCGCCGCGACCGTCCTCGTCGAGGAGAAGATCCATTCCTTCCAGGCCGCCCTACGCCTGGGCGTCGAGGATGCCTTCGGCGGCGACCCGCAACACCTCGACACCGCCCTGGCCACCATGCCCGACCGCGACACCGCGGAGAAGCGGCACTTCCTGGTCCTGTACGACCGCCTCCCACACGGCACCGGCTACCTCGACCGGCTCACCAAGCCCACGGCCTTCCGCCAGGTACTCGAAGGGGCGCGCCGACTGATCGTGGAGTGCATGTGCAACGGAGAAGGCGGGCAGGCCTGTCACCGCTGCCTGTACCGCTACGCCGACGAGCAGAACATCGAACGGGTCTCACGGCAGGCTGCCCTGGAGCTCCTCGACCAGCTCCTGGGCACGGACACCGATGCCTGGGACACCAAGCCGGTCGGCAACACCGACAAGATCGGCCTGGACGGGCAGGTCGAGTCCGACCTCGAGGCTCGCTTCCTCAAGGCTCTGCGCGGGTGGGCCGGACAGCGCGGCGACACCGCTCTGGAAGAGAGCGGCGACAATTCCGCCTACCTGCGTCTCGACGAGGCCGGCACGGTGCACGGTTGGCGCCTGACTGCACAGCGCAACGAGGGCTTTACCCGTACCGACTTCACCTTCGAACGCATCGACGGCCCCAAGCAGAACATCACTGTCTATCTTGACGGACACCGCTACCACGCCACCCGGCAGCACAACCGGCTCGCCAGCGATGCCGACAAGCGCAACCGGCTCCGCGCTGAGGGTCGCGTGGTCTTCCAACTCACCTGGGACGACCTAGACGCCTTCGAGCGGAAGACGAACACGGCGGAATCCACCGCGAGGCGAGAGGCCGCCGAACCGGTGTGGCCGCCCTACTCGCGCACCGCCCAAGACGTCGCCGAGCAGCTCTACGCCGACCATGGTGGCGATGGCAGCAGCGGCGGCGACCTTGCCGCCACCGCCTTTACCGACCCGATGACGATGCTCCTGGCGTACCTGCGCAGCCCGGACGGCCCGACCTGGGGCAGGCGGGCATCGGCCGTGGTCGGCGGGCTTCTGGGGACCAGCAAGGACATCCTCGTCGGCAACGGCACGCCTGACCAGGCCCGCCGGACGCTCGGCCATCTCCTCGACGCCTGGGGGCGCTCCGACGGCATCGTCCCGGCTCCCGTCCAAGGCACAGGCGCGCTCAACCTGTTCCAGACCGTCGACCAGTCCGATCTCCCCATCGCCTTCCTCGTCGACGGAGCCACCAGCCGCTGGTCTGCCCTGGCCTGCCTCGACGACACCGCACCCAACCGACTCGGTATGTCCGAACACAAGGCACGCTGGCGCTCCTGGCTCCAGTGGTCCAACCTCCTGCAGTTCCTCGCCCACGACGGCGGCGACGGCGTTCAGCTGACCACCGCCACCGCAGCAGGATTCGACATCTCGATCCTCAAGGTTTTCGGTGGCCGCGGCGAACTCGAATCCCTTATCGTGCGATACGGCGTCGGCGCACCCGCACCGCAGGCCACGGTGTTGGGAACATCCAACGACTCCCCCCTCGAGGCAACGCTGCGGGATCTGCTGTGGGACCGGGACATCCTCGGATATCTCGACGAGGACGAACCCGATACCCCTCTCACCCGCCTCGCTCACGCCTTGGCCGACGCCGGCAAGGCGGCCCCCGCCTACGGCTACGAACTCGGCGAACGCGGCTGGCTCGCCGATTTCGTCTGGAAGCACGGCGACCAGCAGATCGCCGTCATGGCCGAGCCCCACGACCAGGCGGACGAGGAGAGCGCCAAGACCTGGCGCGCCTATCGCGAGGCCGGGTTCACAGTCCGCTCGGCCGACGACTGGCTCGCCGATCTTGACGTCCTATTGGCCGCGCTCCCCGGCACCAACGCCCTTCCCGACTCCGGAGAGCAGGGGGTCGCACGATGACCGCACGCCTCAGCCTGTACCAGAAGGCCGAGAACGAGCTCTACAAGATGGACTCGTCGGTCAAGACGAAGTTTTACGACTTCTGTCACCAGTTCCGCCTCAACCCCGACCACCCCAGCCTCGACCTCCGGCCACTCAAGGGCGACGGCCGGATCCACCGCGCCAAGATCGACCGCTCGTACCGGGCGCTTCTCGCCCGGGCGGGTGTCGGCCCCGACGGCATCCCGCGGTGGCTGATCGTCGCCATCCGCCACCGCAAGGACGTCTACGACGAACTGACTGTCGCCATCAACCGGATCACCGGCGAGATCGAGTTCGTCGACCTCAGCGTCGTCGGCCAAAGCGTCCTCCAACGCGCGGGACTCCGCCTCACTCGCGCACCGGACGAGCCGACCACCCCAAACGAGGAGGCCGAACCCGCACCCGTGCCCAGCGGAGCGCAACGACCGGCGTCCCACGCCGAACCACTCCTCGCTAGCTGTTCCCCCGAGGATCTGCGCCGGCTCGGAGTCGCCGAAGCGCTCATCGACCTCGCCCTCGCCGTCACCACCGACGAGGAACTCGACCACCTCATCGCTGGCGCACCGCGACTGACCGCCGAGATCCTCACCGGTCTCGGCTCCGGCATGCCCGTGGACGAGGTCGAGCGTGAGATCACCCAGCCCGCCGCCACTAAACTCGAGCCGGGCTTCGAAGAGGACATGGCAGCAGCCCTCAATCGCACCGCAGTCACCACAATCGATGACGATATCCGTGATGTCTTGGCCGAGGGTGACTTCCGCGCCTGGAAGGTCTATCTGCACCCCACCCAGCGCAAGATTGTCGAACGGAACTACAACGGCCCTGCGCGTGTCAGCGGCGGTCCTGGCACCGGCAAGACCATCGTCGCCCTGCATCGCGTCGCTCGCCTCGCCATCGCCCTGCCGCCCGGCCCAGGCAAGCCAATCCTGCTGACCACCTACACCAAGAACCTCACAGCCGACCTGCGCTCCCGGCTCACCTCGCTCATAGACCCGGCACTGCTCGGCCGTATCGACATCAAGCACATAGACCAACTCGCCCAGAGCGTGCTCAACGAGAACATCGCGCCTGCCTCACAGCGCAGCTTGATCACCGACGACCGGGCTTTGGACACACTCCGCGAAGTCCTCTTCGAATACAACGAGAAACGTTGGGACGCCGAGTTCCTCTTCGATGAATGGGAACAGATCATCCTCGGGCAGTCCATCAACACCCGCCAGAACTACTTCAAAGCCCGCCGCGCCGGCATGGGCCGAGCCCTCAACCGCCCCGAACGCGCCGCCATCTGGAAGCTGCTCGACCAGTTCACCCTGCGCCTCAACGGCCTGGGGCAGGAGACCTGGGCTCAGGCCGCCGAACGCGCGGCCCGTCACGAGATGGAGCGCGCCCACAAGATTCAGCTGCGAACCGAGCGCGACCAGGATGCAGGCGGTGGCGACCCAGCCCACTTCGACAACGACAGCTCTGGGACGCGCCACCTACGTCATCGCTACCAGCACATCGTCGTCGACGAAGCCCAGGACCTCAGCCCCGCCCATTGGAAGATGCTTCGCGCCATGGTCGCGTCCGGCCCTAACGACCTGTTCATCGCCAGCGACACCCACCAGCGAATCTATGACCGTCAGGTCACTCTGTCCACCGTCGGAATCAACATCCGCGGCCGCTCCTCGAAGCTGACCCTCAGCTACCGGACCACACAGGAGATCCTCGACCAGGCCGCCAAAGTCGTCTGCGGCGGCACCTACGACGACCTCGACGACGGCACCGACACCCTCCACGGCTACCATTCTCTGCTGCACGGCCCAGCCCCCCAGTACGTCGCATGCACCGACTGGACCGACGAGATCGCTCAGCTAGCCGAAACCCTCATACAGTGGCGCGCGGAGATCACACAGCCCTCTGCCGGCGGTACCGTACGCGTCCCGAGCGGCACCATCGCCGTCTGCGTCGCCGACGGTGAGATGGCCAGCCGCGTCGCCGCCGATCTGGAGACCAAGCACGCAGTCACCACAGCCACCCTCACTAAAGAGGGTCCACAGGGCAGCGGCGAGGTCCACATCGGCACGATGCATCGATTCAAGGGACTCGAGTACCAGAAGCTGGCGATCATCGGCGCCAGCGACGGCATCCTCCCGCGCACCGCTCTCATCGAGAAATATGCGACAACCGACCCCAAGCGCTACGAACGCGAACTCAAGAAGAGCCGCAGCCAGCTCTTTGTCGCTGCCACCCGCGCCCGCGACGCATTGCGCATCTCCTGGCACGGCAAACCCAGCCCGTTCTTGCCCTTGTAACCGACTAACCAGGGTTAATGAGTCATGGCGGTTGGGTGAATGGACGGGCCGGGTGGTGTGGGCGTATGCCGGTGGCATGGCCAGATACCCCCAGGGCGGTGGGATGACCGACGCCGGCCGCCGGCGACGAGAACAGGTCCGGATGCAGGCCGCGCAATGGTTCGGTGAGGGGCGGCCCAATGCGTGGATCGCTGCGGAGTTGCGGGTGGGGCTGCGGCAGGTAGAGAAGTGGCGGCAGGCCTGGCGGCGGGGCGGGGCCGAGGCGCTGCGTTCCAGGGGGCCGCACCGTCGGCCGCGGCTGGACGATGCGGCTTTCGCCCGGTTGGAGGCCGAGCTGAATCGCGGCCACGTTACGCAGGACCATCGGTGACTCATCGGCTGCAACGCTACTCACCTGAAGAAGGCTAGGTGTACTGACCACGGAGGTTGGTGACGGGGGGACACGGTCTGATGATCTTGAAATGAGGGAGGGTCTCCGGGTTCGGTGTGGACTGCGACATCTGCACCGGCCCCAGGAGACCCTCATGCCCCACCGTAACGCCCCGCTGACCGAGACCGGACGGCTTCGCCTGGCCCGCTGCGTGGTCGATGACGGCTGGCCACTGCGGCGGGCCGCCGAACGGTTCCAGGTCTCGGTCACCACCGCGGGCCGGTGGGCGTCCCGCTACCGGGAGCTGGGCCAGGCGGGGATGACCGACCGCTCCAGCCGCCCACGCCACAGCCCCCGCCGGACCCCGGCCCGCACCGAACGCCGCATCATCAAGGTCCGCCCGGCACGCCGGTGGGGACCGGCCCGCATCGCCCACCTGCTCGGCCTCAACCCCGCGACCGTGCACCGCGTGCTGACCCGCTACGGCCTGGCCCGCCTGTCCCACCTGGACCGCGCCACCGGCCACCCCATCCGCCGCTACGAACACCCCGCACCCGGCGACCTGGTCCACGTCGACATCAAGAAACTCGGCAACATCCCCGACGGCGGCGGCCACAAGGTGCACGGCCGCGCCGCCGGCAGCCGCAACGGCTCGGCCCACCGCGACCCCGACCGGCCCCGCACGGTCGGCGGCCGCCCCAACCTGGGCTACGCCTACCTGCACACCGCCCTGGACGACCACTCCCGCCCGGCCTACACCGAGATCCTGCCCGACGAGACCCGCCACACCGCCGCCGCGTTCTGGACACGAGCCCAGGCCTACTTCGCCACCTGCGCAATCACCGTCCGGCGGGTGCTGACCGACAACGGCGCCTGCTACCGCTCGCTGCCCTGGCGCGACACCCTGGCCGCGGCCGGGATCGCCCACAAACGCACCCGCCCCTACCGGCCGCAGACCAACGGCAAGGTCGAACGCTTCCACCGCACCCTGCTGGAGGAATGGGCCTACAACCGGCCCTACCGATCCGAAACCGAACGCCGCCGAGCACTACCGGACTGGCTGCACACCTACAATCACCACCGCGGCCACACCGCGATCGGCGGCCACCCACCCGCCGGCCGCGTCCCCAACCTCACAGGGCAGTACAGCTAGGCCTCGAGCGCTTCGTCATGCAGGCATCCAGCGGAACCGCCGCGAGTCGCACCGGAGCGGAGGCGGCGGACCATCCGGCCCGCCGCCTGGAGTGCCCACTGGTCGGGATCTGGTTGAGGGCCAGGCGGCCTCACCGGTCCCGCCGGGGCCGTGGTCGATGAACGCGGTCATCGGGTGGTGGCCGAAGGTGCGCTTCCAGGTCGGGGGGCCTGGTCCTTGTCGGAATGGGCGATCACGATGGTCGCGTCCAGGTCCACCTGGATCAGGTGGCCGTCGGCGCCCGGAGCACGATCACCGGCCAGCGCCCAGGCCCGCTGGCGTGCCTGGACCCGCGCTCTGCGGAGCGCCCGCAACGCCGCCGCCCCGGCCTCGGCCAGGGTCTTGACCAGCCGCGGCACCGTTGGATCGGAGACCACGGCCGCCTCGCCAAATGAGATGACGTCTTAGAACGTCCCGCCCGCGCCTGTGTCTGGCGCAGGAGCACGGGAACGGCTTGCGCTGCCAGATACTGGGTGTGAGGTGCCCTAGATCTTCCGGACAGCTCCCCGGCTAAAGAGCTTCAATAGTTGGGGTTACTGATCGGCAGGTGGGTGTGGGCGAGGAGACCGCTGAGCAGGGCGGGCCGGTGCTGGATGCGTTTCAGGCGGGTCTTGATCAGTTGCAAGAGCTGGTCGATGGTGTGCTTGGTGAGGTTGGCCAGGGACCTTTTGAGGTGTGACCACACGCTCTCGATGGGGTTGAGTTCGGGGGCGTGGGGCGGCAGGTAGAAGATGGTCAGCCAGTCTCGGGCGGCCAGGTAGCGGCGCATCCGGGCCGAGCGATGGGTGTTGAGGATGCCCCTATGTTGCGTCAAGCGGTGGGGAACGGTGCTGGTGGCGTTGCCGGCGGCTGGAGTCGGCGGTAGAGCTCGCGGGCGACGTAGCGTTTCAGGCACCGGATGATCTCGCGCCTGGACTTGCCTTGCTTGGTGCGTCGTTCCAGGTAGGTCCGGGTGCGTTGATCGCGGCGGATCCGCGGGATGACGATGCGGTAGAGCGCGGCGTTGGCCTGGCGGTTGCCTCCCCGGTTCAGTCGGCGGTGCTGGGACTTGCCGGAGGAGTGTTCGACCGGACTGACACCGCACAAGGCCGCGAATGATGCCTCGCTGGCCAGGCGATCGGGATTGTCGCCGGCGGCGATGAGCAGGGCGGCCGCGCTGTCAGGGCCCACGCCGACGATCTCCAGGAGCTCGGGGTGACGGGCTTGGATGGTTCGGTTAACCCGGCGGGTGAGTTCCTTGATCTCGGTGGTCAGCTGCTGGATTCGGCGGGCGAGCAGTCCGAGGGTGAAGGCGGCCGCGTCAGCGGTGCCGGGAAGGGCTGCGCACCGGGCGACGAGGGAGGTGTTGCTGAGCGGGGACAACGACTCACGCAGTACGGGGTCGATGCCCACCAGCACGGCCTTGAGCTGGTTCATGGCCTGGGTGCGGGCCTTGACCGCCGACTCCTTGGCCAGGCGCAGGATGCGCATATCGGCCGCGGGGCCCTCCCCGGTCTTGGGGGTGGCGGCGGCGCGGCCGGAAAGCACCGCACGGGCTGCGGAATCGGCATCGACGGCATCGGTCTTGCCGCGCTTGCGGCGTGTGGCGCGATCCGGCTGGTCGACCTCGGTGACCTGGATGTTGTTTCTTCGCAGGAAGCGGGTCAGTGCCGCCCCATAGGAGCCGGTGCCTTCGACCCCCGCACGGCGCACAACGCCGAACGAGCATGCCCAGCCTGGCAACTGCTGGTATCCGGCGGCCGTTGCCGGGAACTCTCGGTGGCCCAGGGCCGCACCGAGCACGGTGACGATGGCGGCGACGTGGACTTCTTCGTGAGTGTCGACCCCGAGGACCACCTGCTCTTCGGCCGGCGCGGGCGGGGTCTGCGGCATGCCGGCGGCGGTCACGCGGCTCCTTGGGCGGGAGGGAGTTGATGGCCGACGCCGGGCCGGCGGGCGGTCAGAACTGTGACGGCGCCAAGGTCGGCAAAGCCCCTATCGAGACACGGCCGTTGGCCCAGCGACAGCAAGCGCAGCCCGGAGGCCAAGAGCCGACAGATCCTCAACAAGGCAGCTCAGGCCAGTTGTCCCACGGGCCAGACTCTCGCCCCCAGGCGGCGCCCCATGAGTCTCACAGTTGTCCCACACGACGACGATCGGCCCGCCGAGTTGCTGGTGAGCGGCATCCAGCAGGCGGATGTAGTCGCCTTCGCCGAACCCCTTCCTCTCCTCCTTTCGGCCGCGGTAGGTGTGCGCCCGGTAGATCAGCCGGGGATGCTCCCCGGGCTTGATCGCCACGAGCGCGGCCAGCGCCAACCACAGCCCCAGCCACTCCGCCACTGTCAAAGGACAGCCCGTCGGCCCACGCAACCGACGCAGCTCCTCCTGAGCCGCCTTCCGGGTAGGGAACCCGCCCCGCCGGACCCGCCGACGGATCCCGCCCGGACCGCTGCCCAGCTCCAGCCGCAGATACCAGCTCCCGTGACTCCGCTCCGTCGCCAGCCGGGGGCATCTGCCACCCATCGCCCGGCCCGAAGCCGGATCTTCACACCCACACCGGCGGAACATGCCACCGGCACCCCGAACACGTCCCATCCGACCATCGTGCGCTCCAGCGGAACACCCCAGGCGAGACAACACCACCTCGACCAAGCCAGACGTCACCAGCGCCACCTGCTAAGACATCGTTTCATTTGGTGAGTCGGCGGTAGCAGATGAGAGCGGCGGCGATGCCGACGAAGGCCAGGAAGTGCTCGGGTTTGCGTTCGTAGCGGCGGTGCAGGCGACGGCAGCCGGCCAGCCAGGAGACGGTGCGCTCGACCACCCAGCGGTGGCGGCCCAGCCGCTGGGACGACTCGACGCCACGGCGGGCGATGCGTGCCACGATGCCGCGCGAGCGTAGCCAGCGGCGCAGGTGCCGATAGTCATAGCCCTTGTCACCGTGCAGCTTG
>NZ_CAACVB010000082.1 GCF_900659635.1 Actinomadura roseirufa | reverse complement strand
CCGCCGGCGCCGAGGGCCCGCCGCGCCGTCTCGGGGTTCCGGGCGGCCGCGGCCACCCGGTCGCCCCGGCGCAGCGCGGCGCGGGCGATCTCCAGGCCGAGCCCGCGGGACGCGCCGGTGATGAACCACACCGCCATGTCATCCGCTCCTTCCAGGAAGATCCGGCATGGCGGTCACAGGTTGCCGCGGCGGGCCTGTTCCCGCTCGATCGCCTCGAACAGGGCCCGGAAGTTCCCCTTGCCGAAGCCGTTGGAGCCGTGCCGCTCGATGACCTCGTAGAAGACCGTCGGACGGTCCTGCACGGGCGTGGTGAAGATCTGCAAGAGGTGGCCGTCGTCGTCGCGGTCCGCGAGGATCCCCAGGTCGCGCAGGTCGGCCAGGTCCACTCCGACGTCGCCGACCCGATCGGCGAGCGAGTCGTAGTAGGCGTCGGGGGTGGACAGGAACTCCGTGCCCGCCGCCCGCATGGCGCGGACCGTCGCGACGATGTCGGTGGTCGCGAGCGCGATGTGCTGGACGCCCGGGCCGCCGTAGTACTCGAGGTACTCGTCGATCTGGGATCTCCGCCGGCCGGCGGCGGGCTCGCTCACGTTGAACTTCACCGTGCCGCCCCGGTCGGACAGGGCCTTGGACATCAGGGCCGAGTACTCGGTGGCGATGTCGTCGTCGGTGAACTCCTGGATGAGCGAGAACCCCATGGTCCGCTCGTAGAACCCGAGCCAGGCGTCCATCTGGCCGGCCTCGACGTTGCCGACCACATGGTCGATGGACTCGAACAGGTCGTGCGCGGGGTCGCGGCGGAGCGCGGCCGCCGACTCGTGGGGCACGTATCCGGGCAGGTAAGGGCCGGAGTACCGAGAGCGGTCCACGAAGGTGTGCCGGGTCTCGCCGTAGGCCGCGACTGTGGCGCGGGTGACCGTGCCGAACCCGTCGGACGCCTCGGACGGCGTGGCCACGCCGCGTGCGCCCCGTCCGACGGCGTGGGCGTACGCGGCGTGCGCGTCCGGGACCCACAGCGCCACGTCGGTGACGCCGTCGCCGTGTTCGGCGACGTGCCGGGCCAGCCTGCGGGCCCGCGCGGTATCGGTCCTGATGGGCGAGGTCACCACCAGGCGCACCTGCCCGGACTCCAGGACGAACGAGGTGAGGTCCGGGGTGCCGGTCTCGGGTCCGCGGTAGGCGGTGACGCGCATGCCGAACGCCGAGCGGTAGAAGTGCGCCGCGTGGCGGGCGTTGCCGACAGCGAAGACGACGGCGTCGGTGCCGAGGAGCGGGAAGGGATCGTGGGCCGCGGCCGCGGTGGGCGACGGAGCGGACCGGACAGCGCTCATGGAGAGAGCCTCCTCATCATGATCGGGTCACGGGCTTCGATCGGCGGACGGGGACGCCGGGCAACGTCAGGTGATCCGGGACCAGGTCACCGGCAGCTCTTCGAGCCAGCGCACGACCATGCCCCGCTTCCATCTGAGCTCGTTCTCCGGGACGGCGAGCCGCAGGCCGCCGACCCGGCGGGCGAGCGCGCCGATCCCGACCTGGAGCTGCATGCGGGCCAGGTGAGCGCCGGGACAGTAGTGGGCTCCCTGGCCGAAGGCGAGGTGCGGGTTGTCGGCGCGCTGGAAGTCGAGCTCCTCGGACGAGCCGAAGACCGTCTCGTCGCGGTTGGCCGCGCACAGCGACCCGACCACGGCCTCGCCCTCCTGGACCACGGTCGCGCCGATCGTGGTCTTCTCGGTCGCGTAGCGGGGGAACATCGTCGAGGTGTGGAAGGGCGTGTAGCGCAGGAGCTCCTCGACCGCGCCCGGGATCAGCCCGGGCCGGTCCCGCAGTTCGGCGAACCGCTCGGGCCGGCCGATCAGCATGCGGACGAAGTTGGCCAGTGTGACGACCGTGTTCTGCGCCCCCGGCGCCAGCAGCCGGACGGCCACCAGGACCAGCTCGTCCTCGGTGAGCCGGCCGGGCTCCTCGTCCCGGGCGCGGATCATGGCCATGAGCAGCCCGTCGGCCGGCTCGCGGCGGAGCCGCGCGATGAGCTCGGCCATGTACGCGTGGAGGCGGGCCATGTAGCGCTCCCTCCGCTCGGGCGTCAGCGACGTGGTCGACACGACGGCCTGTGACCAGGTCTGGAAGTCCTCGCGGTCCTCGTAGGGGACGCCGAGCAGGTCGCAGATGACGGTCACCGCGAACGGGTAGACGAAGGAGGCCATCAGGTCCACCGGCGGCTCGGTCCGCGCCAGGTCGTCCAGGAGGCCGTCGGCGATCTCCTCGGTCCGCGGGCGCAGCCGCTCGGCCCGGCGCGGGGTGAGCCCGGCCGCCGCGACCCGGCGCAGCCGGGAGTGCTCGGGCGGATCCATGGACAGCAGGCCGCGGTCGACCACGTCCACGCCGACCCGGGGCTCGTCCCGCGTCAGGGTGGCCGCCCGGCTGAACCGCGCGTCGGTGAGCACCTGGCGGACGTCGGAATGGCGGGTGCACATCCACGCCTCGTCTCCGTAAGGGAGCCGCACGCGGGTCAGCTCGTCCTTGGCGCGGAGCTCCGCATAATGCGGATGCAGGTCGAGCCCGTCCGGGGAGTCGAACGGATATGGGATGGCGGATTGGCTCTCACTCGACTTCACGTGGTGAACTCCTCTCCGAATCACGACGGTAAGCCGAACGTAGTGAGAGCTTCGAGGCCGAGTCAATTAGCAGCCCTTATGCAGCCATTAGACCCTGCTTATCTCCGCTGCGGGCGGCCTCTTTTTCGAGTGCGAATGAAATGCCGGTGCTCCTTGGCCAGATCGACGAGGCTTCGCACCACGGGGTCGACGCGGTCCGAATGCCAGGCCAGGCACACGCCGGCCCGCGGGACGGGCGGGGCGAACCGGCGCGTGACGATCCCGTCGCGTTCGCCGTCCTCGGCGACGGGCCGGTCCAGCACGGCCACGCCCCGGTGCTGCCGCACGGCCGCGAACACGTTCTCGTGGTCGGGCTCCTCGCGGACGGCGCGCGGCCCCGAGCCGCCCCACACCTGCTCGATGACGTGGTCGTAGACCTCGGCGCCGAGGTGGCGGGCGCACAGCACCGCCGGCTCGCCGCGCAGCTGGCCGCGGTCGATCAGCGGGGCGTCGGCCAGCCGATGACCGGGCGGCAGCACGGCGACCAGCTCGGGCTCGCTCAGCACGAGCGAGTGGACCGGCGGCGGCCCGGCGACCTGCCGCACGAACGCGACGTCGACGTCCCGGTCGAGGAGCCGCTCCACGTTGCGGGCCGTGCACCCGAGGCTCGTCGAGATCTCGATCCCCGGATAGCGGGTGGTGAACCTCTCCATGAAGTCGCGCTGGCCCAGCAGCGGTCCCGAGGGGCTGAAGGACACGCTCAGCGTCCCCATCCGGCCCGCGCCGATCTCCCGGACACGGGCGACGAGATGCTCGCAGCGGCCGAGGATCGCGTGCGCCTCCGCGGCCAGGGCGCGCCCGGCCCGGGTCAGTTCGAGCCCACGGGCACCGCGCCGCAGGATAAGGTCGGTTCCGATATCACCTTCCAATGCCTTGATCTGCTGCGACAGCGCGGACTGGGTGATTCCCAGGAGTTCCGCGGTTCGTCCGAAATGGAGTTCGCGGGCGAGCAGGGAGAAATATCTGAGGCGACGCAGATTCATCATCGGGAGTCCGGGACGGCCATTGCTGGACCGCTCCATTCCTTCCTCGTTCCGTTCGGGCACCATCGCGTCCGCCCGGAAGCTACCCATTGCGCGGGTTATACGCTTTTCGCGGGCACCGGATCCGGCGCCTCCTGACGACGGGCGCGGGCGCGGGCCCGGTGCCCGGCGGCGCCGGCGGCCAGCACGGCCACGGCGGCGATCTGGAAACCGGTCCCGGCGAGCGGAAGCCCGCCGAGCGCCCCGGCGTTCACCAGCAGGCCGCCGGTGACGGCGGCCACGGTCTGCCCGAGGTAGACCGCGCTGTTGTTCAGCGCGAGCAGCATGTCGGAGTCCCGGCCGCCGATCGTGATCAGGCGATGCTGGATCAGCGGGAAGGACGCCCAGTGCACCAGTCCCCACAGGACGAGCCCCGCTCCGGCGGCGGCGGGGGAGCGCAGCGCCGCCTCCAGCGCGGCGAGCACCACGGCGAGGACGATGATCGACCCGGCCAGCGCGCGCGTGGCGTCGAGGCGGTCGGCGAGCCGCCCGCCCACCATGACCCCGGCGAAGCTCCCGACGCCGAAGAGCAGCAGCAGCCAGGTCCGCTGTGACGGGGTCGCGTGCGTCCGGTCGTCCAGCAGCGTGCCGAGGTAGGTGTACACGACGAACGTCCCGACCACCCACAGCGTCGTCGTCAGCATCGCCGTCGGCGCGTGCGGGATCCGCGCGGCCGCGAGGCGGCGCCGCAGGCTCGCCGCCGCCGTGCCGGGCAGCGGCGGCAGGCACGCCGCCAGCCCGGCCGCGGTGCCGAGCGACAGCAGGACGACGAAGCCGAACGCCCAGCGCCACGAGCTCACGTTCCCGATCGCGCTGCCGAGCGGGACGCCGATCGCGATGGCGCTGGTCATGCCCGCGTACACGATGCCGAGGGCGCGCCCGCGCCGGTCGCGCGGAGTGATCCGGGCGGCGACGGCCGAGGCCGTGGCCGCGAAGAGCGCGGCCGCCGCGCCGGTCAGGATCCGGCCGGCCAGCAGCAGGGCGAACGACGACGCCGTCGCCGACACGAGGTTCCCGGCGGCGAAGACCAGCAGCACGCCCGGCAGGAGCGCGCGGCGGTCGGCCCGCGCGGCGGCGCCGGTCAGCAGCGGGGCGGCGACCGCGTAGGTGATGGCGAACGCCGTCACCGTCTGTCCCGCGGCCCCCTCGGACAGCCCGAGGTCGCGCCCGAGCGTGGGCAGCAGCCCCGAGACGATGAACAGGTCGGTACCGATCGCGAACATCCCCAGGGCGAGCAGCCACACAAGCAGCCACGGCCTCGACCGGCCGCGCGGGGCGGCCTCGTCCACGTCCTCTGTCATCGCGCACGCTCCTCTCGGCGGACGGCCGGGAGAAGGACCCACCCGGCGAGTAACCCTATGTATGGTTACTTATGGCCCGGGGATGCGTCCAGGGCGCGCGTAACCTAATATGTGGTTATGTCTGGTGCGCGATCTCGGCTCGGGTGGGTGTGGTACGGCGGGCGTCCGAGCGTGGACTTCGTCAACACCCGCCGCTATCGGTTCGCCGGCGGCCGGGAGCTGCTCGAACGGCCGTCCGACCTGGCCGCGTGGCTGCGTGCCGCCGAGCTCGTCCCCGGCCGTCCCGACGTGGACGGGGCGCTGCTCGAGGACGCGGTGCGGCTGCGCGAGGCCATCGACGCCGGCATCGGCGCGGTGGTGGGCGGCGAGCGGTTCCCCGCCGAGGCCGCCGGCACGGTGAACGAATGGCTCGCGCTGTCCGCGGGCCGCCCGCCCAGGCTCGACCTGAGCGGGGGCGTGCCGGCGCTGCGCCCGGCGGGCGCGCCCGGCGGCGCCCGGGACGCCCTCGTCGCGATCGCACTGGACGCCGCCGAGATTCTCGGCAGTGACCTGCGCGACCGGCTGCGGATCTGCGCGGGCACCGACTGCAGCGGCCGGTTCTTCGACCACTCGGCGGGGCGCCGCCGCCGCTGGTGCGACATGGCCGCCTGCGGCAACCGGGCCAAGGCGGCGCAGCACCGCAGGGCGCGTTCCGCGCGACAGATGCCGGGAGACGCCCTTTAGCTCGCCCTTCTTCCCAATCCGCCCTTTCGGAAAGCCTACGGAACGGGGACCGTCGCGGTGAGCTCGATCGAAGTCAGGGAACCCGGGACCGGGCGGGAAGCGCGCGGCGAGCGCGCCTACGGGGTGCTGCTGATGCTCGGATCGGCGGCGTCCTTCAGCACCATAGGCGTCTTCACCAGGGCCGTGTCCCTGCCGCTGCCGGAGGTCCTGTTCGTCCGGGGCGTGTTCGGTGCCCTGTCGATCTGGGTCGTCGCCCGCGTTTTCACCGGGCAGCGCCTGTTCGACCGGCGCGGTCTCACCTGGCCCGCACTGACCGTGGCGGCCCTGTTCACGGTCGGCATGACGAGCATCGTCGTCGCCTATCGGGTGGGCACCGTCGTCAACGTCTCGGTCGTGTACGCGACGATCCCGATCATCGTCGGCCTGTTCCACTGGGCGTTCCTGCGCCGCCGCCCGTCCCGGCTGTTCTGGTTCTGCGGCCTGGCGGTGGTCGCCGGTGTGGCGATCATGACGGGCGGCGGGCTCGGCGCCGGGGACGCCCTGGGCATGGGGCTGGCGCTGCTCATGACCTGCTGTGTGGCGGGGGTCATCCTCATCGCCCGCGCGCACCGTGACACGCCGATGCTCGCCGCCTCCGGCCTGGCGTGCCTGCTCAGCGGCGTCGTCGTCGTGCCCTTCGCCGGGCGGTTCGAGGGCGGGGCCCGCGATCTGCTGGTGTGCGCCCTGTTCGGAGTCGTGACGCTCGGGCTGGGACGGGTGTGCCTCGTCCTCGGCTCGGGCCGCGTGCCCTCCAGGGACGCGGCGCTGATGGACGTCCTCGACGCCCCCATGACGCCGCTGTGGACGTGGGCGCTGCTCGGTGAGGTGCCGTCCGCGGCCGGTGCCCTCGGCGGCTGCGTCGTGGTCGCCGCGGTGCTCGCCGGGGTCCGGTTCGACCGGGAGGCCGGCGGCTCCGGGCAGCGCGAACCGGTGGAGCGGTGACGGCGGGCGCCGCGCCCGTGGCCGGCGGCGCCGCCCTGGCTTGAGCCCGCGCCGGGCGCCGGGCGTCCTGCACGGGTGCTCAGCCGATGTTCAGGTCGCCCTGCACGTCGCGGAGCTGGACGACCCTGCTCGCGTGGCCGCTGAACACGTTGACGACGCCGTCCTCGGACGCGCGGGCCAGCGTCTGGGCCTGGTTCCAGACGGTCTCGACCTCGGCGGCGAACGCGGAGTCCTCGTCCAGCAGGCGGCGGACCGCGCCCTGAAGGACCTCGATCCGCTCGATCCGCTCGGGGGGCGAGGCGTCCTCGGCGGCCCGGGCCAGCGCCTCCTCGTCGGCCGGGCGGCCGCGGAAGCGCTCGCGGACCCGGCGGGACAACTCGGCCACGGCGGCGCGCACCGGCTCGCCCGCGACCTCGACGGCCTTGCCCGCCATGGCGGTGGCGATGGCGACGGTCATGGGATCGGACACCCCGCCAGTCCATCACGGGCGGACCGTTCTGACCACTCCCCGCATATGGCCAACGGTGTTCGGTGTCGCGGGCGGGGCGCCGAGTCCTCTGCTCATCGATGCCGGCCGCCGGGCGTCGTCCCTGCGGGGCGGCCATTATGCCCTCGCGCATACGCGGAAGTGCGCGATCTATGGAACTGTTCATCATCCACAACATGAGCCTTCAGGCGACATATTTGCGCGCTCTCCCTAGTCCAGGAGGCGCTCCAAGCGGCCCCGGAGAACGCCGCCGGGGCCAGCCTCCTCTCCTCGTGCGTTCTGCTGCACGCCCAGATGCACGCGGGGCCTGAAGGGACGCCGAGACGACCGCACGTGACCTCCTGCCGTTGCTGGGCGGTCTCCCTCCCAGCAGGCCGCTGGCCAGGCTCAACGTCACCCTCGGTGAAGTCCATGGAGCGAGACGCCCGCCTCGCCGCGCACCGAGGCTCGTCGTGGAGCTCCGCCACCCCCGCGTGGAGCCACCGGGACGGGGCACGGAGCCCGCGTCTGGTCGAGCCGCCCCTCGCCCACCTGCGCCTGCGGGCCTCGGTCACGGGGTTTCCACATTGTGGAATTCTCTGCCCGGGTGCTTTATCGCGGGCAGGAGACGCCGTTTTCACGAGGTCACGATCGTGGCCGTTGGCGGAGGATGCCAGCCAAGGTTAGGGGACCGTAAAGAAGCTTGACTTCATTAGTCAGTCGGCGTGAAGTTCATACACGGTCGGCGCGCGACCGGTGTGCCAGGCCGCGCCGGGCGGACTCATTCGAGCGGATCGCCGTGCCCCGCGCCGGCTCTGCGCCCATGGAGGGAGAGGGTCGCCGTGGCGAGACGCAAAGCCCGTCAGGAATGGGAGCGTGCCACCGCCGAGCGGTTGCTGAAGGCGGGACGGCTGCTGCAGCGGACGCGGACCTCACCGGACCTGCGGGTGGTCTACCGGGACGATCAGGACGTCAACGACTCGCCCTACCGGGAGCGGTGGGCGCACGACAAGGTCGTCCGCTCGACGCACGGCGTGAACTGCACCGGGTCGTGTTCGTGGAAGGTCTACGTCAAGGATGGCCTGATCACCTGGGAGACCCAGCAGACCGACTACCCGAGCGTCGGGCCCGACCGTCCCGAGTACGAGCCCCGCGGCTGCCCCCGCGGCGCGTCGTTCTCCTGGTACACCTACTCGCCGACGCGGATCCGGTACCCGCACGTCCGGGGCGTCCTCCTGGAGATGTACCGGGAGGCGCGGCGGCGGACGGGCGACCCGGTGGCCGCGTGGGCGGAGGTCACCGGCGACCCCGAGCGCCGGCGGCGCTACCAGCGGGCCCGCGGGAAGGGCGGGCTGGTGCGGGTCGGGTGGGACGAGGCGCTGGAGATGGCCGCCGCCGCGCACGTCCACACGATCGCCGAGTACGGGCCGGACCGGGTGGCGGGGTTCTCGCCGATCCCGGCGATGTCGATGGCCTCGCACGCGGTGGGCGCCCGGTTCATGTCGCTGATCGGGGCGCCGATGCTGTCGTTCTACGACTGGTACGCGGACCTGCCGATCGCCTCCCCGCAGGTGTTCGGGGACCAGACGGACGTACCGGAGTCGGCGGACTGGTGGGACGCGGCGTACCTGATGCTGTGGGGGTCCAACGTGCCGGTCACCCGGACCCCGGACGCGCACTGGATGGCCGAGGCCCGCTACCGGGGCCAGAAGGTCGTGGTGGTCTCGCCGGACTACGCCGACTCCACCAAGTTCGCCGACGAGTGGCTGCACCCCCATCCCGGGACGGACGGGGCGCTGGCGATGGCGATGGGCCACGTCATCCTCACCGAGTTCTTCGTTCGCCGGACCGTTCCCTATTTCACGGACTACGTGCGCAGGTTCACCGACCTGCCCTTCCTCGTGTCCCTGCGGCCCGGTCCGGACGGGCAGCTGACGCCGGGCCCGTTCGTGACGGCCGCCGACGCGGGGCTGGACACCGGCACCGGCGACGAGGCGGCGCAGTGGCAGCCCGTCCTGGTGGACGACCGGACCGGCGACCTCGTGGCGCCGGACGGGACGCTGGGCCACCGCTGGGCGCGGGAGGGCGCGGGCCGGTGGAACCTCGACCTCGGCGGCGTCCGGCCGCGTCTGACGCTGCACGCGGGCGAGGGCGGCGACTCCGTCGAGGTGCTGCTGCCGCGCTTCGACGTCGAGGGCGGCGTCACGCGCCGCGGCGTGCCGGTCCGGCAGGTGGGCGGCACGCTGGCCACGACCGTGTTCGACCTGCTCCTCGCCCAGTACGGCGTGCCGCGGCCGGGCCTGCCCGGCGTGTGGCCGGACGGGTACGAGGACGCGTCCGAGCCCTGCACCCCGGCGTGGCAGGAGGGGATCACCTCCGTCCCCGCGGGACGCGTCGTGCACATCGCGCGGGAATTCGCCGACACGGCCGAGCGCAGCCGGGGCCGCGCCATGATCGTGATGGGGGCGGGCACCAACCACTGGTTCCATTCCGACACGATCTACCGGTCGTTCCTGTCGCTGCTGCTGCTCACCGGGTGCCAGGGGGTGAACGGCGGAGGCTGGGCCCACTACGTGGGGCAGGAGAAGGTGCGCCCCCTGGCCGGGTGGCAGCAGCTCTCCACCGCCGCGGACTGGGTGCGCCCGTCCCGGCAGATGGCGGGCACCCCGTACTGGTACGTGCACACCGACCAGTGGCGGTACGAGCGGTTCTCCGCGGAGGCGATGTCCTCGCCCACCGGCTCGGGCCTGTTCGCTGGCCGGCACACCGCCGACCTGGTGGCGCAGTCGGCGCGGCTGGGATGGATGCCGTCCTACCCGACCTTCGCGGCCAACCCGCTCGACCTGGGCCGCGCCATCGCGGAGGAAAATGCCGACCCGGGCCGGTGGGCGGCGGCGGAACTGGCCGCCGGACGGCTCGGGTTCGCGTGCGAGGACCCGGACGCCCCGGAGAACTGGCCGCGCGTGCTGACGGTATGGCGCGCGAACCTGATCGGGTCGTCCGCCAAGGGCAACGAGTACTTCCTGCGCCACCTGCTGGGCGCCGACGACAACGCGGCGGCGGGCGAGGCGGGCGAGGGGGAACGCCCCCGCGACGTGACCTGGCGCGAGGACGGCCCGCGCGGCAAGCTCGACCTGCTGCTGGCGCTGGACTTCCGCATGACCTCCACCACCCTGCACGCCGACCTCGTCCTGCCCGCCGCGACGTGGTACGAGAAGCACGATCTGTCCAGCACCGACATGCACCCCTACGTGCACGCGTTCTCCCCGGCCATCAGCCCGCCCTGGCAGACCCGCACGGACTTCGAGATCTTCCACGGGCTGGCGCGGGCGTTCAGCCGGCTGGCCGTGGGCCGGCTCGACACCGCGCACGACCTGGTCGCGACGGCGCTGCAGCACGACACCCGCGGCGAGCTCGCGCAGCCCGGCGGGCGCGTGCGGGACTGGCGGGAGCAGCGCCCCGACGGGACGCCCGCCGTGTCGGCCACCGTGCCGATCGCCGCCGGGCGGAACCTGCCGTCGCTGGCCCTCGTCGAGCGGGACTACACCGCCGTCGCCGACCGGCTCGCCTCGTTCGGGCCGCTGGCCGAGAAGCACGGCATGACGGTCAAGGGCGTCACCGTCGACCCCGCGCCGGAGGTCGCGTGGCTCGGATCGCGGTCGGGGACGGTCGCCGCGGGCGCCGCCGCCGGGCGGCCGCTGCTCGACACCGACGTCAAGTTCTGCGAGGCGATCCTCGCGCTGTCGGGCACCACGAACGGCCGCATCGCCGCCGAGGGGTTCGCGCGGCTCGCCGAGCAGGTCGGCCCCGCGTCCGGGCTGGCGGAGCTGGGCGCCTCGGTCGCCGAACGGCGCGTGGTGTTCACCGACACCCAGGACCGCCCGGTGCAGGTCGGCGCGAGCTTCGAGTGGTCGGGCAAGGAGGCGCCGGACCGCCGCTACGCCCCGTTCACCATCAACACCGAGCACGCCAAACCCTGGCACACCCTCACCGGGCGCCAGCACTTCTACCTGGAGCACGACTGGATCGCCGAGTACGGCGAGCAGCTCCCCGTCTACCGGCCGCCGCTGGACATGGCCGCGCTCGGCGAGGGCCGCGACACCGGCCGTGACGCCCGCCGGGGCCGGGACGGCGACCGCGCCGTGGCCGTCCGGTACATCACCCCGCACTCCAAATGGTCGATCCACTCGGAGTACCAGGAGAACCTGCTGATGCAGACGCTGGCGCGCGGCGGGCCCGTGATCTGGGTCAGCGTGCCGGACGCGGCGGCGATCGGCGTCGCCGACAACGACTGGATCGAGGCCGTCAACGCCAACGGCGTGGTGGTCGCGCGGGCCGTGGTCTCGCACCGGATGCCCGAGGGCACCGTGTTCATGTACCACGTGCAGGAACGCATCGTGAACGTGCCCAAGTCGGAGGCGACGGGCCGGCGCGGCGGCGTGCACAACGCGCTCACCAAGCTGCTGATCAAGCCGACGCACCTGATCGGCGGGCACGCGCAGCTCTCCTTCGCACCGAACTACTACGGTCCCACCGGAAACCAGCGGGACGCGGTCACGGTGATCCGGCGCCGCTCCCAGGAGGTGAGCTACTGATGGCACCCCGCGCCCCCCGCGGCCGCGCGCCCCGTCGCGTCATGGCGCAGATCGCGATGGTCATGAACCTCGACAAGTGCATCGGCTGCCATACCTGCTCCGTCACCTGCAAGCAGACGTGGACGAACCGGTCCGGCACCGAGTACGCGTGGTTCAACAACGTGGAGACCCGGCCGGGCCAGGGGTACCCGCGCGGCTACGAGGACCAGGACCGCTGGAAGGGCGGCTGGGAGCTGCGCGGCGGCCGGCTGGTGCCGCGCGCCGGCGGGCGGGTCCGCCGCTTCGCCCGGCTGTTCGCCAACCCGGAGCTGCCGCGGCTCGACGACTACTACGAGCCCTGGACCTACGACTACGAGAACCTGATCGGCGCCCCGCTGGGCGACGACCTCCCCACCGCCCCGCCCCGGTCCCTGATCGACGGCGAGCCCACCGCGATCACCTGGGGGCCCAACTGGGACGACGACCTCGGCGGCGGACCCGAGCACCTGGCGGGCGACCCGCTGCTGCGCAAGGTCGGCGACGACGTCCGGCTGGAGTACGAGCAGGCGTTCATGTTCTACCTGCCGCGCATCTGCGAGCACTGCCTCAACCCGTCCTGCGTCGCCTCGTGCCCGTCGGGCGCGATGTACAAGCGGATCGAGGACGGGATCGTCCTGGTCGACCAGGACCGCTGCCGCGGCTGGCGGATGTGCGTGACCGGCTGCCCGTACAAGAAGGTCTACTTCAACCACCAGACGGGCAAGGCCGAGAAGTGCACCCTGTGCTATCCGCGGCTGGAGGCGGGGGAGCCGACCGTCTGCTCCGAGACGTGCGTGGGACGCCTCCGGTACCTCGGGGTGATCCTCTACGACCCGGACCTGGTCGGCGAGGCGGCGTCGGTGCCCGACGAGAAGGACCTCTACCCGGCGCAGCTCGGCTGCTTCCTGGATCCGCACGACCCGGCGGTGGCCGAGGCGGCGGAGGCGAGCGGCGTCCCGCACGACTGGGTCGAGGCGGCGCGCCGGTCGCCCGTCCACGCGCTGATCAGCCGCTACCGGGTCGCGCTCCCGCTGCACCCCGAGTACCGGACGATGCCGATGGTCTGGTACGTCCCGCCGCTGTCGCCGATCGTGGACGCGCTGGCCGGCACGGGCCACGACGGTGAGGACGCCGGCAATCTCTTCGGCGCCATCGAGAGCCTGCGGATCCCCGTCTCCTACCTCGCCGAGCTGTTCACCGCGGGCGACCCGGAGCCGGTGACCGCCGCGCTGCGGCGCCTCGCGGCGATGCGCGCGCACATGCGCCGGGTGAACCTGGGCGAGGCGGAGGACCCGGAGATCGCGCGGAGCGCCGGCATGGACGCGCACGGCATCGAGGAGATGTACCGGCTGCTGGCGCTCGCCAAGTACGACGAGCGCTACGTGATCCCCACCGCCTACGACGCCCGGACGGTGGAGCACGCGGCGCTGGAGGGGTGCAGCCTCGATGGCGCGGGCGGCCCCGGGATGCTGGAGCCGGCGTTCCCACCCGGCGGCGCGCCCCCGGACGGGGAGTCCTTCCACGCCCCGCTCGCCCGTCCGGGGGCGCGGGCCGTCGCCGACCGGCTCCGCGGCCGGGTCAACCTGCTCAACTGGAACGGCCGGGGCCGCCCGGCCGGGCTGTTCCCCGCGACCCCCGCGACCCCCGAGGACGAACGGTGATCGAGCCGATCATCTGGCAGTCGGCGTCGCTGCTGCTGGACTACCCGGGGCCCGGCTGGCCGCGGACGCTGTCGCTGGTGGCCGAGTCGCTGGCCGGCGCGGAGAGCCCGGCGGCCGGCGCGCTGCGCCGGTTCGCCGAGCGGGAGCGCGCGACGCCGCCGCTGGAGCGCGAGGAGCGCTACGTCGTCACGTTCGACCGCAGCCGCCGCCGCACCCTGTTCATGACCTATTACACCGACGGCGACACACGCAACCGCGGCGCCGCCCTCGCCGCGATCAAAGCCGGGTACCGGGCCGAGGGGTGGGCGCCGGACGCCGCCGAGCTGCCCGACTTCCTGCCGCTCATGCTGGAGTTCGCCGCCCGGTGCCCGGTACCCGGGCTGTCGTTGCTGGCTCGGCACCGCCCCGGCGCCGAGCTGCTGCGGCTGGCCCTGCACGACCACAACAGCGTCTACGCGCCCGTCCTGGACGCGGTCTGCGCGACGCTGCCCGAGGCGGGCGCGGCCGACCGCCGCGCCCTCCGCACGCTCGCCCGGACCGGCCCGCCGGTCGAGACGGTGGGCAGGACGGAAGGGGTTCCCCGGTGAAACACCTGCAGATCGCCGTCTGGGGCGTCCTGCCCTACATCGTCCTGGTGCTCTTCGTCGCCGGGACGGCCTGGCGGTACCGCTACGACCGCTTCGGCGTGACGACCCGGTCCAGCCAGATGCACGAGAGCCGGCTGCTGAGCATCGGCAGCCCGATGTTCCACGTCGGCCTGCTGTTCGTCATCGGCGGGCACATCGTCGGCCTGCTCGTCCCCGAGGCGGTGACCGAGCGGCTGCACGCCTCGGAGTCGCTGTACCGGCTGAACGCGCTGGTCGTCGGTGGCGCGGCGGGCCTGGCGGCGGTCACCGGGCTGGCCATCCTGCTGTGGCGGCGGGTGCGGGAGGGCGCGGTGCGGGCCGCCACCCGCCGCGACGACCGGCTGCTCTATCCCGTGCTCGCCGGGGCGCTGGTCGCCGGGCTGGCGGCCACCCTGGTCGAGCCGCTGACCGGCGACTACGACTACCGGCTGGGCGTCTCGGTGTGGTTCAGGAGCCTGTTCGAGCTGGATCCGAACGTCCCGGCGATGGCGCACGCGCCGCTGCTGTTCCAGGCGCACACCCTCTTCGGCATGGCCCTGTTCACTCTCTGGCCGTTCAGCCGCCTGGTGCACGCGTTCGCGGCGCCGCTGGGCTACGCGGTCCGCCCCTACATCGTCTACCGGTCGCGCGGCGCGGGCGCGGGCCCCGCCGGCATCGTCCGGGACCGGCCGTGAGGCGGACCCGGGGGCGGGCTCCGCTGCGCCGCTCGGTGCTCCTGGCGAACATCGGCGTCGCGGTGCTGGCGCTGCTGCTCGCGGACGTCCCGCTGGCCGTCACCACCCAGCGCCTCTACCGCGACGAGGCGATCATCCGCCTGGAGCGGCAGGCCAACGGCATGCTGGGCTCGGACGCGTCCGCGCGCGACGCGCCCTCGGGGCTGAAGGTCGGGTTCTACGGCTCCGGCGGGCGCCGCTTCGCCGGGACGGGCCCGAGCCGCTCGGCCGTCGCCGCCGCCGCGCGGTCCGGGCGGGCCGGGGACGCGGTGGAGGACGGCCAGCTCGTCGTGTCGGCGCCGCTGCCCGCCGACCGCACCCTGCGCGTCGGCACGTCCTATGCCGCCATCTCGCATCGCGCCGAGCGGGCGTGGGCGCTCATCGGCGCCGCGGCGCTGCTCCTGCTGCTGGTCGCGCTGCTGGCGGCGCGGCGGGTCGCGGCGCTGGCGACCCGCCCGCTGGCCCAGTTCGGCGTGGCCGCGCGCCGGTTCGGGGAGGGCGACTTCGCCGCCCCGGTCCTGGACGGCGGCCCGCGCGAGGCGCACCTGGCCGCGGCGGCGCTCGCCGACGCGGGCCGCCGCCTCAGCGCGCTGTTCGCGCGGGAACGGGCCTTCAGCGCCGATGTCGCCCACCAGCTCCGCACCCCCGTCACCGCGGTCATGCTCGGGCTGGAGGCCGCGCTGCACCGTCCGCGCGCCGATCTCGCCACCGCGGTGCGGACGGCCGTGCGGCGGACCCGGCGTCTCGCCGTGACCATCGACGACCTGCTGCGGCTCGCCCGTGACCAGCAGACCCGCGAGCTCATCGACGTCCACCGGCTGGTGGAGGACGCGTGGGGACGGTGGCTGCCGCGGGCGGCGTCCGCCGGGCGCCGGCTCACCGTCCGGGTCCCGGGCCGCTCGCCGGAGGTCCGCGCCGCGCCCGCCGCGCTGCACCAGATCCTCGACGTCCTACTCGACAACGCCCTCGTCCACGGCGCGGGCGAGGTCGTCATCACGGTCCGGGAGCGCGGGCTCGCCGTGGCGGTGGAGGTCGCCGACCACGGCACCGGGCCGCCGGGAGCGGTGGACGTCTTCGCCCGGCGACCTCCCGGGCCGTACGGCGGGAGGCACGGGATCGGGCTCGCGCTCGCGCGTTCGCTCGCGGAGGCGGAGGGCGGGCGGCTGGCGGCCGCCCGGCACCCGCCCGCCGCGTTCACGCTGTTCCTGCCGAAGGCGGGGGCGGCGGCGAACTACGGCTCGGCGATGTAGCGGTACCCGCGGCCCCGCACCGCGGAGATCCGGCCGGCCGAGCCGTCCCCGGCCTCGAGCCGGCGCCGCAGCCCCGACACGTGCACGTCGAGGGTCTTGGCGTCGCCGAACCAGTCCGGGCCCCAGACCTCGCGCATCAGCCGTTCGCGCGGCACGACGTCCCCGGCGCGGGACACCAGCGCGAGCAGCAGGTCGAACTCGCGGGGCCGCAGGAGGAGCTCGGCGCCGGCGAGGTGGGCCCGCCGGGCGGCCGGTTCGAGCCGCAGCGCGCCGACCACGATCGGGTCCGCGCCGTGGTGCGCGTGGCGGCGCAGCTGCGCCCGCACCCGCGCCAGCAGCTCGTTCAGGCCGAACGGCTTGGTCACGTAGTCGTCGGCGCCCGCGTCCAGCGCGATCACGACCTCGACCTCCCGCGCCCGCGCGGTGACCACCACGATCGGGGTCCGCGGCAGCACGTGGCGCAGCCGCCCGCACAGCCCGACGCCGTCCATGTCGGGCAGCCCGAGATCCAGGAAGATCAGCTCCGGTGGACGGCCGGCGACCGCGCTCATCGCCTCACTCGCCGTGACCGCCAGGGACGCACGGTAGCCGTGGTCGTTCAGCGCCCCGACCAGTTCGGCGCCGACGTCCGGATCGTCCTCCACGACCAGTAACCGCGCACCGCCCACTCCGTCATCGTAAGCCGTCAGGGCCCGGTTCCTTGCCCGCGGGTGCCCGTTCCACGGCTCCGCCGACGGGTCCGAGGCCAAGGTTTTACGGATTCGGGGGCATGAACGGGGTGATAGTGAAGGGGTGCCCCCCGGGCGGAGATGGAGTGCGGGGGAGGAGGCCGCGATGAGCGCGAAGGGGCCGCAGTCGGTCCTGGTCGGCTACGACGGGTCCGAGGAGAACGACGCCGCGTTGCGGTGGGCGGTCGAGGAGGCCGGGCTGCGCGAGCGTCCGCTCGTGATGTGCCACTGCTGGCACTGGCCCTATCCCGACGGCCATATCGATCCGGAGGTCGAGATGGTCGTCAGGCGGGTGGGGGAGAACCTGCTGGAGCACGGCGCGTCCCGCGCCCGCGAACTGGACGCGGGGGTGACCGTCCGCACCCGGCTGATGAGCGGGCCCGTCCAGGAGGCGCTGCTGCACGAGGCGCGGGAGTCGGAGATGATCGTGGTCGGCTCGCACGAGCCCGGCCGGGGCCCCGTGCGGCCGTCGGTGCTGCGGCTGGCGGCCCGTGCCCGCCGCCCGGTGGTCGTCGCCCGGGACGGCGGCGGCGGGGACCGCCCGGTCGTCGCGGGCGTGGACGGCTCGGCGGGCGGCGACGCCGCCCTCGGCTTCGCGTTCGAGGAGGCGGCGCTGCGCGGCCTTCCGCTGCGCGCGGTGTACGGCTGCTGGGAGCCGGGGGCCGTGGACGAGGCGGAACTCGCGCTGTTCTCCGACCGGGAGCGGCTGGAGCGGACCCGCGCGGCCATGCTGGAGCGGGTCATCGGCCCCTGGTCGGGCAAGTACCCGGAGGTGAAGGTCGAGACGGTGCTGCGGCTGGAGCGTCCGCGGGAGGTGCTGCTGGAGGAGGCGGAGGCCGCCGGCCTGCTGGTGGTCGGGGACCGCGGCGCCCGGGGGATCGACCCGCTGCTGCTGGGCGCGACCAGTTCGGCGATGCTCCACCACGCCCCGTGCACCGTCGTGATCGTCCCCCCGTCCTGACGGCCGCCGCGCCGGCGCACCGATGAGTTCCCGTCGCCGGCGGAGTCGGTCCCCGAGAGGCGTCTCGCTTTTCCGGCGGGCCGCGCCGAGCGGGAACAAAGGAGAGCGCATGCCGAACACCGATGTGGTCCGGGCCTGTCTGGAGAGCTACATGGCGCAGGACAGGGCCGCCGCCGAGCGCCTGATCGCCCCCGGCTTCGTGTTCACCAGCCCGCAGGACGACCGCATCGACCGGGCCGCCTTCTTCGAGCGCTGCTTCCCGACGGCGGACCGGTTCCGCTCGCAGGAGATCCTCTCGTGCGTCCCGGCGGCGGGAGACGGCGTCTTCCTGCTGTACGAGTACGAACTGGAGTCCGGTGCCCGGTACCGCAACGTCGAGCTCAGCACCGTCAGGGACGGGCAGATCACCGAGACCCAGGTCTTCTTCGGAGGGCGCGTCGGCTGACCGGACCGCTTGAGGGGACTCGCCGGGGGACGTCCGCCGGGAAGACCGGTCCCGGGGCGGGTGGTGCCGCCTGCGAACCGTTTCCGTTTCGGGACCAAGGTCCCTGGCCGAGCTATGCCGCGCACCGGAAGATGGGGTCACCGGGACGATCCGGTCGAGCGCCACGGTGACACGCCCGGCGCTGAGAAGTGAGCGCGGCGTCAGTGACCGGGAGTGACGATGGTGACGCGTGGAGTGCGGTCCGATGACTGAGACGCGGGAGGCGCGGGGGCCGGGCAGGGTGGCCCAACGCGGGCGGGAGCCCGAAGGCAGGCCCCGATTAATGCTCGCGATGGCGACCCTCGGGTTCGCCATGAACTTCTGGGCGTGGGCCCTGCTGAGTCCGCTCGGCCCCCAGTTCAAGGACTCCCTGCATCTGACCTCGTTCGAGCAGGCGCTGCTGGTGGCCGTTCCGGTCGTGGTGGGCTCGCTGGGGCGGATCCCGGTGGGCGCGCTGACCGACCGGTTCGGCGGGCGGGTGATGTTCCCGGTGGTGTCGGCGGTGACGATCGTGCCCGTCCTGTACCTCGGGCTGGCGGGCCACTCGTCGCTGGAGGCGCTGCTGGCCGGCGGGTTCTTCCTCGGCGTGGCCGGCACGGCGTTCGCGGTCGGGGTGCCGTTCGTCAACGCGTGGTTCCCGCCGCGGCGGCGCGGGCTGGCGATCGGCGTGTTCGGCATGGGCATGGGCGGCACCGCCATCAGCGCCCTGACGACGGTGCGGCTGGAGGACGCGGGCGGGATGGCGTTCCCGTTCGTGCTGACGGCGGTGCTGCTCGCGGTGTACGCGGTCGCGGCGTTACTGGTGCTGCGGGAGGCTCCGGGCCGCTCCGCCCCGTCCGAGCCGCTGGGGCGGCGGCTGGCGCGGACGGCGCGGCTGGGCGTCACCTGGCAGACGTCGGCGCTGTACGCGGTCGTGTTCGGCGGGTACGTGGCGTTCTCCGTGTACTTGCCCACCTACTTGAAGAACCAGTACGGGCTCGGCCAGATGGACGCGGCGAACCGGATGGCCGGGTTCGTGCTGCTCGCGGTGCTGGCACGGCCGCTGGGGGGCTGGCTGTCGGACCGGGTCGGCGCCGTGCGGGTGCTGTTCGGGGTCCTGGCCGCGGTGACGGCGGCGGCGTCCGTGCAGGCGTTCGCGCCGCCGCTGATGCCGGTCGGCACGCTGGCCTTCCTCTCCATGGCGACCGCGCTCGGCGCGGGGAGCGGCGCGACGTTCGCTCTGGTGGCGGCGCTCGCCCCGGCGTCCAAGGTCGGTGCGGTCACCGGTGTCGTCGGCGCGGCCGGCGGGCTCGGCGGGTTCGTGCCGCCGCTGGTCATGGGATCGATCTACGAGGCCTACGACTCCTATGCCCTCGGGCTGGCGCTGTTCGGCCTGGTCGCGGCGGTCGCCGCGGCCTTCACCGCGACGGTCGTGCGCGGGGTCGCCGGGCGCCGCTCTCCCAGCGGGCCGACCTGATCGGGCGCCGCGCCACCGGTGCGACGCGGGGCGCGGGTGAGCCGGCAGGGATGGAAACAATTCAGATTGACTTAGTATGGAATCGGGTGCCATGCTGGCCTCATGCCTCGGTCCATCGATGAGATCCTCGCCGCCGCGCGGGCCCGGCTGCACCGCCTGGACCCCGTCCGGGCGCACGCCGAGACACTGGACGGCGCGCTCCTGGTCGACATCCGCCCCGCCGCCCAGCGCGCGGACGAGGGCGAGGTGCCCGGCGCGCTGATCGTGGAGCGCAACGTCCTGGAATGGCGCTTCGACCCGTCCTCGGACGCCCGGCTGCCCCAGGCGACCGGCCACGACGTGCGGGTGATCGTGCTCTGTTCGGAGGGCTACACCTCCAGCCTGGCCGCCGCCGCGCTGCAGGACCTGGGGCTGACCCGGGCCACCGACGTCGACGGCGGCTTCCGGGCGTGGCGCGCCGCGGGGCTGCCCGCCACCGGCGGCGCCCCGGTCGCGGCGGGAGGCGCCCGATGAGCGGCGTCGTCGTGCTGGTGGGCAACCCGCGCGCGCAGTCGCGCACGCTCCAGGTGGCGCTGCGGGCCGCCGAGGCGGTCGCCGCGCGGGCCGGGCTCACGGTGCCCGCCTCCGCCGTCGACCTGTCGGTTCTGGCGCCGGACCTGTTCGGCGCCGTCCCCTCGGCCGCGTTCCAGGAGGCTCTGGACGCGGTCGTCGGCGCGGACGTCCTGCTCGTGGCCAGTCCCACCTACAAGGGGACCTACACGGGCCTGCTGAAGGCGTTCCTCGACCGGCTTCCCGGCGGGTCCCTGGCGTCCACGGTGGCGCTGCCCCTGCTGGTGATGGGCGACCCCAAGCACGCGCTGGCCGTCGAGGTGCACCTGCGGCCCCTCCTGGTCGAACTGGGCGCCACCGTCCCGACGCCGGGCCTGGCGCTCCTGGAGGCGCAGATCCCCGACGCCGAGGCGGTCCTCGGCGCCTGGGCCGACCGCCTCGAACCGCAACTGGCCGCCGCCCTCGCCGCCGGCGCCGCCGCCTCCTAGAAGACCTGCGTCTCAGGGCGCCTCGTCCCAGGGCGCCAGGTTCGGCCGGGACGCTCGTGACGAAGCCCGCACCGTTGAGAAACGGTGCGGGCTTCGTGCGTTCCCAAGAGGTTCGGGCGTCCCCACGGGGGTGTGGCCGGGACGCCCTCACGCCGTCTTCGGGCGCCGCCTTCAGCGGTGGGGAAGGAAGCGGCCGAACAGCCCGCGGTGGTAGAGCAGCGGCCGCTCACCGTCGATCACGTCGGCGCGGGTGACCAGGCCGACGACCAGGATGTGGTCGCCGATGTCCACGGTGGAGTGGGGGACGCAGGACAGGTGCGCGCCCGCGCCGTCCAGCAGCGGGCTGCCGTGCTCGTCCGGGCGCCACGAGGTGGGCGGCGCGAACCGGTCGACGCCGCGCCGGGCGAAGCGCGTCGCGAGGTCCGCCTGGTCCCCGGCGAGGATGTTGACGGCGAACCGGGTCGCGGTCCGCAGCGAGGGCCAGGTGGTGGAGGAACGGTCCACATAGAAGGAGACCAGGGGCGGGGTGAGGCTGACCGAGGAGAAGGACGTGGCGGTGAGCCCTGCGGGCTCCCCGTTCGACTCCGCGGTGATGACGACGACGCCGGCGGCGTGCAGGGCGAGGGCCTGGCGGAACCTGGCGGGGTCCAGCGCCTGGTTCGGCAGGATCTCGGTCATGGGCGCGCTCCGGGGGTGACGGGCCGCCCCTGAAGGGGCGGCACCGGGTGAAAACGGGTGAACAGGACAAGGTGTCAGTCCCGATGCAAACATGGGGCCTGTCCGAAAGTCAATAATCTCTACCAGTTTACTTGGGAATGTGAACGACGGCACTGAGGCGCAGGTCTTCCGGCCCCCCGCCGCCCGTCCGAGCCGGGCTTCCGCAGCGTGCGGGCCGATGACCTCGTCCGGCTCGATCCGCACGGGCGCGAGGGCGACGCGCCCGCCGTCGCGGGAGTGCCGGTCCGGTTCGTCCCATCACCCAGCCGCCGGACGCTCGGGATCGCCGGTGACGGCCACCGGCTCCCAGGGGTGCGGCGGAGCGTCGGAGAATACCAATCGAACGAGAAGGAAAAGGATGGTTGACTCCTAAATCTAGTTTTCCTACCCTAAAAGTAGGTAATGCGTGCCGACCGGAAGCCCCGGCTGTACCGGCCGGCAACCCTCGCTCCCGCGCAAGGCGCCCCCCTGGGGGACGACCTGGCGGCGCGACGGGCGCCGCAAGCGCGGGACCCGCAGGGGTTCCCTGAGGCGAGGGCCGCTTCGGCGCGCCCCGAGAGAGGCACGCCCCATGACCCGGCCGTGTGCTCGGCACCGACACCGGCCGCCATCCCGCGACTGCCCTCCGGCGAGCCTCCCGGCGAGCCGCCGACCGTCCCGGCCGACCTTCTCACCAAGTTGAAGGAGCCTTCGTAGTGCCCGTCAAGCAGATCCATCTAGCGGCCCATTTCCCGGGCGTCAACAACACCACCGTCTGGTCCGACCCCCGCTCGGCCAGCCAGATCGACTTCGCGTCGTTCGAGCACCTCGCCAGGACCGCCGAGCGCGGCAAGTTCGACTTCTTCTTCCTCGCCGAGGGCCTGCGGCTGCGCGAACTGAAGGGCCGCATCCACGACCTGGACGTGGCGGGGCGGCCCGAGTCGCTGACGGTCCTGTCCGCGCTGGCCGCCGTCACCACCCGCCTCGGCCTCGCCGCCACCGTCAACTCGACGTTCAACGAGCCCTACGACGTGGCGCGCCGGCTCGCCACCCTCGACCACCTCAGCGAGGGCCGCGCGGCCTGGAACGTCGTCACCAGCTACGACGCCTTCACCGGCGAGAACTTCCGGCGCGGCGGCTTCCTCGACGAGGCGGACCGCTATACCCGCGCGGCCGAGTTCCTGCACACCGCCCGCGAGCTGTGGGACTCCTGGGCGGACGAGGACGTGCTCGCCGACGCCGAGGCGGGAGAGTTCGTCCGCCCCGGCGCGGGCGCGTTCGCCCACCACGGCCGCGAGTTCGACATCACCGGCCGCTTCACCACCCCGCGCGGCCCGCAGGGCCACCCGGTCATCATCCAGGCGGGCGACTCCGACGAGGGCCGCGAGTTCGCCGCCGCCGACGCCGACGTGATCTTCAGCAGGCACGGCACCCTCGACGAGGGCCGCGCCTTCTACAAGGACGTCAAGAGCCGCCTGGCCCGGTACGGGCGGCGGCCGGACGAGCTGAAGATCCTGCCCGCGGTCACCTACGTCCTCGGCGACACCGACGAGGACGCGGCCGAGCGCGCCCTGGAGATCCGCCGCGCGCAGGTCAGCCCGCAGAACGCCATCGCCTACCTGGAGGGCTTCTGGGGGCGGGACCTGTCGGCCTACGATCCCGACGGCCCGCTGCCCGACGTCGAACCCGACCTCGGCGAGGGCGTCTCCAAGGGCCGCGCGCAGTTCCGCGGCGACCGCGGTGAGGTCGTCCGCCGGTGGCGGGCCCTCGCCGCCGAGCGCGGCCTCAGCATCCGCGAGCTCGTCGTCGAGGCCACCGGGCGGCAGACGTTCATCGGTACCCCCCGGACCGTCGCCGATCGCATCGACGAGTTCGTGCAGACCGACGCGGCCGACGGGTTCATCTTCGTCCCGCACCTGACCCCCGGCGGCCTGGACGACCTGGTCGACCACGTCGTGCCCCTCCTCCAGGAGAAGGGCGTGTTCCGCACCGACTACAGCGGCCCGACGCTGCGCGACCACCTCGGTCTCACCGCGCCGCGCGTCCGCCGTGCCCCCGAGGAGGCCGCGTCGTGACCCACCTGCATCTCGCCGTCGCGCTGGACGGCGCCGGCTGGCACCCCGCCGCCTGGCGCGACCCGTCCGTCCGGCCGGGCGGCCTGTTCGGCGCCCGGCACTGGACCGGCCTGGCCGCCGAGGCCGAGCGCGGGCTGCTCGACTTCCTCACGATCGAGGACGCCTTCGGCCTCCAGTCGTCCCGGCCGGGCGAGCCCGACGACCGCACCGACCAGGTCCGCGGCAGGCTCGACGCCGTGCTGCTGGCCGCGCGGATCGCGCCCGCGACCTCGCACATCGGGCTCGTCCCGACGGCGGGCACGACGCACAACGAGCCGTTCCACGTCGCGATCGGGATCGCCTCGCTCGACTACGCCAGCCACGGCCGGGCGGGCTGGCGGCCCCAGGTCGCCGCGCGCGCCGCCGACGCCGCCCACTTCGGCCGCCGCGTGCTGCCGCCGCTGGACGCGCTGCGCGGCCCGCGCGGCCGCGAGCTGGTCGCCGAGCTGTTCGGCGAGGCCGCCGACGCCGTCGAGGTCGTCCGCCGGCTGTGGGACAGCTGGGAGGACGACGCGGAGATCAGGGACGCCGCGACCGGCCGGTTCCTGGACCGCGACAAGCTCCACTACATCGACTTCGAGGGCCCGCACTTCAGCGTCCGCGGCCCGTCCATCACCCCGCGCCCGCCACAGGGACAGCCCCTGGTCGCGGCGCTGGCGCACGACGTCGTCCCGTACGAGTTCGCGGCGCGCGGCGCGGACGTCGTGTTCATCACCCCGCACTCGCGCGCCGACGCGGTGACCGTCGTCGCGCAGGTCCGCGAGGCCGAGCGCACGGTCGGCCGGACCGGCGAGCCGCTGAAGGTCTTCGCCGACCTCGTGGTGTTCGCCGACGCCGCGCCCGGCGCGGCGGCGGCCCGCAAGGCCCGCCTGGACGATCTGGACGGCGCGGTGCTCGTCTCCGACGCCGACATCTTCACCGGCACGCCCGAGGAGCTGGCGGACCTGCTGCTGGACTGGCGGCAGGCGGGCCTGGACGGCTTCCGCCTGCGCCCCGGCGTGCTGCCGGCGGACCTGGTGACGATCAGCCGGGACCTCGTCCCGATCCTGCAACGGCGTGAGGCGTTCCGCACCGTCTACGACACGTCGACGCTGCGCGGGCACCTCGGCCTCGCACGCCCGGTCAACCGCTACTCGGCGGCTCGATGACGAGCCGGGCCCGGCAGCGGGTCGACGTGCGGGAGACCCACTGGGACGCCCCGGAGGCCGTCGCGCTGCGCGAAGCCATGGAGAACGAGATGCGGGAGCGCTACGCCGACCGGCTGGAGGCGGTGCTCGCCGTCGCCGCCCCCGGCGCCATGGAGATCGAGGCGGAGGACGTCGCCTACGTGGGCGTCGCCTATGCCGGCGGCGTCCCGGCCGGGCACGCCGCCCTCCGCCGCCTCGGCCCGGACCTGGAGCTGAAACGGATGTACGTCGCGCCCGCCCATCGCGGGACGGGCGTGTCGACGGCGCTGCTCGCCGCCGCCGAGGACGCGGCCCGCGCGCGCGGCGCGGCCCGGCTCGTCCTGCAGACCGGCGACCGCCAGCCCGACGCCGTCCGCCTGTACGAGCGGGAGGGCTACGAGCACATCCCCATCCTGGAGCCCTACGCCTGGCTCTCCTTCTCGATCTGCATGGAGAAGGTCCTGTGAAGTTCCTGGCCATCACCCTCGTCGTCCACGCGCCCGACCCGCGCGGCGTGCTGAAGCCGGTCACCGAGCGGTTCCGCGAGGTCGTCGAGGGCGCGGTGCTCGCCGAGCGGCTCGGTTTCGACGGGTTCGGCGTGGGGGAGCGGCACGAGCGCCCGTTCCTGTCGTCCTCGCCGCCCGTCCTGCTGAGCCACATCGCGGCGCGCACGTCCACGATCCGGCTGTTCACGGCCGTCACCACGCTGAGCCTGCTCGACCCCGTCCGCGCCTACGAGGACTACGCGACCCTCGACCACCTGTCCGGCGGGCGGCTCGAACTGATGATCGGCAAGGGCAACGGGACCGCGCAGGCCGAGCTGTTCCACGTCACCACCGACGACCAATGGGACCGCAACCGGGAGGGCTACGAGCTGTTCCGGCGGCTGTGGCGCGAGGACACCATCACCTGGGAGGGCCGCTACCGGCCCTCGCTGGCCGAGGCCGAGGTGCTGCCGCGGCCGCTGCAGCGGCCCGTCCGGGTCTGGCACGGCAGCGCCACCAGCAAGGAGTCGGTGGAACTCGCCGCCCGGTACGGCGACCCGCTGTTCTCCGCCAACGTCACCAACCCCGTCGAACCCTACGCCGAGCTCGTCGCCCACTACCGGGAACGGTGGGAGCACCACGGCCACGACCCCGCCGACGCCCTCGTCGGCGCCGGCACCGCGGGCCTGTACGTCGCGAAGAACTCCCAGGACGCCGTCGACGCCTACCGGCCGGTGTTCGAGGCGCGCCGGGAGCTGTTCCGGCGCAACGGCATCCCGCTGGTCTTCCATTCCCTGGAGGACGCCATCGAGCGCAGCTCAGCGCTGATCGGCAGCCCGCAGCAGGTCATCGACAAGGTCCACCGTTACCACGAGCGCCTGGGCCACGAGGTGATGCACGTCCAGGCCGATCCCGACGGGCTCCCCGAGCCGCTGCACCGCGCCTCCCTGGAGCTGTTCCAAAGCGACGTCGCGCCCGTCCTGCGCACCGAGATCCCCAGCCGTCCGTTCCCCACCCGGAGTCGCTCATGATCCCCCTGTCCGTCCTCGACCTCGCGCCCGTCCCGTCCGGCGGCACCGTCGCGGACGCGCTGCGCAACACCCTGGACCTCGCCCGGCGGGTGGACGAGCTGGGGTACCGGCGCTACTGGCTCGCCGAGCACCACCTCGCCCCCGGCGTGGCGAGCGCGGCCCCCCAGATCCTCATCGCCGCCGTCGCCGCCGCGACCTCCCGCATCCGCGTCGGCTCCGGCGCCGTGCAGACGGGGCACTGGACGCCGCTGTCGATCGTCGAGCAGTTCGGCACCATCGACGCGCTGCACCCGGGCCGCATCGACCTCGGTCTCGGCCGTTCCGGGCAGCGCCGCGCCGAGGCCGCGCGCCTCGGCGCCCAGCCCGCGCCGCCCAAGCGCGAGGCCAAGGTCGTGGACGGCCTGCTGCTGCCCGCGCCGTTCGACGCGAGGCAACTGGCCCGCCTCCCCGCCATCGGAGTGCACAACGAGCTGCTCCAGCAGCCGGGCGCCGAGAGCCCGGACTTCGCCGCGGTGGTCGACGACATCGCCGCCCTCCTGAACGGCTCCTACCGCTCCTCCCAGGGTCACGAGGCCCACGCCACACCTGGTGAGCACGCGGACCTCCAGCTCTGGATCCTCGGCAGCAGCGGCGGGCAGAGCGCCCAGGTCGCGGGCGAGCGCGGCCTGCCGTTCGCCGCGAACTACCACGTCGCCCCGACCAACGTGCTGGAGGCCGTCACCGCCTACCGCAAGGCGTTCGTCCCGTCCGCGATCCTGGACGAGCCGTACGTCGTCGTCTCCGCCGACGTGGTCGTGGCGCCGACCGACGAGGAGGCCCGCGAGCTCGCCTCCCCCTACCCCCTGTGGGTGCACAGCATCCGCTCGCGGCTGGCCGCCATCCCGTTCCCCACCCCGGCGGACGCGGCCACGCACCACTGGCGGCCCGAGGACTGGGACCTGGTCGCCGACCGCGTCGACACCCAGTTCGTCGGCTCCCCGGCCACGGTCGTGGCGAGCCTGGAGACGCTCCAGCGCGTCACCGGCGCCGACGAGCTGCTGATCACCAGCATCACGCACGATCACGCGGATCGGGTCCGCGGTTACGCCCTGCTCGCCGGCGAGTGGGCGCGGGCGGGCGGCGAGGGAGAACGGCCGGACTCCTCGGCCGGTGCAAGGGAGTGATCTTCTCCTCAGAGTCCGGCCGTCCCCCTGGCCCCCTCGCGACGCCGGTCGCGCGGGCGGCCGGGGGCACGGCCGCGGCCGCGGCGGGCTGCGAGGGACCCTGAGCGTAACTCCGCAGGTCAGTGCGGGTAAATGACTGTGCGCTTACAGTTCTTTCCCACGGGTGTCCAGGCCGCGTCGTGGCAAAATCACCCGGCCGCGCGGCACCCTCCCGAGGGCGTGCGCGAGAATGGGCGGGTGAGAGCAGTGGTCGTCTCCGACACCCACGCGCCCCGGCACTGGAAGACGTGCCCGCCACGAGTCGCCGAGCACCTGCGGAACGCCGACGTCATCCTGCACGCCGGTGACGTGTGCGTGGCCCCCGTCCTGGACGAGCTCGCCGAGTACGCGCCCGTCCACGCCGTCCTCGGGAACAACGACGGCCCGGACGTCGCGGAGTGGGGCGCCCCCGAGCGCCTGGAACTCGACCTCGGCGGCCTCGCGGTCGCGATGGTCCACAACAGCGGCCGGACCGCCGGACGGACGGCGCGGATGCGGAGCTGGTTCCCGGCCGCCGATCTGGTCGTGTTCGGCCACTCGCACATCCCGCTGGACGAGACCGGCGACGGGATCCGGATCTTCAACCCGGGGTCGCCCACCGACCGCCGCAGCCAGCCGCACGGCACTCTCGGGCTGCTCGACATCCACGACGGGCGCCTCGCGGGCGCACGCATCGTCGCGGTGACCTAGCGCCGGCCGATGGCGCACGTCCGGCCATCGCCGTGCGTGCCGCACGGATGGCGAGGCGCCCGCGGAGCCCATGGCGACGCCCGAAGGCGCGCGGCCTCCGGGCTCAGCGGGAGGGCTCCGGTTCAGGCCCAGAGCGAGGCGATGCGCTCGGCGGCGGCCTGTCCCTGAGCGAACCCGGCCCCGGCCGACGGCGTCCGCGTCGCGGGGTCCAGCGGGTCGGTACCGAACGCCGCCAGCGACGCCTCGTCCGGCCGGATCACCTCGATCCGGCCGCCGTCGCGCTCCAGCTCGGCGGCCTCCGCGGCCAGGGCGGGGTCCTCCATCGGGGAGACGGCCACCACCCGCCCGAATCCGGCCGCGAGGTGAAGATTGTTCGCCGAATGCACCCCGCCGTCCACGTATCGGATCCCGCCGATCGTGACCGCCGGCCAGATCATCGGGACCGCGCAGCTCGCCGCGACCGCGTCCACGAGCCCGGCGCCGCCCGTACGGTCGAACACCCGGAGCTCGCCGGTCAGCGCGTTCACCGCCGTGACCCGCAGGTCCCGGTCCGGCCACGCGTGGACCGGCAGCCGCCCCTCGATCACCGAGCGGCGCGCCGCCTCCGGCACCGTCCGCGCCGCCAGCGCCCGCGCGCCGATCGCCCGCCGCAGCTCGGCGGGATCGGTGTGCTCTCCGGCGAGGCGCATCAAGATCTGCATGACCTCGGCGACCGTGATGCCCTCCGGTACCAGCTCCCGGTTCTGCAGGGCCGGGTCGACCTGGCGCGCGAACAGCTCCTTGAGCGGGAGCCCGGAACCGACCTGCGCCGCGACCGCCGCGCCCGCCGAGGTCCCGACCAGCACGTCCGCGCCGGTCACGTCCGCTCCGGCGTCGGCCAGCCCGGCGAGGACACCCGTCGTCCAGGCGATCCCCGCGACCCCGCCGCCGCCCAGAACCAGGGCGCGTCCTTCAACGCTCATCGTCGTCCTCCATCGTCGGTCCTGTGAGCACGTCCCGGCGCCCTTCCATTCCCGCCTTGAGCGAAGCCGGTGGTCAGGCGGCGAGTCCGGAGCCGAAGGGCAGGTTCCGCAGCAGCCAGAACAGCACGATGCCGGTGAACAGTGCCCAGATCAGCCGAGGGTCACCCGGTTTCGTCCGTGTCGGACGGTCGCGCGCGCGGGCGGCGGTCCACCGCACCCAGAAGAACGCGAGGACCGGAAGCATCGACACGGCGAAGACATTGAGCCCCAGCGCCTCCCGCGGCCGGCCGTGGGCCAGGGCATGGATCATGCGCAGCGAACCGCACCCCGGGCACTGCAGGCCGGTGAGCGCGAGGAACGGGCACGTCGGATAGTGGCCGTGCTGGTTGGGATCGACCACCGCCACGTAGGAGACGACCGAAACCGCCAGGACCAGTACCCCGGCAGGGGCGAGCAGCCGAGCCGCCGCGCCGCGACCGCCGCGCCGGCGTCCCGGCCCGCTCGCGGGCCGGGACGGTCCGCCCGGCCGAAGCCGAGCGGACCCATGGTCGTGCGTCATGTAGTGGAGGAGCTGCTCGCGATGACGAGCACGAACAGGAGGTAGATCACGACGAGCACCGCGGTGACGGCGGCCGAGACGATCGCCCAGATCCGCGCGTTCCTCGACGCGCTGATCGCGCCCGCGTGGTCCCCGGACATCCACTTCGAGTTGACCTGCGCGGCGAACACGATGGAGACGATGCCCGCGGGCAGGCAGCAGAAGATCGTCGTGAGGATCGCCCAGACGAGGTGGGTGGGGGGAGGCGGCGCACCGCCGTAGCCGCCGTAGCCGCCTGGGCTCGTGGGCGGGTAGTAGCCCATGTGTGTACCTCCATGAAGCGGGCTGGGTCCTACATGTAGACGGTCAGTCAGCATGCCCGGTTCGCGCTGAACAGGTAAGACCTTGTCGACGTGGCCACTGTCGCACCCGAACGGTGGAGCCGTCCGGGTCGCCGATTTGACGTGGCCGCGATGACCCCGTAAGTTAACCCCTCGTCCCCACACGGATGCAGGACGCCCGCAGCGGTGGCCGGCCGAAGGGGAACCCACTCTCGACTCAGCCGACACGGCTTCGCCGTGCCCGCCGTGCCGTGATGGGATCGGAAAAGGCTCGATTTTGACAATCGAGCCGGATCTGATGAAATGGCTTCACCGCCCGGAAGGGCCGCGCAAGCGGA
This sequence comes from Actinomadura roseirufa, assembly GCF_900659635.1. GTDB lineage: Bacteria > Actinomycetota > Actinomycetes > Streptosporangiales > Streptosporangiaceae > Spirillospora > Spirillospora roseirufa. The sequence continues at coordinate 202 of NZ_CAACVB010000082.1, read as the reverse complement.
CCGGAAGGGCGTATCGGAAAAGACCGGGAAATTGACAGCCCGGACGGATCTGATAAAGTAAAAGAGTCGCCCCGGGGCGGGAAACGCGAAAGCGAGTCCAGCACGGTGGGTGTCCGTTTCTTGAGAACTCAACAGCGTGTTAAAAGCCAGTGCCTTTATCGATCTGGCCGGTTTGTTCGGCCGGGTCGCCCCGTGGCCATCG
>NZ_CAACVB010000081.1 GCF_900659635.1 Actinomadura roseirufa | reverse complement strand
CGGGAACCGCGACGGCGGCGGCGAGGGTCAGCGCGGCGAGCGCGGCGGTCGTCCGCGCGGTGCGGCGGGTCACGGGAGTGGGGCCGGGGCGGCGGGCGGGGCGGGCGAACAGGCGACGGCGGGGGCCGGCATGGGTCACTCCGCCGCACCTCCTCCCGGCTGTCGGCCGTGGTCCGCCCGTGGGCGCGAGGCAACATTCTGCCACGCCGGCCGATCAAGTCCCGGGCACTCGGCGCATTCGGGCACGGGACGGGACAGCGCGGGTCCGCCCGCTCAATGCGACCCCGCGCCCGTCAGTGCCCGGACCGACAGGTCGTCGTAGCGTTCGGGGTCGGCCTTCTCCCGTCCCGCGAAGGTTCCCGCGACCGCGCACAGGAAGCCGATGGGGACCGAGACGAGGCCGGGGTTCTCCAGCGGGAACAGGTGGAAGTCGACGCCCTTGGGGAACAGCGACAGGTTCGCGCCCGTCACCGGGTCGACCTTGCCGGAGACGACCGGCGAGAAGAAGACGAGGACCAGCGAGCTGACGAGGCCGCCGTAGATCCCGGCGACGACGCCGGTGGAGTTGAACCGCCGCCAGCACAGCGTCAGGACGATGGCGGGCAGGTTCGCCGCGGCGGCCATCGCGAACGCCAGCGCCACGAGGAAGGCGACGTTCAGGTTCCGCGCGACGACCGCGAGGACGATGGCGAGCGAGCCCACCAGGAACGCCGCGAAGCGGGCCACCGCGACCTCCTGCGACTCGCGCGGACGGCCGAGCATCAGCACCTGCCCGAAGTAGTCGTGCGCGAGCGAGGTGGCGGAGGCCAGCACGAGCCCCGCCACCACGGCGAGGATCGTCGCGAACGCCACCGCGGCGATGAACGCCAGCAGCACCTCGCCGCCGACCCGGCCGCCGACGTGCTCGCCGACGGCCCGCGCGAGCTGCGGCGCGGCGGTGTTGCCGGACGGGTCCTGCGCGACGATCGCCCGCCGCCCGACGAGGGCGGCGGCGCCGAAGCCGAGCGCCAGTGTCATCAGGTAGAACAGGCCGACCAGCCCGATCGCCCAGGACACCGACGTCCGGGCGGCGCGCGAGTGGGGCACGGCGAAGAACCGGGTGGTGATGTGCGGCAGCCCGGCGGTGCCGAGCACGAGCGCCAGCGCCAGGCTGATGAAGTCGAGTTTGCCGATCACGGTGCGGGCGGTGTCGCCGGGGACGTCCTGGCCGTAGCGCAGGCCCGGCTGGAGGAACTCGCGGCCCCGCCCGCTCGCGTCGGCGGCCGAGCCGAGCATGGCGCTGACGTCGAAGCCGAACCGGCCGAGCACCAGCACGGTCATGACCGCCGCCCCGGCCATCAGCAGCACGGCCTTGATGATCTGCACCCAGGTGGTGGCCTTCATCCCGCCGAACATGACGTAGCAGACCATCAGCACGCCCATCACGACGATGGTCGCCGTCTTGGCGGTGCCCGCGGACATTCCGAGGAAGCGCCGCCCCTCGTGGATGCCGAGCAGCAGCGACACGAGCGCGCCCGCGCCGACCATCTGCGCCAGGAGGTAGAACACCGACACGGTCACGGTGGACACGACCGCCGCGGTCCGCACCGGGGCCTGCTCGCGGGTCCGGCGCGACAGGACGTCCCCCATCGTGAACCGGCCGGTGTTGCGCATCATCTCGACCAGCAGCAGTGTCAGTACCCACGCGACCAGGAAGCCGATCGAGTACAGGAACCCGTCGTAGCCGGACAGCGCGATGATCCCCGCGATGCCGAGGAACGACGCCGCGGACATGTAGTCGCCCGCGAGCGCCACGCCGTTGCCCGCGCCGGAGAGCGTGCGGCCGCCCGCGTAGAAGTCGTCGGCGCCGCTGGTGGTGGCCCGCGCCCACACGGTGATCCCCAGTGTGAGCAGGATGAACACGACGAACAGCCCGAACGTGAGGGCCCGCCCGTCCAGGTGGATCGTCATCGCAGCCCCCCGAGGTCGGGACGGACGGCGCCCGGCCATCCGTCCCGCCGGTCCCCCGCCCGCGGGGCCCGCCCGCGCTCGGGCGGCTCGTTTCGCGCCGGCCCGTCTTCGGGCGCCCCGCTCTCGAACGACCTGACCTCGGACAGCCTGATCTCGGGCTTCCTGACCTCGGGCGACCCGATCTCGGACGACCTGACCTCGGACGGCCCGAGCCCGGAGGACTCGATGCCGGCCCGCCCACGCCCGAGCGGGCCAAGTCCGAGCGACCCGAGCCCAGAGGGCCCCATCTCAGACGATCCGAGCCCGGACGATCCGAGCCCGGACGGCCCAAACCCGAGCGGCCCGATCTCGGACGACCCCATCCCGGACGGCCCTAGCTCGGTGGGGTCTCGTCGGGAGGGTTCCCCGCCGGTACGGCGGTGCTCGGCGCGTCCACGATCGGCCGCCCGGTTCTGATCGGTTCTGCGGTGTTCGGCCCTGTGCTGATCGGCCCGCCGGTGTTCGGCCCTGCGGCGTTCGGCCCGCCGGCTCCGCGGGGCGCGCCCGCCCTCGATCCCGGCGCGCAGCTCGGCGGCGAGCGGGTCGAGCCGCCGCCGCGCGTACGCCACGTACAGCCCGGCCATCAGGAACGTCGAGGCGAACTGCAGGAGGCCGAGCAGGAGCGCCACGTTCACGTCCCCCGCCACGCGCCGCGCCATGAGGCCCCGGCCGAACGCCGACAGCGCCACGTACCCGAAGTAGGTCCCGAGGACGGGCCCGGCGATCCCGATCGACAGCCGCAGGAAGCGCCTGCGCAGCAGCAGGAATCTCTCGTCGGCCGCAACCGGCGCGTAGTGCCCGGGAGGGGCGCTCCCGCCCCGTTCGCCCGTCCGGCGGCGCGACGGCTCCGCGTCCCTGCCCATCTGCTCTCCCTCGCCCGATCTTCACGCTGGGTAGTGATACCGCTCCTCTATGAGATCAAAGCTCGGCGCGAGGCGATGCCCGATTGGCAAGATGCATGAGAATCTCACCATCGTCACCACAATGTCACCACTACTTCACAATGCGTCCCAAGTCCGGGTTGAGCCGCGCGGCCGTCAGCGGCCGTCAGCGGCGCATCGCGCGTTTGCGCATCAGCGCCGACGCCGCCGCGACGCCGATGACGGCGAGCCCGATCTGGAAGACCAGCTCGATCCAGTCGACACCGTCGGTGGTCGCCACCCCCACCTTCTGGGCGATGGCGGTGCCGACCACCGAGGCGATGATGCCGATGGCGATGGTGAGCAGCAGGCCGATGGGCTGCCGCCCCGGGAGGATCAGCCGGGCCAGCGCACCGATGATCGCTCCGATGAAGATCGCGGAAATGATGCCTGAGGCGGTCACGTCGTCGCCCTCCCTACAAGGTCCCTGGTCAGGCGGTTGTGCCCAGTCCGGACGACTTGTCACTTCGGGGACGGTCCGCGGAGGGCGCGGCGCTCAGCCGTCGTAGTCGATCGTCAGCTCGTCCGTCGTCGGCGTGGACTGGCAGGTCAGGACGTAGCCCGCGGCCACCTCCGCCGGGTCGAGGGCGAAATTGCGGCGCATGTCGACCGCGCCGTCCACCACCCTGGCCCGGCACGTCCCGCACACCCCGCCCTTGCAGGCGAACGGCAGGTCCGGGCGGACGCGCTGGGCCGCCTCCAGGACCGTCGCGTCCCGCGGCTGCGTCATCGTGGTGGACCGGCCGTCCAGCACGACCGTGACCTCGCTGCCCGGCCCGGTCACCCCGGGCGCGGAACGGCGCGGCTCCGGCGGCGCCTCGTCGACGTGGAACAGCTCCTGGTGGACGCGGTCCGCGGGCACACCGAACCCGGTGAGGACCGCGCGGGCGTCCTCGACCATGCCGAAGGGCCCGCACAGCCACCAGTGGTCCACGTCCCGGACGGGCACGAGCCGGGGCAGCAGGACGCGCAGCCGGTCCGCGTCGAGCCGCCCGCTGAACAGCTCGGCCTCGCGGGGCTCCTGCGACAGCACGTGCACCAGCTCGAAGCGGTCGGGGTGGGCGTCCTTCAGGTCGGCGAGCTCGTCGGCGAACATCACGGTGCCGCTGCGCCGGTTGCCGTACAGCACGGTGACGCGGGCGGCGGGGTCGGCGAGCGCGGACGCGGCGATCGACAGCACCGGCGTGATGCCCGACCCGGCCGCGACGAGCACGTGGTGCGCGCCGGGCGCGGCGTCCAGCGTGAACGTGCCCGCCGGGGGCAGCACGTCGATCACGTCGCCGGCCCGCACGCCGTGCACCAGCCAGGACGAGAACAGCCCGCCCGGGATCTCGCGGACGCCGATGCGCGGCGCGGCGCCCGCCCGCGCGCAGATCGAGTAGGACCGGCGCTCTTCCCGCCCGCCCTCGGTGCGGCGCAGCGTGAGGAACTGTCCGGGCCGGAACGCGTACTCCCCGGCCAGCGCGCCGGGCACGTCGAAGGTGACCGCGACCGCGTCGTCGCAGAGGCGCTCGACCCCGGCGACGCGCAGCGCGTGGAAGCCGCCGCGTCGGCGGGGCGGGGCGGCGGGCCGCTGGACCGTCACGGTTCAGATCTCCTTGACGTGCTCGAACGGCTCCCTGCAGCCGTTGCACCGGTGCAGGGACTTGCAGGCGGTGGCCGCGAACCGGGACAGCTCGGTGGTGTCGGCGGACCCGCAGTGCGGGCAGCGGATCCGGCGGACGGGCCCGAGGGTGAGCGGGACGGGCCCGGCGGGCCGCCGCGGCGCCGGGCCGGGCGGGGACACGCCCGCCTCGGCCAGGCTGCGCCGCCCGGACTCGCTGATCCAGTCGGTGGTCCAGGGCGGGTCGAGGACGGTCCGGACCCGGACGTCGGCGAACCCGGCGCCGGTGAGCCGGGCGCGCAGGTCGTCGCGCATGGCGTCCAGGGCGGGGCAGCCGGTGTAGGTGGGCGTGATCGATACCTCCACCCGGCCGTCCTCGACCCGCACCTCGCGCAGGACGCCGAGCTCGTCCAGCGTGATCATCGGCAGTTCCGGGTCGACGACCGCGGCGGCGACCGCACGGGCTCTCGCCTCTTCGCCCCGCGCGCCTTCCGCCCCTCGGGACGTCCCGCCGCTCACCACGTCGCTCCCGGGTGGGCGCGGGCCAGGCCCTGCATGTCGGCCAGCAGGGCGCCGAGCGCCGCCGAATGCGCGCCGCCGCGTCCCGCGACCTCGGCCGGGACGGGCGCGGGGCACGGCAGCGCGGCGGCCGCCAGCACCTCGCCGACGACGGCGTCGAACTCGGCGCGGACGTCGGCCGGGTCGACGCCGAACCCCGCGGCGGCGGCCCGCCGCTCGACCTCGTGTACACCGAAAAGCTCGCCGGTGGCGGGCCACAGCACGTCCAGGGCCCGCCGCGTCCGGCGGTGGGACTCCTCGGTGCCGTCGCCGAGCCGGATCGTCCACAGGGCGGCGTGGTCGCGGTGGTAGGCGACCTCCTTCACCCCCTTGGCCGCGACCGCGGCGAGCACCGGGTCGGCGGACGAGGTGAGACGGTCCAGCAGCGCGAGCCGCCAGGTCGAGAACAGCAGCAGCCGGACGATCGCGTGCGCGAAGTCGCCGTTCGGTTCCTCCACCAGCCGGACGTTCCGGAACTCGGGCGCGTCACGGAAGAAGGCCAGCGCGTCCTCAGTCAGCACGGTCTCGGTCAGCGCGGTCTCGTCCTGACCGGTGCCCATGGCGGCGCCCGCGCGCGCCAGCAGCAGCCGGGCCTGGCCGAGCAGATCCAGCGCGATGTTGGCGAGCGCGACCTCCTCCTCCAGTTCGGGCGCGTGCGTGCACCACTCCTGGAGCCGATGCGACATCACGAGCGCGTCGTCGCCGAGCATCAGGCAGTAGGCGGCGAGGTCGGCGCCGTCCACGCCGTCCGGCACCGAGGCGTCGATCCCGGCGAGCGGGTCGTGGAACCCGGTACCGAACGCCCAGCGCGCCTCGTCGTTGTCCTCGGCGATCGCGCCGAGTGCGTTGTCGAAGGACATCGGGGCCTCACATGTGCGGGACGTTCTCGGGGATGTCGTAGAACGTCGGATGCCGGTAGACCTTGTCGCCGCTCGGGGCGAAGAAGGGGTCCTTCTCGTCCGGGCTGGACGCGGTGATGGCCTTCGCCTCCACCACCCAGATGCTGACGCCCTCGTTGCGCCGGGTGTACAGGTCGCGCGCGTTGCGCAGCGCCATCTCGGCATCGGCGGCACGCAGCGACCCCACGTGGACGTGGTTCAGGCCACGCTTGCCTCGGACGAACACCTCGTACAGCGGCCATTCCCTGGACGGTTCCATCACGCCGCCTCCCCTTCCCGGCGGGCCCGCTTCGCCGCGTGCGCGGCGGCGGCCTCCCGCACCCAGGCGCCGTCCTCGTGGGCGGCGCGGCGCACCTCGATCCGCTCGGCGTTGCACGGGCCGTCGCCGCTGATCACGCGCTTGAGCTCGGACCAGTCGACCTCGCCGAAGTCGTGGTGGCCGCGCTCGGCGTTCCAGCGCAGGTCGGGGTCCGGCAGCGTGACGCCGAGCGCCGCCGCCTGCGGGACGGTCATGTCGACGAACCGCTGCCGCAGCTCGTCGTTGGTGTGCCGCTTGATCTTCCAGGCCATCGACTGGGCGGTGTGGGTGGACTCGGCGTCGGGCGGCCCGAACATCATCAGCGACGGCCACCACCAGCGGTCCACCGACTCCTGGACCATCCGCCGCTGCGCCTCGGTGCCGCGCATCAGCGTCATCAGCAGCTCGTAGCCCTGCCGCTGGTGGAACGACTCCTCCTTGCAGATGCGGATCATCGCCCGCGCGTAGGGGCCGTAGGAACTGCGGCACAGCGGCACCTGGTTGCAGATCGCCGCGCCGTCCACCAGCCAGCCGATCACCCCGACGTCGGCGAACGACGGCGTCGGGTAGTTGAAGATCGACGAGTACTTCTGCCGGCCGGAGATCAGCCGGGCGGTCAGCTCCGGCCGGTCGGCGCCCAGCGTCTCGGCGGCGGAGTACAGGTACAGCCCGTGGCCCGCCTCGTCCTGCACCTTGGCCAGCAGGATCGCCTTACGGCGCAGGGACGGCGCGCGGGTGATCCAGGCGCCCTCCGGCTGCATCCCGATGATCTCGGAGTGGGCGTGCTGGGCGATCTGCCGGACCATCGTGCTCCGGTAGCGGTCGGGCATCCAGTCGCGGGGCTCGATCCGCTGGTCGCGCTCGATCGTCCGCTCGAAGTCGGCCAGCCGGGCGTCGGCGCCGGTCCGGGCGTCGGTGTCGGCGGCGTCCATGTCACTCTCCTTCCGTGGGCCGCTTGGCGACCAGCGTGAGGACGTCATAGCGGGCGACGACCTCGCCGTCCTGCCGGGTGACCTCGGTGTCCCAGCGGACCTCGCCGTAGTCGGCGCCCTCGCGCGGCGTGATCTGCTTGGCGGTGAGCGCCACGGTCAGCTCGTCGCCGGGGAACGTCGGGGCCAGGAACCGCAGGTTCTCCAAGCCGTAGTTGGCGAGGACGGGCCCCGGCTCGGGCGAGACGAACAGCCCGGCGGCGAACGAGACGACGAGGTAGCCGTGCGCGACCCGCCCGCCGAAGAACGGGTTGGCCTTCGCCGCCTCCTCGTCCATGTGGGCGTAGAAGGTGTCGCCGGTGAACTCGGCGAAGTGCTCCACGTCCGCGAGCGTGACCGGCCGGGGCCCGGCGACGACCGTGTCGCCGACCTTGAGGTCTTCCAGGTGCCTGCGGAACGGGTGGACGGCGGTCTCGGTGCGCGGCGCGCCCGGCACCCAGCGGCCGGTGACGGCGGCGAGCACGGACGGGCTCGCCTGCACCGCCGTCCGCTGCATGTGGTGCAGGACGCCCCGGATGCCGCCCATCTCCTCGCCGCCCCCGGCCCGGCCGGGGCCGCCGTGGACGAGCATCGGCAGCGGCGAGCCGTGCCCCGTGGACTCCTTGGCGTCCTCGGCGTTCAGCACCAGCAGCCGCCCGTGCCAGGGCGCCGCGCCGAGGACGACCCGGCGCGCGAAGTCGGTGTCGGCCGTGACGACCGAGCCGACCAGGGCGCCCCTGCCGCGCGCGGCCAGCTCGACCGCCTCCTCCGTGGACGAGTACGGCAGCAGCGTGCTGACCGGCCCGAACGCCTCCACCTCGTGCGGCTCGGCGCGGCCGGTGTCGTCGGCGCGCAGCAGGACCGGGGACACGAACGCGCCGCGCTCGGGGTCGGCGTCGACGACCTCGACGGCGTCCGGGTCGCCGAACACGATCGAGCCGGCGCCGCGCAGCGCCTTCAGGCCGCGGCGCACCTCCTCGCGCTGCTCCAGGCTCGCGAGGGCGCCCATCCGGACGTCCGGGTTGGACGGGTCGCCGATCGTCACCTTGGCGAGCCGCTCGGCGGTGGCCGCCGCGACGTCGGCCACCAGCGCGGCCGGGACCAGGGCCCGCCGGATCGCGGTGCACTTCTGCCCGGCCTTGGACGTCATCTCGACGGCGAGCTGCTTGACGAACAGGTCGAACTCGGCCGTCCCCGGCCGCGCGTCCGGGCCGAGGATCGAGCAGTTCAGCGAGTCGGCCTCGGCGTTGAACCGCACGGAACGCCCGACCACCACCGGGTGCGTGCGCACCTTGCGCGCCGTCTCGGCCGACCCTGTGAAGGCGACCACGTCCTGTTCGGTCAGGTGGTCGAGCAGGTCGCCCGGCTCGCCGCACAGCAGCTGCAGCGTGCCCTCCGGCAGGATCCCCGACTCGACGATCAGCTCGACCAGCCGGGCGGTCAGGTAGGCGGTCTGCGGCGCGGGCTTGATCAGGCTCGGCATCCCGGCGAGGAAGGCGGGCGCGAACTTCTCCAGCGGCCCCCACACCGGGAAGTTGAACGCGTTGATCTGCACCGCGACGCCCCGCAGCGGCGTGCACACGTGCTGGCCCACGAACGTGCCGCCCTTGCCGAGCGGCTCGACGTTCCCGTCGACCAGGACGGTGTCGTTCGGCAGCTCCCGCTTGCCCTTGCTCCCGTACGACAGCACGACGCCGATGCCGCCGTCCACGTCGACCCGCGAGTCGGCGAGCGTCGCGCCGGTGCGGGCCGACAGCGCGTACAGCTCGTCGCGGTGCTCGCGCAGGTGCAGGCCCAGCGTCTTCAGCAGGACGGCCCGCTGGTGGAAGGTCAGCTCCCGCAGCGCCGCGCCGCCGGCCCGGCGGCCGTGCTCCAGCGCCGCCGCGATGTCGACGCCCGCCGCGGAGAACCGGGCGACCTCCTCGCCCGTCACCGCGTCCGCGAGCGGCGTCCCCTCGTCGGCCGGACGGTGCCAGGCGCCGGACACGTAGCTGGGCAGCGGAGCCATCGCGGGTCCTCCTCGATCGAATTACCTACCGTCCGTTCAGTCAGGATGTTACCTCCGGCGCGGCGGCCCGACAAGGCGCCCGCGCCCGGGTTCGCGCCGGTCACGCGGGCCTGACCGGCTGCGATAATGACCGCCGTGAGCAATGAGGGCGACGGCCGGACGGCCCGGCGGGGACGGCCCGGATACGACAGGGAGTCCCTGCTGCGTGTCGCGGTGACGGTGTTCAACGAGCGCGGCTACGACGGCACCAGCATGGACGAGCTGTCCCGGCGGCTGGGCATCACCAAGTCCGCGATCTACTACCACGTCGCCAGCAAGGACGAGCTTCTCCAGCTCGCCGTCGACCGCGCGCTGGACGGCCTGTTCGCCGCCTACGACGAGGCCGCCGCCGTGGAGGGGCGCGCCATCGACCGGCTGGAGCACCTCGTCCGGGCCAGCGTCACCGTCCTGGTCGACCGGCTCCCGTTCGTCACCCTCCTGCTGCGCGTGCGCGGCAACACCCCGGTGGAGAAGCGGGCGCTGGCGCGCCGCCGCGAGTTCGACCGGCTGGTGTCGGCGCTGGTCGCGCGGGCCGAGGCGGAGGGCGACATCCGCCCCGACATCGACCCCGCGATCGCCGGGCGGCTGCTGTTCGGCCTGGTCAACTCGCTGGTCGAGTGGTACTCGCCGCGCGGCGGCGCGGGCCGCGAGGAGATCGCCGACGCCCTCTGCAAGGTCGCCTTCGACGGTCTCCGGCAGGTCCGCGCCACCACCGGCGCCTGATCGGGGCGCCTTCCGGTCACAGGTGCGTGACCAGCACCTCGGGCCGTTCCACGCAGTCGGCGACGAACCGGAGGAACCCGCCCGCCACGCCGCCGTCACAGACCCGGTGGTCGAAGGTGAACGACAGCTGCGCCACCTTCCGCAGCCGCACCTCCCCTTCGAACGCCCACGGCCGGTCGGCGATCCGCCCCACCCCGAGCATCGCGGCCTCCGGATGGTTGAGGATGGGCGTCGACCCGTCCACGCCGAAGACCCCGTAGTTGTTGAGCGTGAACGTCCCGCCGGTGAGGTCCTGCGGGACGAGCCGCCCCTCCCGCGCGGCGGCCGTCCGCTCGCGCAGCGCGGCGGCGAGCCCGGCGAGCGTCAGCCGGTGCGCGTCGCGGACGACCGGCACCACGAGCCCGCGATCGGTCTGCGCGGCGAACCCGAGGTTCACCCGCGTCATCCGCACGATCTCCTGCCGCTCCACGTCGACGGAGGCGTTCAGCTCGGGGAACCGCCGGAGACCGGCCACGCAGATCCGCGCGAACAGCGCCAGCATCCCGACGCCGGCGTCCGGGTCGGCGCGGTTGATGTCCTCCTTCAGCCGGACCAGCGGCGTCGCGTCCACGTCCACCCAGGTGGTCGCGTCCGGGATCTCCCGGCGGCTGCGGGCCAGCTTCTCGGCGACCGCCCGCCGCACCCCCTTCAGCGGAACGCGCACCTCCTCGGGCTCGGCGGCCGTCCCGGCGGGAACCTCGTCCGGCTCCCCGACCTGGGCGATCGCCGCCTCGACGTCCCGGCGGAGGACCACGCCCCCGGGCCCGCTGGGCGCCACCGCGGCGACGTCCACCCCGTGATCGCGCGCCAGGCGCCGTACGACCGGCGAGATCACCCGCGGCGCCGACCCCTCGTCCACGATCGCGGCCTCCCCCGCCACCCGCGCGCTGGGCACCGACACGGTCGGCGTGCCCCCACCTGAAGCGGACCCGCTCGGCGTGGACGCGTTCACCTCAGACGCGCTCACGGGCGTGCGGGGAGTACGGCGGCGGGAGCGGCGGGCGGTGCTCGTCCCGTAGCCGACCAGGACGTTGCCCGATCCGGCGCGCTCCTCCTCGCGGTACCGCTCGTCCGGCACGGCCACGGCGATGAGCGGCTCGCCCACGCCGACGACGGCGCCCGCCTCGGCGTGCAGCCGCGTCACCGTCCCCGCCAGCGGGATCGGGACGTCCACCGCGGCCTTGGCGGTCTCGACCTCGACGACGATCTGGTCGACGGCCACGACGTCGCCCACGGCGACCTTCCACTCCAGGATCTCGGCCTCGGTGAGGCCCTCACCGAGATCCGGCAGCCGGAACACCGACTCGTGACCCTCGCTCACGCCGCGCCTCCGAGGTGACGGGTGTCGGGCACGTCGTCGCGCTGCAACCGGTCCAGCGCGTCCAGGACGCGGTCCACGTTCGGGAGGTGATGGTGCTCCAGCATCGGCGGCGGGTACGGGATGTCGAACCCCGTCACCCGCAGCACCGGCGCCTCCAGGCTGTGGAAGCACCGTTCCTGGACGCGCGCCGCGATCTCCGCGCCGACGCCCGCGAAGCCCGCCGCCTCGCTGACCACCACGCACCGGCCCGTGCGGCGCACCGACGCGACCACCGTCGCGTCGTCGAACGGCACGAGCGTGCGCAGGTCGACGACCTCCAGGTCCCAGCCCTCCTCGGCCGCCGCCCGCGCCGCCTCCACGGCCACCGGCACGGCCGGGCCGTAGGCGACGAGCGTCGCGTCCGCGCCGGGACGGCGGATCGCGGCCCGGCCGAACGGCTCGGTCCGCACCGGCAGCGCCACCTCCGACTTCGACCAGTAGAGCTTCTTCGGCTCCAGGAACACCACCGGGTCGGGGTCGTCGATCGCCTCCCGCAGCAGCGAGTACGCGTCCTCCACCGACGCGGGCGTGACGACCTTCAGCCCCGGGGTGTGCGCGTAGTAGGACTCGCTGGAGTCGCAGTGGTGCTCGACGCCGCCGATGCCGCCTGCGTACGGAACCCGGATCACCAGCGGCAGCTCGACCTGCCCGCGGGTCCGGTTGCGCGTCTTCGCGACGTGCGAGGCGATCTGCTCGAACGCCGGGTAGGCGAACGCGTCGAACTGCATCTCGACCACGGGACGGAACCCGCCCATGGCCATCCCCACCGCGAACCCGACGATCCCGGCCTCGGCCAGGGGCGTGTCGAAGCAGCGGTCCTCGCCGAACTTGGCGGTCAGCCCGTCGGTGACGCGGAAGACGCCGCCGAGCGCGCCGACGTCCTCGCCGAAGACGACGACGCGCTCGTCGCCGTCCATGGCGTCGCGCAACGCGGCGTTGAGCGCCTGGGCCATCGTGGTCACGACAGCGCCTCCTCGGCCTCGAGCTCGGTGCGCAGCAGCTCGCGCTGCTCGTCCAGCTGCGGCGTCGGCGTGCCGTAGACGTGCTCGAACAACCCCATCGGCGCCAGCTCCGGGTCGGCGTTCATCCGCTCCCGCACCAGCGCGGCGAACTCCTCGGCCCGCCGGGCCGCCGCCGCGATGTCCTCGTCGGACAGGTGGCCGCGCCGCCGCAGGTACGCCTCCAGCCGCGCGATCGGGTCCCGGCGCCGCCACTGCTCGGCCTCGGCGTCGCTGCGGTACCGGGACGCGTCGTCGGCGTTGGTGTGCGACTCCAGCCGGTAGGTGTGCGCCTCGACCAGGAACGGTCCATGGCCCGCCCGCGCGTGCTCCGCGGCCGCCGCCAGCACGGCCAGCACCGCGACGGGGTCGTTCCCGTCCACCTGCTCGGACCGCACCCCGTACCCGACGCCCTTGTAGGCCAGCGAGGGCGCCGCGGTCTGCCGCTCCAGCGGCACCGAGATCGCGTACCGGTTGTTCTGCACCAGGAACACCACCGGCGCCTTGAAGACCGCCGCGAAGTTCAGCGCCTCGTGGAAGTCGCCCTCGCTGGTCGCCCCATCCCCGACGAAGGCCAGCACGACGCGGTCGCCGCCCTTGCGCCGCTCGGCGTAGGCGAGCCCCGCCGCGTGGACGGTCTGCGTCGCGAGCGGCGTGCACTGCGGCGCGACGTGATGCCGGTACGGGTCGTAGCCGCAGTGCGCGCTCCCGCGCAGCAGCGCCAGCACCTCGGTCGGCTCGATCCCCCGCGTCACCAGCGCCATCGACTCCCGGTAGGTGGGGAACAGCCAGTCGCCCTCGTCCAGCGCCAGCACCGCGCCGACCTGGCACGCCTCCTGCCCGTGGCTGGACGGGTACACCGCCAGCCGCCCCTGCTTGGTCAGCGCCGTGGCCTGCGCGTCGAACCGCCGCCCGACGACCATGTCCCGGTAGGCCCGCCGCAGCACCTCCGGCTCCGGCGGCGCGTACCGCTGCCGTCCCCGCACCGCGGCGCCGCTGTCGGTCAGGAACCGGACCGGTTCCGCCGAGGGAAGCAGCGCCTCCGCCCCAGATCGATCCATATGCGCCCCGACCTCCTCAAACCATCGGTGGTAGGAATATGAATCAGAACGGCCATAAGTCTCAAGAGACGGTTGAAACTCAGGACGACCTGCCACCGGAGGGGCCTGCCATGGACCATCTGTCGCGCGACCCGTCTCCCCCTCCCGCGTCCGGCGGACGTTCGGCGGCGGCCGCCCTGGACGACGTCGACCGCGCGATCCTCCGCGAGCTGGAGGCGGACGGGCGGCTGTCCATGCGCGCGCTCGCCGAGCGCGTCAGCGTCTCGCGCTCCAACGTCTACGCCCGCGTCGAGCGGCTCATCGCCGACGGCGTCATCGCCGGCTTCACCGCGCGCGTCGACCCCGTGCGCGCCGGGCTCGGAACCGCCGCCTACGTCCTGGTGACCATCGAGCAGAACTCATGGCAGCAGGTCGCCGCCACGCTCCGCGAGGTCCCCTACATCCAGCATCTGGCCTTCGTCGGCGGTGACGTGGACCTCGTCATGCTGGTCCGGACGCCCGACAACACGTCCCTGCGCGACGTCGTCCTGGCCCGCATCCACGCCGTCCCCGGCGTCCGCTCCACGCGGACCTGGCTGATCTTCGACGAGTCGCCGCCGGCGAGCACCCCGATCGGGGCCTGATCGGGGTGCTCGCCGCCGGAGATCAGCTCTCGCTGAGGTCCTTGTAGGCGTCGTAGGCGACGTCGTCGAAGTAGACGGAGTACACGGTGCTCGGCTCGTTCGACAGGACGACGGACGTCACCCCGTTCACATAGCCGTAGGTCACGGTGTAGTCGGCGTACCAGGGGCCGCCGCTCGACCCCTCGGTGGTGAGGCAGTTGCGCATCTTGATCTGCTTCTTCACCGCGGGGAAGCCGAACGTCGTCGGGCCTTCACAGGTGGTCAGCCGGTCGAGGTCGTAGTAGCCGAACAGGGTCATCCTCGGCTTCTGGTCCATCGGCTTGTTGAACTCCAGGCCGAACTGCGTCACCAGATCCGACAGCTGCCGTCCCCGGGCGTCCGGCTTGAGCAGGACGAACGCGAGGTCGTTCTCGTAGTCGCCGTTCACCAGCCACTCCGGCTCGACCCGTCCCCGGATGCCCGCGAACTTCCCGTAGGGGTACGGCTTCCCCTTCTGCCATGCCGGTATGAAGAAGACCTTGTGGAGCCAGCCGACGGGCCTGCGGTTCGGTTTCTCCCCCTTGAAGATGTAGACGCTGTGCGCGGCGGTGGCGAGCACGGTCTTGCCGACGGGGCTGATGACGACGCTGGCCGTACTGAACTGGCACTTGCCGTCGTTGTCTTCCCCATAGAGCAGGCCCACGGAGTCGTTGGCCGTCGCCGACGCACCATGGCGGGCCTTCCCCTTAGGAGGAGTTCCAATGAGGCGGTGAGGCCCTGACTTGGTCGCGTGCCCGCGCCTGGCCGGGAGCCGCGCGGGGACCGAGGGCGGCTTGCCCAGCTCAGCGGCGGCCCTGGGGATCGACGCTTCGCAGGGATCGTCCGCCGCCGCGTCCCATGTCCTCTCGGCCGCCGGACGAGGCGCCGCACCGGCGTCGGGGATCGACAGCGGCAGGACGAGCAGGACGGCCGCGACGGGCCAGGCGAGTGTCCGCGTTCCTTTCAGCATGTCCGTCCTCCCGCCGGGTCAGCCGAACTTCACGCTGTGCGGGAGCGGCTCGCCGAAGGTCCGCGACTCGCCGGGGCGCATCGTGCCCTGCCCCTCCTCGCAGTCCCTGTCGTTGAAGATCGTGGCCGTGGTGTCGGTGCCGTTGACGGCACTGGCCGCCCCCTGGAGCAGGAGGTAGCACTCGCCGGTCTGCGGATTGTTGATCTCCAGGTCCCCGGACTCGGGCGAGACGTAGGAAAAGGTCCCCGAGGCGGGGCGCGTTCCGGCCGTGGCCATGCCCGTGAGCAATACGGACACGGCTCCCGCAGCCAGAGCCGTCCGTCCGAGGCGGGTGAGCGTCTTCGTCATGGTTCTCCTCCCCGATCCGGATTCGACTGTGAACGACCGGTGCTCGGAGGGCCACAAAAGTTCCTCTCAGTGGACCGCGGATTACAGTCCGTACCGACGGCAGGGGATCCCAAAACGGGTGCAGACAGCGAGACGCCCGGTGCGGGGGCGGGGACCCGCACCGGGCGTTGTGGGGGACGGGGCGGACTCGACGGTCCGCCGCTCACCGGCCGCATGCCGCGCGCCGGGACTCGTCCCTTCTCTCGGTGATCTCGCAGCTGGTCAGCACGGGCCGGCCGAGGCGCGTGCCACCGGCATCAGCAGGCGGGCTCGCCGCTCTGCGCCGGGACGTTGATCGCGGACCAGGCGGCCTTGACCGCGTTGCACTCGGTGGGCGACTTGGAGTACAGCGACTTGGCGGCCTGGATGGTCGCGACGCGGGCACGCGCGTGGGTCCAGCCCGTGACCTTGCGGCTCAGACCACCCATGAAGATCTGACCGGCCTTCTGGATCCCGACGCCGGTGACCGTGGAGTTGTTACAGGTCGGGCTGGTCGGGTTGCCGTTGGTCGGGTTCGAGCCCTCGGCGAGCAGGTAGAACCAGTGGTTCTGCGGGCCGGCGGCCTTGTGGACCTCGGTGTTGGGGATGGACGAGGAGTAGCAGTTCGGGTCGCCCTTGGCGGACGGGTTGTACATGTTGCGGATCGGGCCCTGGCCGACGAGGTCGACCTCCTCGCCCACCAGGTAGTCCGGCGGGTCCAGGTTGGCGGGCTCGTTGACGTAGTGCTCGGTCAGCGCGCCGAAGATGTCGCCCGCCGACTCGTTCATCCCGCCCTTCTCGTTACCACCGGAGTCGCCACCGGGGGTGTTCGTGAAGACGGCGTGACCGTTCTCGTGGCCCACCACGTCAATGGACGTGGCCTGCTTGTTGTTGGCCTGGTTGTGGCCGAAGTTGGTGTAGCTGCCGTTCCAGAACGCGTTGACCTGGTTGAGACCCACGCGTGCCGGGAAGCCGCGGCCGTTGCCGTTCGTGCCGTTGCGCCCGAGCCATGCCTTGAGCATGTCCCATTCCTTCTGCACGGCGTACAGCGTGTCGACACAGGCCGTCTCAAGGTCGGTGCCGCTGCCGTTGCCCCAGGCGCTGTCGGTGCCGGTGTAGGCCGACCCGCCCTGGCCACCGCACTGGTGACCGGGCCGCGTGGAGTCGGTCATCGACGTCGCCGCGGTGCTCAGATCGACGGTGCCGTGATAGAAGCTGCGGTCGTCGGCGGCGTCCCGGACCTCGTCGAAGGTCTTGACGACCTTGCCGGTCCTGGCGTCCACGAACACGTGCAGCTTCGTCTCGGCCCTCTTCTGGTAACCGCTCACCACGGTCTCGTACGCGAGCTTCCCGGAGCCCTCCGCCAGGACGGTGAGGCGGGGGGTGGTGCTCTTGGTGACCTTGGCCACGCGCGCCCGCGAGGTCTTCGCGGCCTGCGCGACGGAGATCGTCGCCTTGGTGCCGACGTTGAGCTGCGTGGTCTGGTTGACCGACGTGCTCTGCACACCGCCGTCGGCGTCGGTGGTGACGACGAAGTCACCGCCGAAAACCGGCAGACCGTCATAGGTCCGCTGGTACTCCACGTACTGCAGGCCGCGCAGCCCGGACGTGATGTTCGTGCGGAAGATCTTGTCCTTCGGCGCCTTCTTGAAGGTCGCCGGCGCGGCGGCCACGAAGGTGTCGGCGGACACCGCGGCCAGGGCGCGGGGGTTCGGCTTGGCGGGCGCGGTGCGGGCGGTCGCTCCCATGGCGGGGACGGACATCGCCACGGCGAGGCCGGCCGTCAGCGCCGCCGCCCCGATCGCGGTCTGGTGTCTCACAGGGAGTGCTCCTTCCACGGGCCCGGCAGGGGGCGCCTGAAGCCTTACTTGGGGAGCGCTCCGCGACACCCTTGCCTGCCGGGCGAGGACTGGGGACGTGCCACTCATCCGAATGAGCTGTCCCGAAGTGCACCCCGTCGCGCCGGAACATGTCAATGCGTTCAATGGCCCA
This sequence comes from Actinomadura roseirufa, assembly GCF_900659635.1. Lineage (GTDB taxonomy): Bacteria > Actinomycetota > Actinomycetes > Streptosporangiales > Streptosporangiaceae > Spirillospora > Spirillospora roseirufa. The sequence goes on along the minus strand of NZ_CAACVB010000081.1, from coordinate 13,060 downwards.
TGAATTTTCACAGCGGCGGGCCTGAACCGATTAAACCCGAGCGATATGCCTGCTCAACGGCACCCCGGGTGGAGGAGAGATTCCACGCCGGGACGAGGGGAATCAGCGGCCCTTGATAACGGCCAAGGCGCACTCCGCTCCCCGGCGATCGCCAGAGCCGGCGGTGTCCAACAGGACGACGAGGGGAAAATCAGGCGGGCGCACGCCACCGCGGCCGCGCCCCGCACCACGGAGCCACCCAAATGCGCGGAGGTCATGTTCCAGTACCGTGACCAGGATGTATGTCCCTTTGGACGCGCTGAGGCCGTCTCCACGCTCGCCGATTCAGCGCGAACCACAAACTTTCCCAAGCAAAACCAACAAGACCGGATCGGCTTAAACCTCGAAGAGCCGAAAAGCGCGCCTTCGGCACAGCGGCGTCCAGACGCTCCACCCGGATGGCGACTCTCTGAAGCCCGTCCGCACCCAGGGGAAATATCACGTGCTCGGCGGTCCGGCCTTCAACGGCCCTCCCGGAGAACGCCGTCTCCGGGGCCACCGTTCGATCGTGCGCGCAGCCGCCCGATTCCTTGAGCCCGTCCCCATGCAAGTCCTGAGCGCCGTCATTTGCGACTTTGGCAAGGACTCACAAGCAGTACGGCACAGGATGAGCACTCCATGCGGCGGACGATCCCGCCATCGGCCGGCCCGCCGCGTCCGGGCCGCGTCCGGGTCGAGGTCCGGGTCAGCCTCCGCCGTCGCCGTCCCGCCGGCCGAGCACGGCCCGGCACGGACCGGGCGGCGCGGAGCCGCGTGCCGCGAACAGCACCAGCCCGGCGAGCGCCGTCCCGCCGCCCGCAGCGAACAGCACCAGCGCGGGCACCCGTACCAGTGACCGCACGTCGCCGCAGTCGTGCACCAGGCCGAGCGGCGCGACCCGTTCGGACTCGGCCGAGCCGTGGAACGCCGACCCGCACGCCACGCCCTGGCTCGACAGCGGCACGAGCCCGGCCGCCAGCCCGGCCGTGAACGCGATGGCACCGGCCCAGATCAGCGCACGCCTCATGGACGCAACCCTGACAGACAAATCACCGTCCGGCGCCAAATGGTGACCGCATGTAGCCAAGCTCTCCGAAACAACGCCGACCTGCGCAATCTTGCGCAGGTCCACGAACCGCCGCCGCTCGCCGCCCGGCCGTCCCGGAGCCGAACCTTCGGCCTTGTCCGCGCCGCGTCACCTACCGTCACCTTCTTCGGTCGGCGCACCGACGAACCCATCTTCTTCACCGGGGCAAGAGAACCGTTTCATCAGCGCTCTGGCCATCCCCGCGCCGCACCGTCGGCACATCGGCACCGCCCGCCCCAAGCCCGCACCTCCGCTCGCCCATGGCCACCGCGTGGCCACCAATGGCCAAATGGCGTGACGCTGAACGGGTTCGGACCTCAGGTCCAATCGTCCAAGGAGAAGGATCAGCGGGGGGAAGGAGGCCACTCCGTGGCCGTCACACAGTTCACTGCACCGTCCGACCGTGGCCCAGGGGGCTCGCCCCCTGACCGGGCTTGTACGAGCGCGAATCGCTTCGCGTGACGGCTGAGGAGCGCTGTTCGCCGGCTCCCCTGCCCGGGGCTCGATCAGGCGGGATGGGTTTGGCGTGGCGTGGCCTGCCTCTGACCGTCGAGGCGATCGCGCGGCGCGCCGGGGTCGCCAAGCAGCGATCTACCGCTGGTGGCCGAGGAGCTACTCCGTCTCCGTTCCGGCTGAGCCCGGCGCACTCGCGGAACCCGTCTTCGGGGCGCCGGTCAGGTAGCCTGCCCGGCCCTCTTCGTCGAGATCGAACGGGTCCCTGGGAATGACGCAGAACTCGTTCCCCTCGGGATCGGCCATGACGAGGAAGCCGCCCGTGTCGTAGTCGGCCAGCCGCCGTCCGCCCAGCGCCTCCACCCTGGACTGCTCGGCCGCCGGATCCTCCGACTCCAGATCCAGGTGCAGCCGGTTCTTTCCGGCCTTGGGACGGTCGGCGCGCTGGAATCCCACGCCGAGGCCGTTCCCGCGCTCAAGCCAGACGTACGGCCCCGTGCGGCCGACGATCGGCCGGCCGAGAAGCTCACTCCAGAAGGCCGCCAGCCGCTCCGGATAGGCGGAGTCGACGATCACGCAGTTGATGTCCATGGCCGCCGTTCTGCCCCCATGCGGTCCGTTTTCACCGCACCGAAGATGACTCCGAGCGCGCGGGCACTCGGCCGCCGGGCCGCCTTCATTGACATACGAAGTCGCCACTCCGTATATTCGGAGTCTCCACTTCGGTACCGTTTCGCGCCCCCGGAGGCATCATGACGCCCACCCTCGCGAAGTCTTCCTCGAACTCGTCTGGGGAGTCTCAGAAGGCCGCTGGGACGACCTGCCCGAGTTGTACGCCGACCAGACCTGCGTGGAGCATCCGTTCGCACCGCACGGAGACAAGCCGCTGCGCACCCGCGAAGAACTGCGGGAGCACTTCTCCGCCGGTAAGCGCATGCCCCCTCTCCGCCAGGAGCCGGCGAACATCACCGTGCACGAGACGACGGATCCCGAGGTGATCATCGGCGAATTCGAGTACCGCGGGACGACCGAGAACGGCACCTCGTTCCAGGTTCCCTGCATCTTCGTGCTCCGCGTCCGGGACGGGAAGATCGTCGCATCCCGCGACTACATCGACCACATTTCCTCGGCCCGCCGCCGCGGCGCCCTCGACGAGCTCATCGACACCATCCGAACCTGATCGCGCCCAGCCCCCTTACTGGGACGGGCACGACCCGAAGCCGCCGACGGCCGCCCGATCTCGTAGGCGCCCCGGAGAAAGTTCGACCGCACAATTGTTGCGACAAATCTCCCCGCCGGCCAGATCACGCCTGCATGAGCAATTGCTGGAAGTGAGCCCTGGCTACAGCGTCCAGCAGGTCAAAGATAAATACGGCGCTCTGTGCGTTTAGCTCCACACGGGCCTGCTACGCCGCATGCGGACGGGCTTGCCCGAATCAGCCGAGCACGGAGAGCAGGAGCGAGAGGACGAAGCGGCGATGCGTCTCGTGCGCGCCGCCGAGGAGGAGTCGGGCAGAACCTGCGAGTCCTGCGGCAATCTGGGCCGGACCGGGGGGCCTCCTGGTACACGACCCTGCGCGACTCCTGCGCCGCCCCCCAAGTAGAACCCGCCCTTCCCCTATCGCTGTGCCCGGTCCGCCGGTTCAAAGCCGAGGCTGCTCCATCTCAGGCCCGGTCGCCCCAGTGTGTCGGCGCCGGACCCGCGGTGGAGCAGCGCCAGCCCCGCCTCGGCCGCGATCGCGACGGTCTCGTCGGCCGACACGTCGAACATGCGCCGTCCGGGTGGCACCGGCCCGTGCCGAAGCGTCATCACGACCCTGCCGGCCGGTGCCACGAGAGCGGCGATCCGCTCCATCGCGTCGCGGCGCTCCTGAACGTCCAGGTGCATCCACACCGCGGACAAGAGGATCACGTCGAACCGGGCCGTCCGGGGAAGGGCCGCCAGGGTGGGCAGCGCATCGTCCACCCACTCGATCGGCTCGGACGCGTGCAGCCGTTCGCCCTGGGCTCGCAGCTCGGCCGTGGGCTCGACCGCGACCACCCGGTGCCCGGCGCGCGCCAGCGCCGCGGCGTCACGGCCCGACCCCGCGCCCACGTCCAGGATCCGGCTCGCGACGTCCGGGAACAGGTGCAGGACGTCCCGGTGGACGTCCTCGAAGACCAAGCCCTCGTACTGCCGTGCGAGCACCCCGGCGGCCTCCGCGTAGCCGACCGTACCGGCGATCACTACCCCAGCCCCCCGCGTCCCACTGCGCGCCATCGGCCACGACGGCCTCCGCCGAACACTACAGACGGCGGAGCATCGCGGGGCTGCGCGTCACTCGATCGCGGGCTGCGGGCTCCCGATCAGGCCGGACGGCGATCCGAGCGGCTCCGGCACGGCGCCACCGGTGAGAAAGCCGCCGGACTGGTGATGCCACAGGCGCGCATAGGCGCCTTCCGACTCAAGAAGCTCCTGGTGGGAGCCGTCCTCGACGATGCGCCCCCGGTCGAGGACGATCAGGCGGTCCATCCGCACGACGGTGCTCAGGCGATGCGCGACGACCAGCGCGGTGCGGTCGCGCATCAGGTGCCACAGAGCCTCCTGGACGAGCATCTCGCTCTCGGAGTCCAGGGCGCTGGTCGCCTCGTCCAGCAGCAGGATCGGCGCGTCCCGGAGGATGGCGCGGGCGAGCGCGACGCGCTGCCGCTGGCCCCCGGAGAGCTTGACGCCCCGCTCGCCGATCAGCGTGTCGAAGCCGTCCGGAAGGCCCTCGGCGAACTCGGTGACATGCGCCGCCCGCGCCGCGGCCAGGACCTCGTCCTCGGTGGCGCCCGGCCGGGCGAAGGCGATGTTGTCGCGCACCGACCGGTGGAACATCGCCGGCTCCTGCGGGACGTAGGCGATCAGGCTGCGCAGGTCGCTCTGGCGCAGCCGGGCGATGTCCTGCCCGCCGATGAGGATCCGGCCGCCGTCGACGTCCATCAGACGGAGCAGCAGCCGGGTGAGGGTGGTCTTGCCGCCACCGGACCGTCCCACCAGGCCGATCTTCGTCCCGCTGGGTATCTCCAGGTCCAGCCCGTCGAACAGGGGCGATCCGCCGCCGTGCGCGAAGGACACCCGCTCGAACCGGACCGCCGCGTCCACCGGACGCAACGGCTCGGGGTCCGGCGGGTCGAGGACGGTCGGCGGCGCCAAGAGCAGCTCCGTGAACTGCGCGGACTCCGTCAGCGTGCTCTCCAGCCGCCGGTAGATCTGGTTGAACTCGAACATGACCCGGGTCGCGCTGGTGTAGTAGGAGAACGTCACCACGATGACCTCCACCCCGAGCCCGCCGCGGAGCGCCACCGCCGCGAGCAGCCCGAGGCAGCTGGTCAGGATCGACATCGGCGCCACGATCGTGTCGACCCGGAGGTTGCCGTAGTCCCACGAAAGCAGCGACAACCGTCGCTGCTCGGCGACCCGGCGCCGGAACTCCACGGCCTCCCGCTCCTCGGCCGCGAACGCGCGGACCATGTCCATGTTGGTCAGAACGTCCGCGACGTGGCCCGACACCCGCATCTTGGCCGCCTCCCGCTCGTCCACCAGCGCCTGCCGCCGGCGGATGAACGGGCTGACGACCAGGCCGGTGAGGACGATCAGCCCCACGAGGACGAGGACCAGAAGCGGGTGATACTGCCACAGGACCACCGAGGCGAAGCCCAGCGGGATCAGGCTGCCCATGATCGAGAACGTGAGGGTGTCGGCGAAGCTCTCGAACCCGTTGGCGAAACTCAGGATCCGCTTGGTCAGCGAACCGGCGAAATTATCGTGGAAGAACGCGGTGTCCTTGGCGAGCAGCTCGTCCATGCCGACCGTGCCGAGCCACTCGGTGCCCGCGGAGTCCGTCCGGTTGAGGAAGTGGAACCCCAGCCGCCACAGCGCCTCTCCCACCACCATCAGGCCGGCGAAGCAAAGAATGTAGGGGAGCAGCGAGGCGAGATCGTCGTGCCCACCATGCGCCAGGTGCCCCACCAGGGCCGCCACCACCAGCGGTGACAGGTAGCCCAGGCACGTGTTCCCGAGCGCCGGGAGCGTCACCGCGGGAAGTGAGATCTTCCACTGACGGCGCAGCGTCGCGCCGTAGTAGTACAGAACCAGAAAAACCGCCCGTTTCCGGGTCGACCGGCCGTCCCGAGAGCCACCCCGCACCCCTGGCACAGCCACCCACCCTTCCACGCCGCCGGTGACTCCATGCTGCCCCGATCCACCCGGCGCGGGCGACCCCTTTTTCGCGCGGACGCCTGCGGCCAATCCCGCGACAAGCGAACGGCGAGGTCGTGAAAGAGCGCCCGCCGAGGGAACGGGCGCCAGGGATACATGATCAGTGACCTGCGCTTACACAAGCCTGGCGCCCGAGCCACCCTCCGGACGACAGGTTTATGAGGTCGGACCGCCCAGCGCGCTTCGAGGGGAACTGGGCCGCGAACCGACGCTCGGAGACCCGGCTGAACGACACAGGGCGCGAAGCCCCGACCGGCCCCGACGAAGGTCACCGCTCCCGTAGGACGCGGTTCAGAGGGGGCACTTCTTCACGACGAAGGAGACGTTGATCGTGCCACCCGGATAGGCGTGGAGCGTCCGCGAGGAATCCAGCAAATCCGAAAGCGAAATGTAACTCCCCTTGGCCGGATCGGAGGTTCCCAACTCCGCCTGCAACTCCGTCTTGATGACGGAAGAGGGCTCCTCGAAACAGGGCTTGATGATCTCGGGCGGATCACTGGGATAGAAGATCCGCAGCGGGCCCACATCCGGCCCTCTGAAGAGATTCGTCGTCTCGGTCGGCGGCGTCACCCCATGGAACCCGTATTTCTGCGTCACCAGACCGGACGCCCCCGCCTCCAGGACGGCGGAGCCGCTGCAATTCCGAAGGGAATCGCGAGGGCACCCGTCATCACGATCGCCGTACGCCTGGTCTTCACCATGACCACCGAAACTCCAAAACAATGGCTCGCTCCAACCCGACAACACTTTCGCGGAACTCCGTCGGACCGGTCCATCCCCAACGGCCCCGAAAATGGAACGGCATCGGCGGCACTACGCTGCTGTGCCGTGCAGGAGACACGCCTTGACACCGCTCGGATCCGAGCGGCTCGCCGCGTCATCGACCCGACTTTCCTCGATACTCCGCTCTACCCCTGTGAGGGGCTGGAGCCCGCCCTTGGATGCGAGGTGAGCATCAAGCTCGAAACGGCGAACCCGGTCCGCAGCTTCAAGGCGCGCGGCACCGAGCTCGTCGCGAACCGGCTCACTGGCACCGCTTCGCGGGCGGTGGTCTGCGCCAGCGCGGGCAACCTCGGCCAGGCCCTCGCGTGGTCCGGTCGCGCCCGTGGGCTCGACGTCACCGTGGTGGCGTCCCGCTTCGCGCCCGCGGCCAAGCTCGACCGCATCCGCGCCTTCGGCGCCCGGGTGAAGCTGGTGGACGGCGACTTCGACATGGCTCGGGAACGGGCGGCGGCCATCGCGCGGCGCGACGGCATCCGGCTGGTCGAAGACAGCCTGGACATCGAGACCTGCGAGGGCGCGGCGACCATCGGCCTGGAACTGGTGGACACCGAGCCGAGGTTCGACACCGTCCTGATCGCCCTCGGCGGCGGCGCACTGGCCACCGGCGTGGGTCACGTGCTGAAGGCGCTGGCACCCGGAGTCGAGGTGATCTGCGTCCAGCCGCTGGGCGCACCGGCGATGACACTTTCCTGGCGCCGACGACGCGTCGTCACCACGGACGCGACCAACACCATCGCCGACGGCGTCGCCGGCCGCCGTCCCATCCCGGCCGTCCTGGACGACCTGCTCCTGGTCGCAGACGACGCCATCCTGGTCGAGGAGGCATCGATCACCGCCGGCATGAAGCTTCTCCTCCACCACGCCGGCCTCGTAGTCGAACCCTCAGCCGCCCTAGGCATCGCGGCACTACTCGAAAACCGCACCCGCTTCGCCGACCGGCACGTGGTAACCATCGTCTGCGGCAACAACGTCGACCCAGACGCCTACCACCGCTGGATCGCCGGCTAACCCGCCGAGATACACCGCCCCCATCGCCCCCCACGACGACTAATTGCCTCCGGCTCGTCCACCGCATACCCCACCAAGCCACCGAACACCCACATACCCGGCGGCGCACGTCCAGATAAGGACATTGAGTAGAGAAGTCACTCTTGGGATAGTTGGCGACGAGCCCAAATCTGCGCATCGTTGCACCATGGCGCATTACTGCGATGTGGAAACTCAGAACGGCGGCGGTTGCCGACGTCGGGTAAACGCCGCAACCTGCAAAGACCACGTGAACGGACCCGTGCCGCGAAAGAAGAGCGAAGGCAACTGGACACCCCTTGGGTCCCGCAAGCCGCTCCTCCAAGCATCGCCGTACCAGGCGTCGCAGACCGAGACGGCCCCGGCCGATAATACTTTCGTCACCCTCTCGGACACGGTCGCCATCGTTCAGCAACTCCCACGCGACTGGAAACGCAAGATTGCGGAGCAGTCGGCGCCAAAGGTCGGCTTAGGAGCATGGGAGGATTTCCTGCAAAAACAGAGAACCACTGGCCTCTGCCTCCCTCTCGCCCGGACGGCACGCGAGCTCCTCGATATCAAGGCGAGCGTCGGCCAATTGCCCGGCGACGCGGCCGCCGGCGCCGCACGCCGCGCCGGTGCACCACCCGTCGTCCAAGCGATGGCCGCGAAATTCGCTTCCGGACTGGGCGTCACAGGAGCGATCGAACAGAAGCTCGCCGCCACTGCCCACACCTTACGAGTCCTCGGCGTTTTCGCCTGCGCTATCACGGACGCCGTTCCGAGCTGCCAATGCCTCAGAGACCTCGTGGCGGAGAATATGTCCCGCGAAGAGTTCGAATCCAGGCTATGGCACCTCCAGGGCTGATAGGAGGACAGCATGGAGAGGGAGGCAGTCTTAGGGACTGAGGGTTCAGTGGAGCCGGCCGGCTTGATGGAGGTGATCGAAGATGATCTGGTCGACGGGAGATACGCGATGGCGGTCGGCGTAGGTCAGCCAGGTGACCTCTTCGATCTCGCTGGCGGGTGTCGGTGTTCCGTGGTGGGCGGCGGTATAACAGGTCATCTGGACGGTAACGCCGTCGGCGTGACCGTGGGCCTGGGCTTGAAAGGTACCCAGGTGTGCGGCGGTGCCGGGCAGGATGGTCACGGCGAGTTCCTCGTCGATCTCCCGGACCAGGGTGTCGACGTCGGTTTCGCCGGGCTCGCGCTTGCCGCCGGGGATGTAGTAGACGCTCTTTCCTCGTGACCGAGTGCTGAGGATCTTGCCCGCGTCGAGGTGGATCCAGGCGATCTTGTCGATCATCATCTGTCGTCTCCTCTCTGGCGGCCTGATTGCCTGAGGGCCGCCCCAGTAGTCTGCCGTTGATGATCGCTCCCGCGCAGACCGACGCGACCAGCTGGGGTACGTTGATCAGCGCGCCAGGGAAGCGGCTCGGACGATCTGTCACGACGATCAGCGCGCATCCGTCGGGCGGGCGATGTCGGTGATGAGTTTCCGGAACGCCGGGCTGGGGTCGGCCTCCAGGTGCCGGCGCGCCAGTTCCTCGAAGTGGAGATACGCCCTGCGAGCCCCGATCGTGTCGCCTTCATGAAGGTAGGCTTCGACGAGAATACGGTGCGGCCGTTCCGCCAGCTCATCGACGTCGGCTGCCGCGGTGGCGAGTTCGGCGGCGATTCCCGTCTCACCGATCTCGATGTGGGCGAGGGCCAGCCTCTCCAGAGCGAGTTGCCGGAGACGATCCCAGCGGGCCTGTGCGTCCAGTATTTCCTCGTCGGTCACACCACGTAGCAGTTCGGTGCCGAGAAGCCGGGGGATCATCGGGTCCATGACCGGTAACTCTGATGTTCTACCGGGAAGGACGTTGGAGGCGATGGCCTCCGCCGCCCGGTAGTCGACGGCAACGGCCTCGGCCAGGGCCAATCGGTCATGGCTGGCCACAATGAGGGCATCCCTCGTGTGGCGTCGAATTCTCCAGAGCAACTGCCGCAGTCGCTTGGCGCTCTGCCCGGGGGCCTGGTCGGGCCACAGCCGCACCCGGAGCGCTTCTCGCTTGACGCCCTCGTTCTCGAGCGCCAAGTTCATGATCACTCGAGAGGTCTTCCGGCCGAGCTTGAGGTCACGGTCTCCCACCGAGCAGGCGAAGTCTGGGAGGAGCCGGACCACGACATCCTGGTTCTGCGCGGGTCCCCTAGCCAAGCGATCACCTCGAAGTGGTCGTCGACGTCACAGCGCTGCCGCCTCAGAAGGAGGCTGGATCCATGCCGTTCAAGGCTCCCGCGGCAGCCCGTCCGGAGACCCTGATTCGACGCGATCGTCGCTTGACATGGAGCCATAAGCCCGAGCGATCACCATATTGGGCAGCCCTTCCGTACCGCATCGTGGCGAACACGTAATCGCACGGCAGGTCCGACTCGGATTCCTACGTGTGAAGCAGCCTTTTCCCCTCACCGGACAGCCCAGGTCAGCCTGCCGGCAGATCGAGCGAGATTTTTCTCCATGCGATGACCTGGCCAGAAGACGCGGCGGAAGACGGTTGGTGAGTGAACTGGAAGACGTTGAGGTGACGGTGAAGGACACGGTGCCTTGGTTGTGTGGTCGCCGTCCGACCGAAGAAAGGAATCAGGGCATGGGAAACACGTTGATGCGGTCACTGTCCGTGCTGGCGGTGGCGGGCGCCTCGCTCGCCCTCGCCTTCCCGGCAGGAGCCGCGACCGGCAGCACCGCGCAGCCGACCCCCCAGGGCACGGTCAACGTCCAGGGCCGCCTCCATCACGTGCCCAAGGCGCTCGCCGACGAGATCAACTCCCAGGACTGGGGCGGCCTGACCGCCGGCCAACTCGCGCAGGCTGGAATCCGGCCGGGGATGCAACCGGACTCCGCCGAACTCGCGAAGGCCGACGTGACCTTAGAGGCCGCTCAGAAGGGACCCGTGGCGCGGGCGGGAAAGTACAGGGCGCACACGGAAAGCGCGCACGGCTGCAACAAACGCGTCTGCATTTACGTGTGGGGCAAGAAGCTCAAGGTCCGAGAGTGGGACTCCACGGCCGCGAATGGCGGATACCGCTGCACTTACGTCGCGTACTGGGCGGCGGGCAAGATCATCGGCACCAGCAGGCAGGTCTGCGGCAAGAGCAGCTTCTACTCGGTCTGGGCGATCAACCGATCGTTCAAGAACAAGACCAAGCTGTGCAACACCTGGGTCGGGCTGGCGGGAAGGCCGTGTGAGACGGTCCACCGCTGACGGCCTCGGATAGGCGAATGAAGGCTCCCCGGTGCCGATCCCGCTGGAACTCGGCACCGGGGAGCCTGGCTTTCCGAACCCATGGTGACCCAGTCGAGCGTCCCTTGGCGCGGGAGTTCAGATCATCCGGTCACGGCACTCGGCGTCTCACGGCACGTACCGGCGGTGGGCAGGTTTCCGGGAGTGCCGGCGAACGCGCACGGTCCCTGCGGATCGAGCAAAGGGCGCAGCCGCTGCCATCGCTCCTCCTGACAGCCGTCGCTTCGATCGACGCTTGTGCGCACACTGCGGCCACGCCAGGTCCCGCTGATCGTTGCGCGCTGCTGGCCGTAGGTGACCCGAGCGCAGATTTTGCCGCGGCCGGGTTCGGCGAATGGCCGGGACAGGGAACGCAGATGTTGGCACGCAGTGCGAGGATCGGTGTGGAATCCCTCGTCGGGATCGCAGGTGAGCGTCCAATGGACGCGTGGGAGGCCAGGCCGAAGAGAATCCACGGTGATGGTCAGTTCTCCGGTCAGGCGGGTGGACGAAGCCCGGTACGACGAGATGCTGCCGGCCTGCGACTCGGGTGATAAGCCGACAAGGGCCAGGAAAGGACCGCTAAGGGCGACGATCGGAATGGCCAAGGCGGTCCAGCGGCGGCGGGACATCATCTGATCAACTCCTGTCTTCTTGGTTGTTGTGGAACTGGCGGAGAAGGTCCTGCATGGCCGACAGTTCGGCTCGGAGCGCGGAGCGTCCGCTTCGCGTGATGCTCACCCACGTCCTGGGCCGTCGCCCCTCGTATCCCTTCTCCACTTTGACGAGACCGGCGTCGGAAAGGACGGTGAGATGCCGGGACAGGTTTCCCGGGGTCAGCGCGAGGGTCTCGCGTAGGAAGGAGAACTCGACCTTGCGGGCTTCTGCGGCGATGGTCAGGATGCCCAGGCGGTGACGCTGATGGACGACGTCGTCGATCCGGGTGGTCGGATGGGCCGTGGCAGGCACGTCATTCACCGCGTCCGCCCCCCCGCCTCGTCAGCAGCGTGATCGTGCCGCCGCCGAGCAGCACCGACGCCGGCAACAGGACCGTCACCACGTCGCTGAGCGTCCGCCCGCTCCCCTCCTCGGGCCAGCCGAGGCGGAACAGCAGGTTCTCGGCGTGATAGATCGACACGAGCAGCGAGACGGCGCCGAAGACCATGACGATGACCAGAAGCAGCCGGCTGCGCTCGACGCCCGCCAGCACGAGCAGACCCGCCGCGACCACGGCGAAGGCCAGCGTGCCGCGCAGGCCGGCCGGCCATCCCCAGACCGGCTCCAGCGCGGGCACCATCTGCGACAGCACCGGCAACCCCACGACGACCGCCGTGCCCACGACCCCGGAGACCACGAAACCCGTCGTGGGAGCCCACACTCCCGACCGGTGCGCATGACGCCGATACCACAGGACGCTCAGCAGGTAGCCCAACCCGAGGGCGATCAGCCAGTACCAGCCGACGATCGGGGCCTGCCCCGGCTCCATACCGGACAAGCCGGGCAACGGGCTGGAAAGCGAGCCCGCCGCCGGACGTCCGGCGGAACCGGCCCCCGCGGAGAGCGGCGCCGCACCGGCCATCAGGACTCCGAAGATCAACAACGGCCCCTCGGACGCCCGCCGCGCCCACCGGGTCCGCTCGCGCAGCCCGGCCAGGCCCTCGAACGAACCCACCGCGTTCCCCGCGGCTCCAGCACTGGACATGACGTCCCCTCTAGGTCGCCAAGAGATCTGAACACTCAATAGCTTGGCATCGCAAACTTGTTTGGGCAACATAGTGGACGAGATCGCTTCCCGACCGAGAGGCCCAGGAGAACCGTGAAGCGGAGCAGCACAAGGTCACGACCAGTGCGCAGTGCGCTCAGGCGGCTCTTCACCAAGCTGCCGACGACCCGACGACGCCAACACGCACAGGAAGACCTGGAACAACGAGTCCACGACCCCCGCGGCTGGGGAGACCTGACCACCGAGGAGCTCCGCCGAGCGGGCATCACCCCCGGGCAGACCCCCGGCAACGCCCCCGGCCCACGAGCCGTCGCCAGAGCCCCCAAGGAACAACCCCCGAGCAAGATCGACAGCGCCCCAGAAGAGCCCCCATAACAACCCGACCCCTAGTACTACAACGACAGGTTGTGATCAACTCGCGTCGGATGGTTGGCTGTGATGTGTGGTCATCAGCGACGTCGAATCGTGGTCCCGGGAGTTTTCTG
>NZ_CAACVB010000080.1 GCF_900659635.1 Actinomadura roseirufa | reverse complement strand
CGCGCGGCGGCCGGAGCGCCCCGGCCGAGCCCGTGAGCCGCACGGAGGCGGCGGAGGCGAGATGGGACGGAGGCGGCACCAGCACCAGGCCGGCGAGCAGCGCCTCGGCTGGGGCCAGCGACCGGCGGTGCGCCGAGCACGCCGCGCACTCGCGGGTGTGGCGGGCGATCCGCTTGCGCCACACCGGCTCCGGGCGGCCGTCCCAGCCGGCCGTGAGCGCGGCGAGCCCCGGGCAGCGCGGCGCGGCCGTGAGCGCCCGCACGACCACCCGCCCGGTCTCCAGCTGCTCCTTCATCCGCTTGACCCGCACCGCCGCGTGCCCCGCCGGGACCTCCAGCGCCTCCGCGAGCTCGGTGCGGGTCAGTTCGCCGCACACCTCCAGCCACCACAGGGCCAGCAGGGCGCGGTCGCCGGGGTCGAGCCAGCGGGTCGCCTCGGCGACCTCCCGGCGCTGCCCGGACAGCCCGAGCCGCACGATGGTGACCTCGACGAAGTCCCCGTCCGGGTCGGGCACCTCCCGGGCGTGCTCCAGCCCGACGGTCGGCCGCCGGCGGTTCGCCGTCCAGCGCCGCCGCACCTGGTTCATCGCGATCGCCACGAGCCAGGAGCGGAACCGCGCGGGGTCGCGCAGGCCGCCGAGCCCGTTCAGCGCGCGCAGCATGGTGTCCTGCACGACGTCGTCGACGTCCGCGTGGCCGTCCAGGGCCCGTCCGACGACGTTGTACACCAGGGGCAGGCAGTCGGAGACCAGCCGCTCCCGCGCCGCGGGGTCCCCGGCCCGCGCCGCCGCGATCAGGTCGTCACCGCGGTCCATGGGCCTCCCTTCCGCACACCGGGCCGAACCGTTCGGCCCCGAGGAGAAGACCCCGGACGCGCGGCGCCGATTACCCAAAATCCTGAAATGCCGGATCAGTATCGCGGCGCATCGCCCCGGGCGGGCGCGGTTCCGCGCCGGCGGTTCCGAGGGCCGAAGGCGGCCCCCGGCGGGCGTGACGCTCCCCCACCGAAGCCTCCGCGAGGCCGGACGCGCCACGCCCCGAGGAGGCCGCGTTCGCCGGGGGCGAACGGTTTGCCGGGCGGTCCTGCGGGCTCTTCCCGGGGGTGCCCCCGGCCGGGATCAGGACGGTGAATAGATCGTAAGCTGAAGGCCATGTCCGACGGTGACCCCTCATGCGCGTGCGTGATCTGTCACGACCACGGCGACCGCGAGAGCCTGGACAACTTCCAGCTCCGCACGATCGTGCACATCAGCCAGTACGGGTGGAGCGTCGTTCTGGTTCACCCCGACGGCGAGGGGCCCGGCTGGGCGTACACCATCGGGTTGTGGCACAGCCACCGCTCCCCCGAACTGGCGATGTTCGGCGGCGACGTCTACGAGATGGAGGAGTCGCTGAACACCCTCGGCCGGCAGGCGGCCGACGGTCGCGCCGCCGAGGACGGCGAGCGCCGCGACGACATCGTCCGCGGGCAGCAGGCGGCGTTCCGCGCCGTGGACGTCCGCTGGTACGGCGCCCTGCTCGGCGGCGCCCTCGCCTTCTACCGGCGCCCGCCGCTGCCGTTCCTTCAGGTCGTCTGGCCGAACCCGGAGGGGCTGTTCCCCTGGCAGCCGGGCACCGACCTGCCGTTCCGGCACTCCCAGCCGTGGCTCTGGCTGGCCCCGTCCCAGCATCCCCAGGGCGTCTGGACGCGGCATCTGCGCGACCCGCAGGAGTGGCCCCCGGGCACCTGACGCGTCCGCTGACCAGGACATAGGATCGGCGGGTGTACGGGCCGATCGCCGAGACCATCCTGACCCAGCGCCTCGTCCTGGAGCCGCTGACCGTCCACCACGCCGACGAGATGGCCGAGGTTCTGGACGACGCCCGGCTGTACCGGTTCATCGGCGGCGAGCCCCTCACCCCCGCCGAGTTACGCGCCCGCTACGAGCGTCTCGTCGCGGGCCCGGCGCCCTTCCACCGGGAGTACTGGCTCAACTGGATCGTCCGCCGCGCCCGCGACGGGCGGGCCCTCGGCTACGTCCAGGCGACCGTGACGCCCGCGCACCCCGGCTTCGCCGTGGCCCCCGCCGCCGAGGGCTCCACGGTCACGCCCGCCCCCGCCCGCAACGTCGCCGCGATCGCCTGGGTCATCGGCATGCCCTACCAGGGCTTCGGCTTCGCCACCGAGGCCGCGCGCGCCCTCGTCCCCTGGCTCCTCGCCCACGGCGCCGGCGACATCGTCGCCTCCATCCACCCCGCCAACCTCGCCTCCGCCGCCGTCGCCGCCAAGCTCGGCCTCCGCCCCACCCCCGAGACCACCGACAACGAAACCCTCTGGCGCCTCCCCCGCGGGGGTTAACAAAAAGTGCATTGGCAATGCAGTTGCCGAGTGGGGGACACAGAACTACCGTTTGAGTCGGCGCGAGCGGTCATGCCGGGCCGGAACGGCAACCGGACTCACGAGAAGCAAGTGCCCCGGGCGGCATGCGCTGCAGAGGCGGACCCGGGGCTTCCGCCCCCAGTTTAACACCCCGGCCAATCGCGCTCTGGGACGCAGAAAAGAGGACATCGTGACCGGCCCGACCCCCACGTGGCTTCACCAGGCGCTCTCGGCGGCCCGTTTCGGTCCCTACGTCGCGTCCTCGGGCGGCGACGTCGAGCGGGCGTCCCGGCTGTACCAGTGGAATGTCGAGGTGTCCGCGGCGTTCTACGTGCCCCTGCACTGGCTGGAGATCGCCTTACGGAACGCGCTCAACGAACGCCTGCGTGCCGCGTACGGCCGTGAAGACTGGTGGGACCGGGCGCCACTGGTTCAGGGCGGCCGGACGAAAGTGGACCAGGCCCTTAAGAATGCGCGGCGCAACTCCCGGCGAGAAGGCAGCCGCTCCTTCGCCCCGGACGACGTGGTCGCCGAGTTGAGCTTCGGCTTCTGGGTCGGGCTGCTCAGCCGCAAGAATGACCGGACGTTCTGGGTGCCCATCCTGCACCAGGCGTTCAACGGCTACAACGGCCGCCGCGACGACCTGCACAGGGACCTTCTGTCGATGGTGCTGTTCCGGAACCGCGTCATGCACTACGAGCCGATCCACCATCGCGATCTTGAGAAGGACCGCCACACGACCTATCGGTTGCTGGAGTACATCGGCCCTGAACTCGCCGGGCAGGTCCGGCGGCACGACCGCGTCCCCGCCGTGCTGGCGGGACGGAACGACGCATGCGCCGGAGACCATGCGCCCGGCCTGTAGGAGGTACCGGTGATCGAACCGGGCACCCTTGTGTCCATGGCGGACATCGCACGGCTCGCCGGAGTTCGGCGCCCTGCGGTATCGAACTGGCGCCGCCGCCACCCCGACTTTCCCACCGCGGCCGGGCGTTCGCCGCATGAGATGTTCGACGCCGGAGAGGTCGCCGGATGGCTCGACCGGAGGCCGATATCGGCGGCCGCGCGAACCCCCGACGAGCCGCCGGGCACCACTTTCGGTGACCGCTTCCGCCGGGCCTTCTCCAGCCTTGACCCCGTGCGGGAAGACGCGCCCGGCGAACGCGCGACGGCGTCGCGACCAGAAGCGGCGGCCGGCGACCCGGTTTCCGGCGGGGACGACGCGGCCCGACGCGTCGTGGCGCCGCTCGCCAACTGGCTGGCGGGTCTGCGCGGTCTCGGCGATACAGCGCCCTACACCGACACGCTCCTCCTCCTGCTCTACCTTTGCATCTGCGATGTGAAGAGCTGGTCCTGGCTGGTGAACGAGGTGACGGGCCGCCCGGGGCGGCCGTTCAGCGAGTCACTGCCACAGGCGGTGGCGCGCCACGTGAGGGAGCACCCTCAGCGGTCCTGGATACGCGACGGGTTCTCCTGGTCCTGGATCCAGGAGCACAGTCATGGCACGTTCTTCGATCTCGTCGTCCGCATCTCCACGCTCAACGATGCAGGGGCCCTCGCTCCCTTCGGCGCTCCGGCGGACGACGCGAAGTTCAAGGCGAAGGTCTTCGCCGACCTCGTCGGCCGGATCACGGCGCGGGAGGGAAATCGGCGCGGCGAGTTCCACACGCCGCGATCAGTGACCGATCTCGTCGCACGCATCGCCGCGGTGGACGGTTCGCACCGTCTCTACGACCCCTGTTGCGGGACGGGCGAGCTTCTCGTGGCGGCGGCCCGGCCGGGCATGCGTGAAGGACAGGTCCAAGGGGACGCGCTCTCCGCCAGAGCAGCCCTCGCGACCGGGCTCAGGCTCGCGATCCATGGGCTTCCCACCCGGCTCTCGGCGGGCGCGATCCAAGAGCTTCGCCGGCCCACTCATGGCGAAGGCGCCTTCGACAGGATCGTGTCCAACCCTCCGTTCAGGATGAGCCCGTGGACGGAACTCGCTCCCGGCGATCGGCGCTGGACCCACGGGACTCCGCCGGAGGGCAGCGCGACCTTCGCCTGGCTCCAGCACGCCGCCTGGCTGCTCGCGCCCGGCGGACGCGCGGTCGTGGTCATGCCGCCGACCAGCGTCTACTCCTCGCACCGCGCCGAGCGCGACATCCGGCGGCGCATGGTGCAGGACGGGCTGGTGCGATGCGTCATCGAGTTGCCGCGCGGCCTGTTCGACGCCACGGAGACCGCCGTGACCGTGTGGGTTCTGGAGAAGCCACCGAGGAAAGGGCCCCGGCCGAACGGCGACCTTCTCCTCGTCGACGCCAGCTCCGCCCCGGAACGGGAGTTCGGCGGGATCGCCGATGTCTACGACGCATGGAGTGCCAGCGAGTCCCTGCCCGAAACGGGCGTCCTCGCCCGCGGGTTCTCGCCGGACGAACTGGAGAAGATGCTGTACGTCCTCAGCCCACGCGGACTCCTCAAACCACGGGCCGGATGGCGGGACAAGAGGGAGGCAGGAGAGCGCGTCCAGAGGTCCGCCGATCTCATCCGCCGTCTCACGGAGGACGCGGAGTGGATCGACACCCCCACGAACTGGTTCCTGAGTGGTGGCGTGCCCGGCACGGGCCCTCAAGGAGAAATGGTGCGGCTGGAGGAGGTGTGCACCGTCCAGATGGGGCCGTCTGGGAGTATCCCGCTGACCGGCGACCGGTCAGGCGTGCCCATCGTGACGCCCGCTCAGATCAGAGACCGCCGGTTGCACGACACCGGCCTGGAGTACGCCGCCCTCGACTACGCCGAGGACCACCCGCAGTACCTGCTGGAGCCCGGCGACGTCGTCTGCGTGCGGACTGGCCTGATCAGCAGGACGGCCATCGTCGGCGAGCAGCAGGCCGACCGGCTGCTCGGACGCGGCTGCCTGCTGCTGAGGCCGGGGCCTGGCATCCTCCCCAGCTACCTCCTGCACTATCTGAACCACCCTCGGGTCGTGGAGTGGGTCCTGCGGTCGGCGACGGCGGCGGTGCTGCCGACGATCAGTATCCGGCGGCTCCGGGACCTTCCGGTCTCCCTCCCGTCCCTGCCACGCCAGGACGAGATCGTCGCCCCCCTGGACGCGTTGGACGACCAGATCGCCGCGCACACCGCGCTCGTGCGGGCCGCGCGCGAGGCGCACGGCCACATGCTGGAGGCGCTCCTCCCCGAGGTTTGAACCGGGGTGATCGTGACACTCTGGTATCGGGGGGCGGCGGACGGATGCGGCGTGGGTAGGCCAGAATCGACGGGGATTCACGTCGGCCGGTCGAGGAACGGGAGCGGAGCGCATGCGGGAGGTGTGGCCGGGGGACCCGTACCCGCTGGGCGCCACCTGGGACGGAACGGGCACGAACTTCGCGCTGTTCTCCGAGGTCGCCCGGCGGGTGGAGCTGTGCCTGTTCGACGCCGAGGGACGGGAGACGCGGCGCGAGCTGCCCGAGGTGGACGGGTTCGTCTGGCACGGCTACCTGCCCGGCGTCGGCCCGGGCCAGCGGTACGGGTACCGGGTGCACGGGCCGTTCCGGCCGCGCGACGGCCACCGGTGCAACCCGTCGAAGCTGCTGCTCGACCCCTACGGCAAGGCCGTCGAGGGCGAGGTGCGCTGGCACGAGTCGCTGTTCTCCTACCGGTTCGCCGACCCCGACGCGGTGAACGAGGACGACAGCGCCCCCCACATGCCGAAGAACGTGGTGATCAACCCGTTCTTCGACTGGGGCGACGACCGGCCGCCGCGCGTGCCCTACCACGAGAGCGTCATCTACGAGGCGCACGTCAAGGGGCTGACGCGGCTGCACCCGGGGATCCCCGAGGAGCAGCGCGGCACCTACGCGGGCCTGGCGCACCCCGTGATGATCGACCACCTGCTCGACCTCGGCGTGACGGCCGTGGAGCTCATGCCGGTGCACCAGTCCGTGCCCGAGCACGCGCTCGTGGCGCGCGGCCTCACCAACTACTGGGGCTACAACACCATCGGGTTCCTCGCGCCGCACAACGCCTACAGTTCGTCCGGGCAGTACGGCGAGCAGGTGCTGGAGTTCAAGGCGATGGTGCGGGCCCTGCACGAGGCGGGCATCGAGGTCATCCTGGACGTGGTCTACAACCACACCGCGGAGGGCGACCACCTGGGGCCCACCCTGTCGTTCCGCGGCATCGACAACGCCTCGTACTACCGGCTGCGCGACGACGACAAGCGCTACCACCTCGACTACACCGGCTGCGGCAACTCGCTGAACGTCCGCAACCCGCACGCCCTGCAGCTCATCATGGACTCGCTGCGCTACTGGATCCTGGAGATGCACGTCGACGGGTTCCGCTTCGACCTGGCCTCGGCGCTGGCGCGCGAACTGCACGACGTCGACCGGCTCGCCGCGTTCTTCGACCTCGTCCAGCAGGACCCGGTGGTGTCGCAGGTGAAGCTGATCGCCGAGCCGTGGGACGTCGGCGAGGGCGGCTACCAGGTCGGCAACTTCCCGCCGCTGTGGACGGAGTGGAACGGCAAGTACCGCGACACGGTCCGCGACTTCTGGCGCGGCTCGTACGCGACCCTGCCGGAGTTCGCGTCCCGGCTGACCGGCTCGTCCGACCTCTACGAGCACAGCTCGCGGCGGCCGTTCGCGTCCATCAACTTCGTCACCTGCCACGACGGGTTCACGCTGGCGGACCTGGTGTCCTATGACCGCAAGCACAACGAGGCCAACGGCGAGGACAACCGGGACGGCACCGACGACAACCGGTCGTGGAACTGCGGAGAGGAGGGCCCGTCCGGCGACCCGAAGGTGCTGGAGTTGCGGGCCCGCCAGCGCCGCAACTTCCTGGCGACGCTGTTCCTGTCGCAGGGCGTGCCGATGCTGTCGCACGGCGACGAGCTGGGCCGTACGCAGCGGGGCAACAACAACGCCTACTGCCAGGACGACGAGATCGCCTGGGTGCGCTGGGACGACCCCGCCGAGACGGACTTCGTGCGCGCCCTGTCACGGCTGCGGCACGATCATCCTGTGTTCCGGCGGCGGCGCTTCTTCACCGGGACGGGCACCGGCGCCGCCGCCGACATCGCGTGGCTGACCCCGGCCGGCGAGAGCATGACCGACGAGGACTGGAAGGCCGGGTTCGCCAAGTCCCTCGGCGTGTTCCTCAACGGCGACGCCATCACCGAGCCCGACCCGCGGGGCCGCCGCGTCCGCGACGACTCGTTCCTGCTGCTGGTCAACGCGGGGGCGGAGGCGGTGGACTTCGTCCTGCCCGGCGCCGGGTTCGGCGAGCGCTGGGAGTTCGTGCTCGACACCGTCGTGCCGTCGGCGGCCGTGGAGCGCCCGCGCGTCAAGGCCCGCGACGGGCTGCGGGTCGAGGGCCGGTCACTACTGGTGCTGCGCCGCCAGGGCTAGCTACACGCGGCTGACCTTGAGGGCCGTCAGGAACACCAGGACGAGCGTGGCGAGCGCGACCAGCCCGTGCACGACCACGGCGGCCGCCGGGAACGCCTGCTCGGCGCCGCGGGCGTGCCGCCCGCCGCGTCCTACCAGCCAGCGGGTGAGCAGCACGAACCCCTGCAGAATGACCACGACCAGGGCGGAGAACGCGCCCCAGGCGTACCCGGCGGTGCCGGTGGCGAGGTAGGCGATCCACACGGCGAGCCCGGCGACGGCGGCGAGCGGATGGGCCACCACGACCAGGATCGGGAAGCGGGTCACCTTCGTGGAGCGTCCCCCGTTCGCCGACCAGACGACCAGCAGATAGCCGCCCGCCACCGCGGCGAGGACCCACGCGACCAGCGCAGCGAACTCCACCTCCGCTCCTTTCGCGCGCTTCCCGTCCCCCAACCCCAAGTGTCGCCCTTCCGGCCCCCCGTCGTGACTGATTCGTACATATTCCTCTACGCACGGTCATCACCCCCGTCAGGCGCGGCGTCCCGTCCGGGCCCGCGGAGCGCCGACGCGGCGCGCCGTACCGGGTCCGGTAGCTTGTGGTTCTCATGCACGCCCTTTCGCCGCTGCCCGGCCCCGTCGACCTCGCCGAGCGGTACGCCTACCCGTCCGCCGGCCCGTGGCTGCGGGCCAACATGATCACCAGCCTGGACGGGGCGGCGCAGCGCGAGGGGCGCAGCGGCGGCCTCGGCAACGCCGCCGACCGGCACCTGTTCTCGGTGCTGCGCGGCCTCGCCGACGTGATCGTCGTGGGCGCCGGGACGGTGCGGGCCGAAGGGTACGGCCCCGTCGAGCCCGGTGCGGGCTGGGCCGGGCTGCGCGCCGGACGGACGCCGGTGCCGCCGCTCGCGGTCGTCTCCCGGTCCCTCGACCTGGACTTCGACGCGCCGATCTTCACCGCGGCGGCACCGCGGACGATCGTGCTGGCGCCCGCCGCCGCCGGCCCGGCGCGGCTGCGCGCCGCCCGCGCGGCCGCCGACGTCATCGTCGCGGGCGACGACACGCTCGACTTCGCCGCCGCGCTCGGCGAGCTGGCGGCGCGCGGCCACCGGCGCATGCTGTGCGAGGGCGGCCCGGCGGTGCTCGCCCGGCTCATCGCGGACGGCCTGCTGGACGAGCTGTGCCTGACGCTGAGCCCGCAGCTCCTCGCGGGGCACCCGGCGCGGATCCTGAACGGCCCGCCGATCCCCGTCCCGCCGGAGCTGACCCTGGCGCACGCCCTGCGGGACGAGGACTTCCTCTTCCTGCGCTACGCCCGCAGCCGGTAACGCAGGAACAAGACGCCCTCGTCCAGGTAGACGGCGGTGGGTTCCAGCGGGACCTCGGTGGCGAGGTCGCCCAGGAGACGGGTGTGGTGGGGGCCGCCCAGGAGGGTGGGGGCGATGTTCAGGCACAGCTCGTCCGCGAGGGACGCCCGGACGAGCGCGGTGGCGAGGGCGGGGCCGCCCTCGCACAGCAGCTGCCCGAACCCGAGGTCCTCGCGCAGCAGCCGGACGGCCAGCGGCAGGTCGACGGCGTCCTCGCCCGCGGTGACCGTCCTGACGGCGGACGGGACGCGCGCCCGCCCCGCCCGCGAGGTCACGACGATGGTGGGCGTCTCGGCCTCGGTGAACAGCGGCAGCGACCAGTCCAGGTCCGCGGACCGGGTCACCACGACGATCGGGGCGGGCGGGCCGCCGCGGCGGGCGCGCAGGCCGGGCCGGAGCCGGGCGGGGCCGAGCCGGCCCGTCCGCGCCGTCCCGGCGCCGACCAGGATGGCGCCGGCGAGGGCCCGCAGAGTCCGGAACACGCGGAAGTCGGCGGCGCCGCCGAGGCCGTCGGTCCAGCCGTCGGCGTCGGTGACCGAGCCGTCGGCGCTCATCACCATGCCGATCCGCAGGCCGGGGGCGTCGGCGTAGGCGTCGTAGGGATCGACGTCGCGGGCGCCGCCGGGGGCGGGCTCGGGCAGCAGGCGGCGCATGACCGCAGGTTATCCAAGGACCGTTTCCGGTCCCCCGGCATGTCCCTTTGTCGGAGGCAGGGCGCAAGATAGGGGCATGGACCTGCCGATCAGCCCGCCGCTGCCGCCGATGCTGGCCAAGGCGGTCAAGACGATGCCCGTGGGCGACCTGCTGTACGAGCCCAAGTGGGACGGTTTCCGCTGCATCGTGTTCCGCGACGGGGACGAGGTGGAGCTGTCCAGCCGCGGCGAGAAGCCGCTCACCCGCTACTTCCCCGAGCTGGTCGAGGCGGTGCGCCGCGAGTTGCCCGAGCGGTGCGTGGTCGACGGTGAGATCGTGCTGCGCAAGGGCACCCGGCTGGACTTCGACGGCCTTCAGCAGCGCATCCACCCGGCGGCGTCGCGGGTGAAGCTGCTGTCGGAGGAGACGCCCGCCTCGTTCGTGGCGTTCGACCTGCTCGCGCTCGGCGACGAGTCGCTGCTGGAGGTGCCGCTGGGCGAGCGCCGCCGCAGGCTCGTCGAGACGCTCGCGGGGGTGGGCGCGCCGGTGTTCGTGACGCCCGCGTCCGATTCGCACGAGCTGGCGCTGCGCTGGTTCGACGAGTTCGAGGGCGCCGGGCTGGACGGAGTGATCGCCAAGCCGCGCGACACCGTGTACGCCCCGGACAAGCGGATCCTGTTCAAGGTGAAGCACGAGCGTACCGCCGACTGCGTCGTGGCGGGCTTCCGCTGGCACAAGTCGGGGCCGATCGTGGGGTCGCTCCTGCTCGGCCTCTACAACGCCGAGGGCCACCTCCAGCACGTGGGCGTCGCGGCCTCGTTCAGCATGAAGCGCCGCGCCGAGCTGGTGGAGGAGCTCCAGCCGTACCGGATGGACGACTACGAGGGCCACCCCTGGGCGGAGTGGGCGCGGCAGTCCGAGGCGACCGTCGACCGCATGCCCGGCGCGATCTCACGCTGGACGGGCAAGAAGGACCTCACCTGGGTGGCCCTGCGGCCCGACCTGGTCGTCGAGGTCGCCTACGAGGCGATGGAGGGCGACCGCTTCCGCCACACGGCCCGCTTCCGCAACTGGCGCCCGGACCGGACCCCCGGCTCGTGCACCTACGAGCAACTGGAGGTCCCCGTCGCCTACGACCTGGACGACATCCTCACCGGCTCCGCAAAGAACCCCCGCACCGACCGCCCCAGCACCTGACCGGCCCCGCCCGCCCCCAAAGGCGAGCCCCAGCGGAAGCCAAATGCCCACGGCTGCCGTCGGACGAGCGGCAACCCGCCCCGAAAACCCGCCAGAGCGGCGCCGAAGGCGAGCCCCAGCGGGCACGGACCCGCGATAAAGCCACACAGACAGCTACCGCCGGACGAGCGGCACCCCGCCCCCCGAACCGCCTGGGCCAGGGGTCACGCGAGCGCGCTACCAGTCCCGCCGGGGCGATGCCGAAGGCGAGCCCCGGCGGGACTGGTCGCGAAGCGATTCGCGCTCGCACAAGATCGGTCACGGAGCGAGCCGCCAGGCGAGCCCGTGGGCCGGGCTTGCCTAAGGTTGAGTCTCGTTGCGGATGGTCTGCTGGATCAGGTCCTCGGACTGGGCCGCGATCTTCGGCTCGGTGTAGGGGCGCAGGTAGGTCTGCTTCAGGCCGGGGACGCGGTCCTCGATGACGAAGGTGGCCTTGGTGGTGGCCTCGGCGCCGGGGGTGCGCACGGTCGGGACGGTCTTGAAGTCGGCCTTCAGCTCGTCCTTGCCGATGCGGGTCATGACGTAGCCGCGCTGGTTGTTGTAGAAGCGCAGGTGCGGGTTGATCTTGAGGTAGGGGTGGTCGGCGGGGTTGGAGTCCTTGCCGTCGCCGGTGCTGGTGATGGAGGTGCACACCAGCTCGGAGCCGACGGTGCGGGAGTTGGGGTCGTCGTAGTTCATCTTCAGCTCGCTCGCCCAGTGGGCGTGGACGTCGCCGGTGAGGACGACGGCGTTGCGGACCTTGGCGTCGACCCAGCCCTTGGTGATCCGGTCGCGGGAGGCGACATAGCCGTCCCAGGCGTCCTGCGAGGTCTTCTTGAGGGGGCCGGCGTCGCTGTCGCGCTGGGCGAAGAAGACCTGCTGGCCGATGACGTCCCAGCGGGCGGTGGAGTCGTGGAACCCGTCGAGCAGCCACTCTTCCTGGTCGTCACCGGTGATGGAGCGATCCGGGTCGCCGGCCTCGGGGCAGACCTTGTTGCCGTCGCCGCAGGCCTGGTCGTCGCGGAACTGGCGGGTGTCGAGCATGTGGAAGTTGGCGAGCTTGCCCCAGCGGACGCGGCGGTAGATCTGGATGTCGGGGCCGTCGGGGATGGAGCGGCGGCGCAGCGGCATGTTCTCGTAGTACGCCTGGAACGCGGCGGCGCGGCGCTCGCGGAAGTCGTCGGGGTCGGGCGTGTCGGAGCCGGCCTCGGGGACGTCGTCGGCCCAGTTGTTCTCGACCTCGTGGTCGTCGAACACGACGAGCCACGGCGCGGCCTCGTGCGCGGCCTGGAGGTCGGTGTCGGTCTTGTACTGGGCGTGCCGCAGCCGGTAGTCGGCCAGCGTGACGGTCTCGGGGCCCTCGTGGTCGCGGACGTTGCCGCCCGGGATCGTGTAGACGCCCTTCTTGTACTCGTACTGGTAGTCGCCCAGGTGAAGGATCAGGTCGGGGTGCTCTTCGGCCAGCCGCCGGTAGGCGGTGAAGTATCCGTGCTCGAACTGGGAGCAGGACACGAAGGCCATGGCGAGCGCGGGGCCGAAGGAGTCCCTGCGGGGGGCGGTGCGGGTGCGGCCCACCGGGGAGACCTTGCCCTCGGCGCGGAAGCGGTACCAGTAGTCGCGGCCGGGGCGAAGGCCGTCCAGCTCGACGTGGACGGAGTGGGCGGCCTCGGGGCGGGCGGCGGCGGTGCCGCGCCGTTCGACGCGCTTGAAGCGCTCGTCGGAGGAGACCTCCCACTGGACGGGGACGACCCGGTCGGGCATGCCGCCGAGGCCGTCCAGGGCGTGCGGGTCGACGGCCAGCCGCGTCCAGAGGACGAAGCCGCCCGGGTCGGGGTCGCCGGAGGCGACGCCGAGGGTGAAGGGGTCGCCGGGCAGGGCCCGGGAGCGGATGCGCGGTGAGGGCGCCGCCTGGGCGGTGCCCGGTGCGCCGGCGACGGCGTACGCCGCGCCGACCGCGAGCCCACTGGTGACGAGGAAGGACCTGCGGTTGAGCAGGCGTGCGGAGTCGGCCATGGAGCTGACCTTTCGTGAGTCCGGCACTGATCGCCGGACAGCCTCACGAAGGCCGATGGCCGGCAGACGCCACGCGGGTGACCGCCGCCACAACACGAACGATCTTTTGAGGACGCCTTGGGAGGTCAGGCGGCAGTGTCAAGCGGGGATGGCGGGCGCGTGGCGTGCTGCGGGAGTCATGGATGGTAGGCTGGCGACTTACGAATTGCGCACACAAAACTCCATCCTAGAACAGGAGTGTAGCCGAGGCATGGGACTCCGTCAAGCCGATGCTGTCAAGCCCGAGGGGCCGGAAAATCCGGACGCGGCGCGCCGGGCCGCGGTCCGCGCCGAGCAGGAGTACGTGTCCCGCCTCTACGCGCGGCTCGACGCCGAGCGGGTCAAGGCCGAGGCGGCGCTGCGGGCGGGCCCGGCGCAGGGCGGCGGCGGCGCCTTCCAGGCCCGGCTGGAGAGCGCGGTCGCCACCGACGAGGCCGCCCGGCGGCTGGCCCGGCTGGGCGGTGTCGAGCAGGGGCTGTGCTTCGGGCGCATCGACCACCGGGCGGGCCCGGACGGCCCCGGCGACACCTTCTACATCGGGCGGGTGGGGCTCCGCGACGAGGACCACGAGCCCATGCTGATCGACTGGCGGGCCACCGCCGCGCGCCCGTTCTACACCGCGACGCCCGGCGCGCCGGGCGATCTGGCGCGCCGCCGCCATCTGCACCTGCGGCGCCGGGAGGTCGTCCGGCTCGACGACGAGGTGTTCGACCTGGAGGGGCTGGACGAGCGGGAGCGCGGCGGCATCGTCGGGGAGGCGGCGCTGCTCGCCACGCTGCGCCGGGGCCGGACGGGCCGGATGAGCGACGTCGTGGCGACCATCCAGGAGGAGCAGGACCAGGTCATCCGCGCCGGGTTGCAGGGCGTCCTCGTCGTCCAGGGCGGGCCGGGGACGGGCAAGACCGTCGCCGCGCTGCACCGGGCCGCGTACCTGCTCTACACCCACCGCGACGTGCTGGAACGCCGCGGCGTGCTGGTGGTGGGGCCGAACGCGACGTTCCTGCGCTACATCGAGCAGGTCCTGCCCGGCCTCGGCGAGACCGACGTGGCGCTGGCCACGGTCGGTGAGCTGTACCCGGGGCGGCGCGTGACCGCCGCCGACTCCCCCGAGGTCGCCGTGGTGAAGGGCGACCTGCGGATGGCGGCGCTGGTCGAGGCGGCCGTCCGGGAGCGGCAGCGCGTCCCGGCGGACGGCCTGGAGGTCGAGTCGGAGGGGCTGACGCTGCGGGTGGAGGCGGCGGCGTGCGCGCTCGCCCGCGACCGGGCCCGCGCGCTGCGCGCGCCGCACAACATCCAGCGGCGGCGGTTCGTCCACGATCTGCTGGAGGCGCTGGCCGTGAACCGGGCCGAGCAGTACGAGCAGATCATGGACGAGCCGCTGGAGGAGATCGCGAAGTCCGGTCAGATGCCCGAGTGGCTGCAGGAGCTGATCGACGAGGCGGAGGACGAGCCGCTGCTGGACGAGGCCGACCTGAGGCTCGCCAAGGAGGCGCTGTGGCATGAGCCGGCCGTCCGCGCGGCCGTCGACGCGCTGTGGCCGGAGCTCACGCCCGAGACGCTGCTGTCGGAGCTGTTCGCCGACCCCGCCGCGCTGGCCCGCGCCGCCGGGGAGGCGGGACTGGCCGGTCACGCGCTCCTGCGCCGTCCCGCGGGCTCCCCCTGGACGGTGCCGGACGTCCCGCTGCTGGACGAGGCCGCCGAGCTCCTCGGCACCGACGACTCGGCGGAGCGGGCCCGCCGCCGCGCCGAGGCGCGGCGGCGCGCGGACGATGAGCTGTACGCGCGCGAGGTGATCGCGTCGACGGGCGCCGAGACCGTCGACGCGGCGGTGCTCGCCGACCGGCACCACGAGGAGGGCCCGGCCCTGACCACCGCGCAGCGCGCCGCCGCCGACCGGGAGTGGGCCTACGGGCACGTCATCGTGGACGAGGCGCAGGAGCTGTCGGAGATGGCCTGGCGGGTGGTGATGCGGCGCGTCCCGACCCGCTCGCTCACGGTCGTCGGCGACATCGCGCAGACCGGCAGCGCGGCGGGCGCGACGTCCTGGGGCCGGATGCTCGACCGGTACGTGCCGGGCCGGTGGCGCGAGCAGCGGCTGCTGGTCAACTACCGCACCCCCGCCGCGATCATGAAGGTGGCCGAGGACGTGCTGGCGGCGGTCGCGCCCGGCGAGGTCCCGCCGGTGCCCGTCCGCGACGACGGCGACCCGCCCCGCGCGGTCGCGCTGCCGGTGGACGAGTTGCCCGCGCTGGTCCGCGACGAGCTCGCGGTGATCACGCGGGACGGCGGCGCGGACGTCGTCGGCGCGGGCGGCCCGGTCGAGGGCCGGCTGGCGGTGATCTCCTCGGCGGCCCGGCACGCGCGCGTCCGCGCGGTGCTCCCGGACGCGGCGGCGGGCGCCACCCCGGAGGCCCTCGACTCCGCGGCGGTCGTGCTGACCGCCGCGGAGGCCAAGGGGCTGGAGTTCGACGCGGTCGTCGTGGTGGACCCGGCGGGCATCCTCGCCGAGTCGCCGAAGGGCGGCCAGGACCTGTACGTCGCGCTGACCCGCGCCACCCGGCGGCTGACGGTCGTCCACGACGGCGACCTTCCCGGGGTCCTGGCGCGCCTGGAGCGGGGGTAGGGCGCGTCAGGAGTAGGGCAGCAGGTCCCGGTCGATCTCGGCCCAGCGCGCCGCCAGGGCCCGGACCACCTCGGGACGGCGGCGCGCGAGGTCGGCCTGCTCGCGGGGGTCGGCGGACAGGTCGTAGAGCGCGTCGGCGCCCGTGCCGCCGGCGGCGGCCGGGACCCGCAGGTACTTCCACCGGCCGCGGCGCAGCGCCCGCGACGTGCGGGTCCGCCAGAACAGGTCGTGCTCGGGGGCCGCGGCGCCGCGCAGCAGGTAGGGGGCGAGGCTGCGGCCGTCCAGCGGGTGGGAGGCGGCGGGCCGGACGCCGGCGGCCTCCAGGATCGTCGCGGTCCAGTCCTGGGTGATCACGGGCACGGAGCTGACCTGGCGGGGCCGGATCCGGGCGGGCCAGCGCAGGATGTTGGGCACCCGGATCCCGCCCTCGTTCAGCCCGGCCTTGCCGCCGCTGAGCGGCCACAGGTAGGACCACCGCTCGCCGCCGTTGTCGCTGGAGAACAGCACGATCGTGTCCTGTTCCCGGCCGGAGTCGCGCAGCGCGCGCAGGACGCGGCCGACGCCCGCGTCCATCGCCTCGACCATGCGCCGGTAGGTGGCGAGCGAGCCGCCGTCGCGGTGCCAGAGGGCCTGGGCGTCGCCCGCCTTGACCCGGGCCGTGATCTCCTCGCTGACGGCGTGGTCGCCGGGCGCCTCCCAGGGCCAGTGCGGGGCGGTGAAGTTGAGGTTGAGCAGCCAGGGCCGGTCGTGCCGGGCCCGGACGAACTCGGCGGCGCGGTCGGCGAGGGTGTCGGTGTAGTAGCCGAGCGACTCGACCGGCGTCTCGCCCTCGTAGAGGTCGCGGCCCTCGGCAGTGATCTTCGAGTAGTAGTCGACGGCGCCGGACAGGTTGCCGAAGAAGGTGTCCCAGCCGGACTTCAGCGGGCTGTACCAGGGCAGGAAGCCGCAGTGCCACTTGCCGAACATCGCGGTGGCGTAGCCGGCGCCCTTCAGCAGCGACGCGAGCGTCGGATGGCCCGGGGGGATGCCGTGCAGCTCGTCCGGCCGGGCGATCGGCTCCTCCAGCCCACCGCGCAGCCGCCCGGGGTAGCGGCCGGTGTAGAGCCCGAAGCGGGTGGGCGAGCAGACCGCGGCGGCCGAGTAGGCGTCGGTGAAGCGGACGCCCTGCCGGGCGAGCCGGTCCAGGTTCGGCGTGCGGATCTCGGGCGCGCCGTAGCAGCCGAGGTCGGCCCAGCCGAGGTCGTCGCCGAGGATGATCAGCACGTTCGGGCGGGCGGCGCCGCCGGAGCGCGGGTCGGCCCGGAACGGCCGCTCGCCGGCCGCCGCCTCGGCGGTGCCGCTCAGCACGGATCCCGCCGCCGTGGCCGCGGCCACGGCGCCCATCGCAGCGGCGGCCCCGCGCCGGCTCACTCCCCGGGGGACGTCGTGCCCATCGGGGCGACCGGACGTCCCGTCCCCCTCGCGCACCTGATCGGCCATTCCCGCGACCCCGCTTCCCGGATTTTTTTATTAAACAAACCGGAATAGTAGGGAATGCAGGCCCGGGGCGCAATGGCGAGGGGATGTCTCGTCTCCCCCGGTGCGGGCGGCCGCGACGCCCGCGAGCCGCCGGGCCGGCGCGAACCGCCCCGCCGGACGCGCCCCCGGGCCGCACCGGCGGGCGCCCGCCCCGGCCGCGAATCCCCGGGTCCGCCCGCGGGGCTCGCCCGGGCCGCGCCCTGCCGATCTCCGGGCAAGGGACGGGCCGGGAGGCGCGCATGAGCCCAGAGTCCGATTCCCGGATGGCCGGGGCGGGGCCCGGGACCGCGGACGGCGGGCCGGATTCGACGGCCCTCCCCGGCGGGGCCGTGATCAGCGTCGTTGCAGGTGGGCCAGGGTCTGCCGGAGCTCGGTGGCGATCACGTCGCGGGCCGCGGCCGGATCCCGGTCGCGGACGGCCGCCACCAGCCCGGCGTGCGCGGCCCGGCCGTGGTCGGCGTCGGCGCGCCGCACGTCCACCAGCCGGGCGAGGTCGAGCAGGCCCTCCCGCAGGACGGGGACGAAAGCGGCGAACAGGTCGACGAGGACGGGGTTGTGCGCCGCCGCGACGACCGCGGCGTGCAGCGCGATGTCGGCGTCGATGAACGCCTCGGTCGCGGGCCCCGCGGCGGCGCGGTCACGGGCGGCCAGCGCGCGGTCGAGCGCCGTGAGGTCGGCGCCGGTACGGCGCTCGGCGGCCAGTTCCGCCGCGCGCACCTCCACCATCACGCGGATCTCGTAGACGTCGGCAACGGAGGCGCGGCCGAGCCTGGCCCGCCAGTCCTCGTCCGGCTCCGTGGCGATCACGAAGACGCCCGCGCCCTGCCGCGCCCGCACGAGCCCGGCGCCCGCCAGCGCCCGCAGGGCCTCGCGGACGGTGGAGCGGCCGACGCCGAGGTCCCGGGCGAGCGTCGTCTCGCCGGGCAGCCGGGTGCCGATCGGCCAGGACCCGTCGGCGATCTGCGCGCGGAGCCGTTCGGCGGCCTGCTCGACGAGCGGGCTGGGGCGGAGCGGGCCGAGCGCCATGCGGGTGCGTCCTTCCTCGGAGACCGGCCGGGACGGCCCGGCGGACGCCGCCAAGGCTAGCGCTCCGCCCAGGTCCGCCGTTCCTCAGCTTGTCTGAGGAGCTGAGTTGTGGTTAGGGTGGCGGCCATGACGTGGCGCCTTCCGCTTCTCGGCCGCCGCGGCGGGGTCTGATCCGACCGGCGCCCCGCCGCGGGGTCCGGTGCCGCCGGTCGTCCACCGGCGACCCGAAGGACAGCCGTGAGCCACGAGCCCGCCCGCACGAACTTCCCCACCCTGCGCGCCCCGTCCGGTCCCCGGCCCGCGGACGCGCCCGCCTGGAACCCCCAGCGCGGCGGCGCGATGCCGTCGCACCGGTACCGCTCCGCGCACGACCGCGTCCCCTCCCCCGTCCCTGCGATCGAGCGGACGTGGCCGTCCGCGCGGATCGAGCGGGCTCCGCTGTGGGTCCCGGTCGACCTGCGCGACGGCAACCAGGCGCTCGCCGAGCCGATGGACCCGGCCCGCAAGCGCCGCCTGTTCGACCTGCTCACGACGGTGGGCTTCAAGGAGATCGAGGTCGGCTACCCGTCGGCGAGCCAGACCGACTTCGACTTCGTCCGGCAGCTGGCCGTGCCCGGGACGGTGCCCGCCGACGTCACCCCGGTCGTGTTCACCCCCGCCCGCCGGGAGCTGATCGAGCGCACCTTCGCCTCCATCGAGGGCCTGCCCGCCGCGGTCGTCCACCTCTACACCGCGACCGGACCGGCCTGGCGCGACGTCGTGCTCCGGCGGGACCGCGCGGGCGTCCGCGAGCTGATCCTTGACGGCGCCGCGCACGTGGCCCGGCTCGCGGAGGGACGTCCCGGCGTGCGGTTCGAGTTCTCCCCGGAGACGTTCAACCTCACCGAACCCGACTTCGCGCTGGAGGTGTGCGACGCCGTCACCGCGCTGTGGGACGCCTCACCGGAGCGTCCCGTCGTCCTCAACCTGCCCGCCACCGTCGAGATCGCGACGCCGAACGTCTACGCCGACCAGATCGAGTACATGCACCGCAACCTGGCCCGGCGCGACGCGGTGATCCTGTCGGTCCACCCGCACAACGACCGCGGCACCGGCGTGGCGTGCGCCGAGCTGGCGCTGCTCGCCGGCGCGCAGCGGGTCGAGGGCTGCCTGTTCGGCAACGGCGAGCGCACCGGCAACGTCGACCTGGTGGCCCTCGCGCTGAACCTGCACTCCCAGGGCGTCGACCCGATGCTCGACCTGTCCGACATCGACGAGATCCGGCGCACCGTCGAGCACTGCAACCGGCTGCCCGTCCACGAGCGCCACCCCTACGGCGGCGACCTGGTCTACACGGCCTTCTCCGGGACGCACCAGGACGCCATCGCCAAGGGCCTGGCGCACCACGCGCGGCGCGCCGCCGAGCTGGGCGTCCCGCCGGAGCGCGCGCCCTGGGACGTCCCCTACCTGCCGATCGACCCCGCCGACGTGGGACGCGGCTACGAGGCGGTCATCCGCGTCAACAGCCAGTCCGGCAAGGGCGGCGTCGCCTACCTGCTGCGCACCGGCCACGGCCTGGACCTGCCGCGCCGCCTGCAGATCGAGTTCTCCCAGGTCGTCCAGCGGGCCACCGACGGCAGCGGCGAGGAGGTCACCGCCGAGCAGCTGTGGGGGCTGTTCACCGCCGAGTACCTGGACGCCGCGGACGGGCCGGTCGCGCTGACCGGATGGCGGACGGCCCACACCGGGCCCGGACGGCACGACTTCACCGGCGTCCTGCGCGTCGACGGCCACGAGAAGGAGCACACCGGTACCGGCAACGGGCCCCTCGACGCCCTCACCGCCGCGCTGGAGGCCGCCGGGATCAAGGTGGACGTGCTGCGCTACGCCGAGCACTCGACCGAGGAGGGACGGGGCTCGCCCGCCGTCGCCTACGCCGAGTGCCGCGTCGACGGCGTCACCCGCTGGGGCGCGGGCCGCGACACCTCGGTGCTCGCGGCGTCGGTCCGCGCCGTGCTGTCCGCGGTGAACCGCGCGCGGAACACCGCCTGACGAGCGGGGAAACGCAAGGGCATGATCTGACCAAAAGCGGCCCGAGATCGTAGAGCGCCGCCCTTTACCACGAGCCGCCCGGCCCGGGACGCTGGCCCGGATGTAGATCGTTTTTCCAGTTCCCGGAGGTGCGGGTTGCCCAGGAGAACCCTGAGACGGACCCGGCGGACGATGACCGTCGCGGTCCTCACCGGCACGGCGCTCGCCGCCGCGGGCGGCGTCGCCGCCCTCGCCGAGACCGCCCCCAAGATCGTGGTGAAGGACGGCGTGACCCAGCCGGTCTTCTCCTACAAGGACGCGATCCGCGAGCACGTCTACGTCGAGTCCGGCGTGGACAGCGACCGCGACGGCAAGCTCGACAGGGTCAACGTGGACATCATCCGGCCCAAGGAGACCGAGAACGGTCTCAAGGTCCCGGTGATCATGGATGAGAGCCCGTACTACGACAACGTCGGCCGCGGCAACGAGGCCGAGCGCAAGACCTACGACGCCGACGGGAACCCCCTGAAGTTCCCGCTGTTCTACGACAACTACTTCGTCCCGCGCGGCTACGCCTACCTCGCCGTCGACATGGTCGGCACGACGCGTTCGGACGGCTGCCCGGTCAGCGGCGGCCCGTCCGACGTGCTCGGCGGCAAGGCCGTCGTCGACTGGCTGAACGGCCGGGCCAGGGCCTACCGGGCGGACGGCAGCCCGGCGAAGGCGACCTGGACGACCGGCCGCACCGGCATGATCGGCAAGTCCTACGACGGCACCCTGGCCAACGGCGTCGCCTCGACCGGCGTCCAGGGCCTGGAGACGATCGTCCCGATCTCGGCGATCAGCAGCTGGTACGGCTACAGCCGGATGAACGGCGTGAAGTACTGGACCGACGAGCAGCCGGGCCTGGCCGACACCGTCGACACCGACCCGCCCGCCAAGTGCGCCGCGGTGAACGCCGACCTCGACAAGGGCGAGGACGACGACACCGGCAACTACAACGCCTACTGGAAGGCCGCCGACTACCGGCACGGCACCATCGGCCGCGTCGGCGCCGTCCGGGCCAGCATCTTCGCCTACCACGGCGTCAACGACCTGAACGTCAAGGACGACCACTTCGCCGAGTGGTGGAACGCTCTCGCCCAGCGCGGCGTCCGCCGCAAGGTCTGGCTGTCCCAGCGCGGCCACGTCGACCCGTTCGACATCCGCCGCGACGACTGGGTGTCGACCCTGCACCAGTGGTTCGACCACGAACTGCAGAAGATCGACAACGATGTCCTCGAGCAGCCCCGCGCGGACATCGAGGTCGGCCCTGACCAGTGGGTCACCCAGTCGGACTGGCCGTCCCCCGACGCCGAGACGCTCACCCTGCGTCCCGGCGCGGACGGCTCGCTCGGCCTCCAGCGCGCCCCCAAGGGCTCGGAGGCGACGTTCACCGACGCGCCCGGCGCCGGCGGCTACGGCGTCGCCGAGGGCGAGATGGTCGCCGACCCGACCACCGGCAAGCCCTTCCGGCTCGCCTACGTCTCCGGCCCGCTGCCGAGGACCGGCCGCCTGTCCGGCACCCCCGACGCGCGCCTCACGGTCAAGCTCGACAAGCCCACCGCCAACCTGACGGCGCTGCTGGTCGACTACGGCGACGACACGCGCGTCGACTACCTCGGCCCGGGCTCGGGCATCCAGACGCTCACCACCGAGGACTGCCACGGTGAGAGCACCCCGGCCGACGACGGCTGCTACAAGCAGACCAAGACCAGGGTCAAGACCTCCCCGGTCAACGTCGTCGCCCGCGGCTGGCTGGACGCCCAGAACCGCGCCTCGCTCAGCGACCCGTCGCCTCTGACCCCGGGCAAGTACTACAGCGTCCGCTGGCAGACCCTCAGCCAGGAGTACCTGCTGAAGAAGGGCCACCGCCTCGGGCTGGTCATCGCCGGCACGGACGCCAGCTACAACACCGAGACGCCCACGAACGCCCAGGTGACGGTCGACCTGTCGGCCAGCTCCATCCGCTTCCCCGTCGTCGCCGCCGGCGACGACGCCGCCACCCTCCTCGCCCCGCAGGCGAAGACCCCCTGGCGCGGCCCGGTCCAGGTGACCCTGCCCCGTCAGGAGCGCAACCTCTACTGACCCACCCCGAAGAAACCGCCGCCTCCCCGCCCCGGGGAGGCGGCGGTCCCGTTCCCCGGGCATGTCACCATGTGGTCACACCTCGCACATGAAAGCTCACTCACCGAACCCGGCTCTAGGTCAGACTGAGGAACCCGCCTAGAGACGCCTGAGGCCCGGCATGGGACGGCTCCGGCCGTCATGCGCGAACGGTGATCAGCGACGGTCACGGCGGCCGGCGGGGCCGGTCAGGAGGGGGTGTCGGTGTCCTTGCTGGGCTGGACGCGCTTGGGCTCGCCGGGCATCTTCGGGTAGTTGGGCGGGTAGGGCATGTCGCCCAGGCCGTGGTCGCGCTCGTCGCGGTCGGCCAGCTCCAGCAGGCCGTCGAGGGAGAACGCCCGGTCGTCGATGGCGGCGTGCAGATCGCCGAGCTTGGCGAAGCGCTCGGGCATGGTCGCGATGGTGAAGTCGTGCGGGTCGGCGTCGGCCAGCTCGTCCCAGGTCAGCGGGGCCGAGACGGCGGCGTGCGGAACCGGGCGGACGCTGTAGGCGGACGCGATCGTGCGGTCACGGGCGTTCTGGTTGAAGTCGATGAAGACCTGCTCGCCGCGCTCCTCCTTCCACCAGCGGGTCGTGACCTCGTCCGGGACGCGGCGTTCCACCTCGCGGCCGAACGCCAGAGCCGCGCGCCTGACCTCGGTGAACGTCCAGCGCGGCTCGATCCGGACGTAGATGTGCACGCCGCCCTTGCCGGAGGTCTTCACGAAGCCGGTGAGGCCGAGCTCGCCGAGCAGGTCGCGGGCCGGGCCGAGGGCGACGCGGACGGCGTCGGAGAAGTCGGTGCCGGGCTGCGGGTCGAGGTCGATGCGCAGCTCGTCCGGATGATCCACGTCGCCGTCGCGGACGGGCCAGGGGTGGAAGGTGAACGTGCCGAGGTTGGCGGCCCAGGCGATGACCGCGACCTCGGACGGGCAGACCTCGTCGGCCGAGCGGCCGCTCGGGAACTCGATCCGGGACGTCCGCACCCAGTCGGGGGCGCCCTTGGGGGCCCGCTTCTGGTAGAAGGCGTCGGACTTGCCCGCCCCCATGCCCGCCTGGCCGCGGGCGTAGTCCTCCCGGGTCGCCATCTTGGCGCCCTCGAAGACCCCGCCCGGCCAGCGCTCCAGCGTGGTGGGCCGGTCGCGGGTCGCGCGCAGGATCCCCTCCCCCACGGCGATGTAGTACTCCACCAGTTGCCGCTTGGTGTAGCCGGGCCGGGGAAAGTAGATCTTGTCGGGGTTGGTCACCTTGACGAGCCGATCCCCGACCGGGATCTCGATGAAGGGCGAGGCCATACCCTGCACGTTAACCCACAGTCCCGACAGTTCCGGGGCGCGGGCGGGTACCGTCGGGAGCATGGAGAAGATCCGCAAGAGCGAGGACGAGTGGCGGGCGGAGCTGAGCCCCGAGGAGTTCCGCGTGCTCCGTGAGGCGGGCACCGAGCGGCCGTTCACCGGGGAGTACACCGACACCAAGACCGTCGGCGTCTACCGCTGCCGCGCCTGCGGGACCGAGCTGTTCCGGTCGGAGACCAAGTTCGACAGCCACTGCGGCTGGCCGTCGTTCTACGAGCCGTCGGAGTCCAGCGCGGTCACCCTCATCGAGGACCGCTCGCTCGGCATGGCACGGACGGAGGTGCGGTGCGCGGCGTGCGACTCCCACCTCGGCCACGTGTTCCACGGCGAGGGCTACGGCACCCCGACCGATGACCGGTACTGCATCAACAGCGTCAGCCTCACGCTGGAGCCCGCGTCCTGACGCTCCCCGCCAGGGAGGGCCGGCCGGCGCTCCCTGGCCCTACGGGGTCTCGGGGACCTCGCAGTCGTCCTTGTCGTCCTGCTTGTTCGCCAGGATGACGCTCCCGTTGTCGCTGCTGCTGCCGTGGACGAACACGCGCGGCTCTTCGTCGCCGCCGTCCTTGAGGAACTGCGTGGCCCACTCGCACAGCGAGACGGCGGGCGCGGAGTTCTCGTCGTCCTCGCCGAGGTCGGTGTAGATCCGGATGAACTCCCCGCTGCGCCGGACCTCCTTCACGTGACCGACGACCTTCTTGCCGGGGTCCTTCGACTGGAGGTAGGGCAGCGCCTCGGGGACCTCGTCCGGGTCCTCGGTCGCGGTCACCGCCGCGGTCCGGGACGGGACGGGACGTCCGGTGTGGGCGGCGACCGCGGCGCGCGGCGTCTCCTCGGGGCCGCCGCCGCCCGGCAGGCCCAGCACGGCTCCCGCCGCGACCAGCGCCGCCGAGGCCGCCGCCGCGCCGGTGAGGACCGCGCGGCGCCGGCGCCCGCCCAGTGACCGTGTGGCGATCCGTCTCCACCGGACCGACACTGTGGACGGCGGCCTGGCGTGCCTGCCGCGGGGGGTGGGGGCGGGAGTCTTGGTCACGGGGCGCACTTTACTGGGAGTTTGCAGTCCCTTAGGGCAGGTTGGCGACGAGCTCCGCGACGGGCTTGCGGCGGCCCGTGTAGAACGGCACCTCCTCGCGGGTGTGCAGCCGTGCCCGCGCGCCGCGCAGGTGCCGCATCAGGTCGACGATGCGGTGCAGCTCGTCGGCCTCGAACGCCAGCATCCACTCGTAGTCGCCGAGCGCGAACGAGGAGACGGTGTTGGCGCGGACGTCGGGGTAGCCGCGCGCCATCTTCCCGTGCTCGGCGAGCATCGCGCGGCGCTCCTCGTCGGGGAGCAGGTACCACTCGTAGGAGCGCACGAAGGGGTAGACGCAGACGAACGCCCGCGCCTCCTCCTCCGCCAGGAAGGCGGGGATGTGGCTCTTGTTGAACTCAGCCGGGCGGTGCAGTGCCATCTGGGACCACACCGGCTCGCTGGCGCGGCCCACGGCCGTCCGGCGGAACCGTGTGTAGACCTCCTGGAGGTCCTCGGCGGTGGGCGCGTGCCACCAGAACATGTAGTCGGCGTCGGCGCGCAGCCCCGCCACGTCGTAGGCGCCGCGGGTGGTGACGTCCTTCTCGGCCACCTGGTCGAGAAGGTCCTGGACCTCGGCGGCGTGCTGCTCGCCCACCGTGCCCGGGTCCTTCACACGGAAGACCGACCACATGGTGTAGCGGATGCGTTCATTGAGTTCGCGGGCCTTCGGCTTGGCCGCCGGTTCCGTCGCTGACATGGTTCGCTCCTTCTCGTGCGCGCGCGTGTTCTGGGCTGCGCAAGTGGTCCAGCACCCGGGCGGCCGCCGCGTGCGCGGACGCGACGCAGGCGGGGACGCCCACTCCCTCATAGGCCGCGCCCGCGACGGCCAGCCCCGGCTGGCGGGCGACGGCGGCGTGGATCCGGGCCACCCGGCCGGCGTGCCCCACGGTGTACTGCGGCAGGCCGCCGCCCCAGCGCGACACGCGCGTCGCTGCGGGCGCCCCGGTGACGCCGCAGGTCCCGGCCAGCTCCGCCCGCGCGGCGGCGACGAGTTCCTCGTCGGTGCGCTGGAGGGTCCGCTCCTCGCCGAACCGGCCGATGGAGGCCCGCACGGCGATCAGCGCGGGGTCGCGCTCGCGCAGGTGGGGCCACTTGACGGAACTGAACGTCACGGCCTTCACGTCGCTTCCCCTGGCCTCGTTCTCCACGGTGGGGACGAGATAGCCGCTGCCCTTGGGGAACCGGGGGAACGCGGCGGCGGGGAACACGAGCGTGACGATGGCCATGCTCGCGTACTCGATCCCGGCCAGCTCGCGGGCGGCGGCGGGCACCTCGAAGCCCAGCAGCCGGGACGCGGGCGCGGCGGGCACCGCGACCAGCACGGCGTCGGCGTCCAGGTACTCGGGGGCGCGGGCTGGGCCGAGGGTGAGCCGCCAGCCGTCCGCGCGGCGCCGCAGCTCGCGGACCGTCGTGCCGGTGCGGACGGACGCGCCCGCGGCGTCGAGGTCCGCGGCCAGCAGGTGCGGGAGCGTTCCGAGGCCGCCCGGAAGCGTCGCGAACACCGGCCCCGGGTTCGCGGGCGCCGCCCGCCGGACGCCCTGCACCGCGGTGATCAGCGACCGGTGGCCGCGCGCGGCGGTGGCGACGCCGGGCAGCGTCGACTCGAACGACAGCTCGTCGGCGCGCCCGGCGTACACGCCGCCGAGCAGCGGCTCGACGAGCCGGTCGACGACCTCCCGGCCGAGGCGGGCGCCGATGAAGGCGGCGACCGACACGTCGGCGTCGCGCGGCGTCCCGGGCAGCACCAGGTCGAGCGGGACGCGGGCCAGCCCGGCCGGGGACAGCACCTGCGAGGAGGCCAGCGCGCGCAGGTCGGACGGGACGCCCATGACCTGGCCGGAGGGGATGCGGCGCAGCGCGCCGCGGCTGAGGATGGCCGAGGACGTGGTGCCGGGGTTCACGAGGTCGCCGGACCGGCCGAGATCGCGGACGAGGTCCAGGCCCTCGGGGCGGCGGGCGAGCATCGACTCGGCGCCCTCGTCGACGGGGAGCCCGGCGATCTCACCGACCCGCAGCTTGCCGCCCACCTGCGGCGAGCCCTCCAGCACGGTGACCCGCACGCCGCCGCGG
This sequence comes from Actinomadura roseirufa, assembly GCF_900659635.1. GTDB lineage: Bacteria > Actinomycetota > Actinomycetes > Streptosporangiales > Streptosporangiaceae > Spirillospora > Spirillospora roseirufa. Next base: position 3,693 of record NZ_CAACVB010000080.1, on the reverse strand, counting down.
GCCAGCGCGCGCGCGGCGGCCAGGCCCGCGATGCCGGCCCCGACGACGACGGCATGGGACACGACGGGGGACGTGGTCATGCCTCCAGCCTTCCAGATGGTTCCGGATGCTCCGCACCGGGTGGCGCCCTCGCGGGTCGCCCCGTCCGGCGCCTCCCAGACGGGTCCCTCTGGAGGACCTCCTACGCGGAGGTCTCGGCGCTCGCCTCGTGGACAAGATCCGCGAGGCGGGCCAGCACATCCGGATTCGTGGACGGCAGCACGCCGTGGCCCAGGTTGAAGATGTGCCCCTCGGCGGTGCGCCCGCGGGCCAGCACGTCCCGGGCCCGCGCCTCCACCGTCTCCCAGGGAGCGAACAGGAGGGCCGGGTCGAGGTTGCCCTGAAGGGCCTTGCCCGGCTCGACGCGCCGGACGGCCTCGTCCAGCGGGACGCGCCAGTCGACACCGACCACGTCCGCGCCGGCCTCGCCCATGAGGCCGAGCAGCTCGCCCGTCCCGACGCCGAAGTGGATGCGGGGCACGCCGAGCGCCTCGACCTCGGCGAAGATCCGGCTCGTGTGCGGCAGCACCGACTCGCGGTAGTCCTGCGGCGCCACCGCGCCGACCCAGGAGTCGAAGACCTGCACCGCGCTCGCCCCGGCCGCGACCTGCACCTTCAGGAACGCGATCGTCAGGTCGGCGAGCCGGCCCATCAGGGCGGCCCACAGCTCCGGCTCGCCGTACATCATGGCCTTGGTGCGGTCGTGGTTCTTGGACGGCCCGCCCTCGATCAGGTAGGAGGCCAGCGTGAACGGCCCTCCCGCGAAGCCGATCAGCGGGGTGGCGGGGCCGAGCTCGGCGGCCAGCGCGCCCACGGCCTCGGTGACGTAGGGGACGTCGTCCGGGTCGAGCGGGCGCAGCGCCCCCAGCCCGGCCGCGTCCCGGATCGGCTGGGCGATCACCGGGCCGACGCCGGGCTTGATGTCGAGGTCGACGCCGATGGCCTTGAGCGGCACCATGATGTCGCTGAAGAAGATCGCCGCGTCCACCGCGTACCGCCGGACGGGCTGCAGCGTGATCTCGACGATCATGTCGGGGCGGGTGCAGGACTCCAGCATCGGGACGCCCTCGCGCAGCCTCAGGTACTCGGGCAGCGACCGGCCCGCCTGGCGCATGAACCACACCGGCGTGTGCGGTACGGGCCTGCGGCGGCACGCCAGCAGGAAGGGGCTCGCGCCGGGGCCGGGCGCGCCCGCCGGGCCACCGGAGGCGCCGGTCCCGGCGTCGTGCGGGCCGGCGGCGTCATCAGAACGAACGGGGTCAGCAACCACGGTGCGATGCTCCCACGGATCCCCGGCGCGGGCGCACCGGGGCGCGGGAGGGAACGCCTCGCACGCACACGAAGTTCCGGACACGCCGAGCGAAGTCCCGCATTCTGTCACCGGCTCATGCGAACGTGATCCGTGTCATAGCCGAGGGAGGTTCCCCCTTGTACTGCTCCACCTGCGGTGATGAACGTATGTTCGAGCAGCCTCCGTGCCTCGACGGACACGGAGAGGAATGTCCGGAACGGGCCTGTGCCGAGTGCGGAACGGCCGTCCTGGTCGGCCCGACCCCGGCGCCGTCCCCGGCGGAGCCCCCGCGCGCCGCCCCGTCCGGCGCTCCCTCCGGCACCCGCGCGTCCGATGACGCCAACGTCAACGCGACCGGCCGCGGCACGACCGGCCCGGCCGCCTCCGTGCGGGCCGTCGCCTGACCGGCCCGGCCCCCGAAACGAAACCATCTGTGCTGTGCCTGTTTCCCCTCCGATTCCCCCCGCCGTCGCGCACGGCGGCACCCCGTCCCGGCAGCATCGACCCGAGTCCCATCCCCGCCCCCAGGCCGGTCCTCCCATGAACCCACCTGCCTTCCAGCGGGCCCTGGACACCCTGCGCGCGATCCTCGACGGCCCCGGCGTCCGGCCGGAACTCGACCTCGAGGACATGCCCGCCCCGCAGAGCCTGGCCCCCTACGCGGCCGCCCTGTCCGGCAGCGTCTACCGCGACGACGACACCGAGGTCGCCATGGGACGGCTGATCGTCCTGTACGACCCCGAGGGCCGCGGCGGCTGGACGAACGGCTTCCGGATCGTGGCCTACATCCGCGCCGACCTCGAACCCGACATCGCCGCCGACGAGCTGGCCGGCCCCGTGGCCTGGAGCTGGCTGCTGGAGGCGCTGGAGCCCGCGGGCTACGCGGGCGAGTCCGGGACGATCACTCGCGCGGTCTCCGAGAGCTTCGGCGACAAGAGCGACGAGCCGTCCACGACCGAGCTGGAACTGCGCGCCTCCTGGTCCCCGACCGGCGACGACCTCGCCGGTCACGTGGCCGCCTGGTGCGAGGTGATGTGCACGACCGCGGGCCTGCCGCCCACCGGCGTCGCCGAGTTGCCCGACCGCCCCGGCGGCACGGGCGCCTGAGCGACGTACGGTAGGGGGCGTGGGAAGCACAGCGTCCGGAACCGAGGCGGCGGGGGAGAACACGGAAACAGTGGGAGTGTCCGAAACGCGCGCCACCGGCCCCGAAGGGGACGCCGGCGCGGAGAAGACGGCCGCGACGAGGCCGGTGGGGCGGCGACCAGCGGGCCGTCCCCCGGGAGCACAGGCGTCCGGTACGGCCGTGTCCGGCGTGTCCGTGTCCGCACCCGGTCAGGCCGAGCCCGGGACCGTGCCGGAGGAGACCACGCTGGAGGAGACCGCGCCGGGAGAGATCGCGCCGGGCGCGGAGGCGGCTCCCCCGGCCGTCCCGCTGCTGGAGCCGCGTGAGGGCGTGCCCGACGTCGTCACCGACGCCGCCGGACTGGAACGTGTCATCGCCGCGTTCGCCGCCGGCACCGGCCCGGTCGCGGTCGACGCCGAACGGGCCTCCGGCTACCGGTACGGGCAGCGCGCCTACCTGATCCAGCTGCGCCGCGCGGGCGCCGGGACGGCGCTGATCGACCCGGTCACCTGCCCCGACCTGTCGGGGCTGGACGCCGTCCTCGCCGACGCCGAGATGGTGCTGCACGCCGCCAACCAGGACCTGCCCTGCCTGGCCGAGGTCGGGCTGGTCCCCCGCCGGCTGTTCGACACCGAGCTGGCCGGGCGGCTGCTCGGCCACCCGCGCGTCGGCCTCGGCTCCATGGTCGAGAACGTGCTGGGCTTCCTGCTGGAGAAGGGGCACTCGGCGGCCGACTGGTCCACCCGCCCCCTCCCCGAGGACTGGCTGCGCTACGCGGCGCTGGACGTGGAGCTCCTGGTGGAGCTGCGCGACGCCCTCCAGGAGGAGCTGGTCGTCGCGGGCAAGCTGGAGTGGGCGCTGGAGGAGTTCTCGGCGATCCTCACCACGCCGCCGAAACCGCCGCGCGCCGATCCGTGGCGCCGCACGTCCGGCATCCACCGCGTCCGCAACCGGCGTGCCCTCGCGACCGTCCGCGAGGTATGGGAGGCCCGCGACAAGATCGCCCAGGAGCGGGACCTGTCCCCCGGCCGGGTCCTGCAGGACGCCTCGATCGTCGAGCTGGCGCTGAAGGCGCCGAAGACCCCCGCGGAGCTGCAGGCGCTGCCCACCATGCGCGGCCGGGGCGCCCGCCGGCACCAGTCGGCGTGGCTGCGCGCGGTGGCACGGGCCAGGGCGCTGCCCGACCGGGGCCTGCCGGAGGCGAACCTGCCCGGCGACGGCCCGCCGCCCGCGCACC
>NZ_CAACVB010000079.1 GCF_900659635.1 Actinomadura roseirufa | reverse complement strand
GCGCCGCGCGCGGGGCGGGCCCCGCGGGGCACCGTGGCGGCGGGCGGCCCGCCGCCGTCAGGCCGCATACCCCGCCCCGCTCAGCCCGGTGATCTGGACCTCCTCGCGCAGCGACTCCCGGACCTCGTGGTCGAGGGCGCGGAACTCCGGCGCGAGCCGGACCCTCGCGGCGTCGATCGGACGCTCCAGCGGCACGTCGAACGTCGACCTGACCGTGGCCGGGGCCGCGGTCATGACGACGACCCGGTCGGCCAGCACGAGGGCCTCCTCCAGGTCCCGGGTGGCGAACAGGACGGCCGCGCCCGAGCCCGACCACAGGCGCAGCAGCTCGTCCTGCATCAGCCCGCGCGTCGGCGGGTCCAGCGCCGAGAAGGGCTCGTCCATCAGCAGGACGGACGGCTCGTTCGCCAGGGTCTGGGCCAGGGCGACGCGCTTGCGCATGCCGGCAGGGAGCTGGTGGGGGTAGTGACGCTCGTATCCCGCGAGGCCGGCCCGGGCGACCCAGTCGCGGGCGATCCCGCGGGCCTCCCGCCGGGACGCGCCCCGGTAGCGGGGGCCGAGGGCGACGTTGTCCAGGACGGTGCGCCACGGCAGGACGGGATCGTTCTGGAACAGGTACCCGACGCCGTCCGGGACGCCGTCCACCGGGACGCCGCGCACCAGCGCGCGTCCCGCCGACGGCTCCTCCAGGCCGGCGACCAGCGCGAGGGCGGTGGACTTGCCGCAGCCGGCGGGGCCGACGACGGCGACGAACTCGCCCGCCCCGACGCACAGGTGCAGGTCGCGGACGGCGGTGCGGACGCCGCCGCCCGCAGGCCCGAAGTGCTTGGTGGCCCCGTCCAGCTCGATGACCGGGCCGCTCGCGGCTGAACGCTCGGTGGGTACGCTGGGCATGCCGTGACCGTACGTAGACGGCGCAGGCCACCGTAACCCTTGCCCGCGATGTGCTCGCAAGCCGCGAATCCCGATGTTCGGCGCATTGAGTCGACTTCTGCGCATTCTGCGCACCCGGGGTGGGCGGCCGGGGCGGCATCGATTACGGTGACGACCCATGTCCGTCCGGCCCCGCATCACCTTCGCCCGGCAGGTCCTGATCTTGCAGGTGGGCGTGGTCGTCGTCGTGGCCTGTCTCGGCTACGTGCTCGTCGCCTGGATGCTGGAGGGCCAGCTGCGCGAGCAGTACGGCCGGCGGGCGCTGATGGTGGCGCGCACCGTCGCCGTGGACCCCGAGATCGCCGCCGCCGTGGCCGCCGGCGACCCCCGGCACCTCGTCCAGGAGCGGGCCGAGCGGGTCCGCCTGCGCACCGGGGCGCTGTTCGTGGTCGTCACCGACGCCCGCGGCATCCGCTTCTCGCACCCGACGCCCCGCGAGGTCGGCCGCCGGGTCAGCACCGACCCGTCCGCCGCCCTGGCGGGCCGGGAGGTCGTCCGGATCGAGCGCGGCACGCTCGGCCTGTCGGCGCGCGGCAAGGTGCCGCTGTACGGGCCGGACGGCCGGATCGCCGGCGAGGTCAGCGTCGGCTTCGACGCCCGCGCGATCGACCGGGAGCTGTCGCACGCCCTGAGCGACCTGACGGTGTTCATCACCGGCGCGCTGCTGCTCGGCGTGATCGCCTCAGCCGCGATCGGCCGCCGGCTGAAGCGGCAGACGCTCGGCCTGGAGCCGTCGGAGCTGGCCGAGCTCGTCCAGGAGCGGGAGGCGGTGCTGCACGGCGTCGGCGAGGGGGTGGTCGCGGTCGACCCGGCCGGCCGGATCGCCGTCTGCAACGCCGAGGCCACCCGGCTGCTCGGCGTCACGCCCGAGCGCGGCACGCCCGCCGCCGAGCTGGCCGCCGACGGGACGCTGCGCGACGTGCTCACCGGCCGGCGCGAGGCGGCCAACCTGTTCGTCACCGCGGGGGACCGGGTCCTCGTGGTCAACCGGCGCGCGGTCCGCCGCGGCCGCCGCGACCTCGGCGCCGTGGTCACGCTGCGCGACCGCACCGACCTGGAGACGCTGGCCCGCGAGCTCGACTCGGTCCGCACCCTGCTCGACGCGCTGCGCGCGCAGCGGCACGAGTACGCCAACCGGCTGCACACCCTGTCCGGCCTGCTGCACCTCGGCCACCACCGGGAGGCCGCCGACTACGTCGGGACGCTCACCCGCGACGCCGGCGGCCTCGTCCCGCCCGAGAGCCTCCCCGACCCGCTGCCCGACCCCTACCTGCAGGCGTTCCTGTCGGCGAAGGCGGCGGTCGCCGCGGAGAAGGGCGTCCGGCTGGAGGTCGGGGCGGGCAGCTACGTGCCGGGCCGCGTCGCCGAGCCGCTGGACGTGACGACCGTCGTCGGCAACCTCGTCGACAACGCCGTGGAGGCCGCGCGGCTCGGCGCCCGCCGGCCCGCGCTGGTCGAGGTGGAGCTGCTCGGGGACGGGCGGGACCTGCACGTCACCGTCGCCGACTCCGGCGAGGGCGTGCCGGCGGACCTGCGCGAGGCGGTGTTCGGCGACGGCTTCTCGACCCGCGACTCGGCGGCGGACCGGCCCCGCGGGCTCGGCCTCGGGCTGGCCCGGCGGACCGCCCGGTCACGCGCGGGCGACGTCACGTTCGTGGACCCCGACGGAAAGGACCCCAGCGGCGCCGTGGTGGTCGCCCGGCTGCCCGGGGTCCTCGGCGCTGAGGCGGGCCGATGATCGACGTGCTGGTCGTGGACGACGACTTCCGGGTCGCGCAGGTGCACGCGGGGTTCGTGGACGCCCTCACCGGCTTCCGCGTGGCGGGTCTCGCGCACACCGCCGCGCAGGCCCGCTCGATGGCGGCCGAGCTGGCGCCCGCGCTGGTGCTGCTGGACGTCTACCTGCCCGACGCGCCGGGGCTGAGCCTGCTGGCCGAGCTGGACGCCGACGTGATCATGGCGACCGCGGCGGCGGACCCGGCGCTGGTGCGCGAGGCGCTGCGCCGCGGCGCGCTGCACTACCTGGTCAAGCCGTTCGGCGCCGAGGCGCTCGCCGACCGGCTGACCGCCTACGCCCGCTACCGCGCCGCCCTCGCGGGCGAGGGCGACCTCCCGCAGGCGGCGCTCGACGGCGCGCTCCGGGAGCTGTACGCGCCGCTGCGCGCCGAGCCGGCCGCGCCGAAGGGCCGCTCGCCGGTGACGACGCGGCTGATCGTCGGCGTGCTGCGGGACGCCGACGCGCCGCGCTCGGCCGCCGAGATCGCCGACGAGGTCGGGATCTCCCGCGCCACCGCCCAGCGTTACCTCGCGGGCCTCGCCGAGGAGGGCCGGGTGGTCGTCACGCTGCGCTACGGCGCCACCGGGCGGCCCGAGCACCAGTACGCGTGGTCGCCGCGGTAGAGCCCGGCGAGGACCTCCTCGATCCCGGTCTCGCGCAGCGCGATGTCGCGGACCTCGTGGTCGCGGGCGAGCGCCGCCACGACCGCGGCGGCGTTCGCCGCGCGCGGCAGCCGCAGCCACTGCCGGGGCCCCTCGACCCGCTCGGCCTCGATCGGCCCGGCGCCGGTCTCCCCGTCCGCCAGGACGATCCGGGGACCGGGCCGGGCCAGCTCGACCACCAGCATCCGGTCGGCCGCCACCGTCCGGCGCAGCCCGTCCAGCCCGCCGTCGTAGGCCAGCCGCCCATGATCGATGATCATGACACGGCGGCACAGCCGCTCGATGTCGCCGAGGTCGTGCGTGGTCAGCAGGATCGTGGTGCCGCGCTCGGCGTTGGTCCGTTCCAGGAAGCCGCGCACCGTCGCCTTGCTCACCACGTCCAGGCCGATCGTCGGCTCGTCCAGGACGAGCAGCTCCGGATCGTGCAGCAGCGCGGCGGCCAGGTCGCCGCGCATCCGCTGGCCGAGGCTGAGCTGGCGCACCGGCGTGTCCAGGAACGGCGCCAGCTCCAGCAGCGCCGTGAGCTCGGCCAGCCGGGCGCGGTGCGCGGCGGGCTCCACCCGGTACATCCGGCGGACGAGCGCGAGGCTGTCGCGCAGCGGCAGGTCCCACCACAGCGTCGTGCGCTGCCCGAACACGACGCCGATCCGGCGGGCGAGCGCGCCGCGCCGCCGCGACGGGTCGAGCCCGCACACCCTGAGCGACCCGGACGTCGCGGTGAGGATGCCGGTCAGCATCTTGATCGTGGTGGACTTGCCGGCCCCGTTCGGGCCGAGGTACCCGACGAACTCGCCCGGCTCGATGGCGAAGCTCACCCCGTCCACCGCCCGCACGGCCGTCCGCGCGCGGCGCAGGCCGCCGCGGCGCGCGCGCACCCGGAACGTCTTGGCGACCTCCACGGCCTCGATCATCGGCACCGGCATCAGCTCCCTGTCGATCGGTAGTGCCGCAGGCCCGTCCGCCAGGCCGCCGCAGCGACCGCGCACAGCGCCGCCGCGACGGCCGGCGAGGCGAACCGCGCCGCGCCGGGCAGCCCGAGCGGGTCCGGGCGGCCCAGGACGTACAGGGCGGGCTGCCAGTTGACGAAGGCCAGCGGCACGACGAACGTCGCCGTGCGCACGAAGTCCCGGGCGAACATCGTCATCGGGTACTGGGTCAGGAACGCCCCGCCGTAGGTGAGCGTCTTGGTGGCGCCGTGGCTCTCCACCAGCACGAGCTGCACCGCTGCCGCCAGCACCCACAGCGCGCCGAAGATGACCGCCCCGCAGGTCACCATGAGCGGCACCATCGCGGCCCGTCCCGGCGTCCACGCGACGTCCGCCCGCGCCAGCGCGACGGCGAGCACCGCCACCGCCGGGATCAGCTTGCCGAACCGGCGGGGCGAGAACTCCTCCGCCGCGATCTGGACCAGCGGGCTCACCGGCCGCACCAGCACCACGTCGAGCGTGCCCTCCCGCACGTGGTGGCCGAGCCGCTCGGTGTTGCCGAGCAGGATGTCCGAGAGCGTGAAGGACAGCGCGGACGTCCCGTAGAGGAAGAGCACCTCGTCCACGCCGAACCCGGCGATGCGGTCCGCCCGCGTGAACAGCAGCGCGATCGCCGCCGCGTCCAGGGCGCTGAAGACGGCGGTGGAGAGCGCGAGCAGCGCCATCGACACCGGGTACTGCGCCGCCGCGCGGGTCCACGTCCATGTGAGCAGCCCGTACATGCGCAGGGCCCGGCCCGGCTCAGCCACCGTGGATCACCAGCCTGCGCCGCGCCGCCCCGGTCAGCGCGGCGCCCGCCGCGAGCAGGACGGCGGCCCACCCGGCCTGGAAGGCCAACGCCGCGGCCAGGTCGGCGCCGGTGAGCCGGCCGAGGAACACGTCCGCGGGGACCTGGAGCTGGGCGGCCCACGGCAGGGCGTGCGCGAGCGTTCCCAGCCGCCCGGGGAGGACGACCAGGGGAAGGACCATGCCGGAGAAGAACAGCGACAGCACCATCGTCACCGACTGCAGGCCGCGCTCGTCGTGCAGCCAGAACGTGCCGAGCGCGACCAGGTAGCGGAGCCCGAAGCTCACCAGCACGCCGAGCAGCGTCGCGGCGGCGAACGCGGCGAGCCCGGCCGGGCCGGGCCCGCGCAGGCCGAACACCAGCGCCCCCGCCACCAGCGGCGGCGCGCCGCGCAGCGCCAGCGACCCGGCGGCCCTGCCGAGGTCGTCGGCCAGCCACCACGACTGGAGGCCGACCGGGCGGTGCAGGTCGATCGCCACGTCGCCGGTGCGCACGCGCTGGGTGAGGTCCATCCCGCCGAAAACCCGGACCGGCTCGATGAGCGCCTGGGTGAGGAAGCAGAAGGTGACGGCGTCGGTGGCGTCGTACCCGCCGAGCGACGGCCGGGCCTCCCACAGCGCCAGCAGGATGTAGGCGCGCATGAAGCCGAACGCGGTGTTGGTCAGGGCCTCGGCGAGCGAGCCCATCGGATACGCCAGATGGCGGCGGAAGCCGTACCACCACACCCACGGAAGGACGCCCACTCGCCGGAAGCCTAGAGACTCCCGGACACCTGAACCACGTAATTTCCCACAGACCAGGCATCCCGCTGCGCCCGTGTCCTGGGCCGCCCCGCACCGTCCCGTCGCATGGCACCGCCCCCCGGCGCGCTCGGAAGGGCGGGCCGGGGGGCGGGCGAAGAGCGGGTTACGGCACGTGGGTCACGGGAGGCTGGGCTTGATGGGGGAGTAGATCCACTCCTTGAAGAACTGGGTCAGGTCCTGGCCGGAGACCTTCTGGGCCAGGGCGGTGAACTCCTCGGTGGTGGCGTTGCCGTGCCGGTGCTGCGCGACCCAGGTCCGCAGCAGCGTGAAGAACTTCTCGTCGCCGATCTTCTCGCGGAGGAACTGCAGCGCCAGGGCGCCGCCGCTGTAGACGCGCTGGTTGAACATCGTGTCGCGCTGCGGGTCGGCGGTCACGACCGACCAGAACGGGCTGCCCGCCGGGTCGGGGAACGCGCGGGAGTTGTAGGTGGCGCGGGCCTGGTCGTGGACCGTGGCGCCGCCGTGCTTCTCGGCCCAGTACCACCCCGCCCAGCTCGCGAAGCTCTCGTTCAGCCAGACGTCCTTCCACCGCTGCGGGGAGACGCTGTCACCGAACCACTGGTGCGCCAGCTCGTGGGCGATGGTGCCGGTGTTGCGGACGGCCGAGTAGACCGGCTTGCCCTGGGTCTCCAGGGAGAAGCCGAGCGGCTGGCCGTTGAAGCGGGCGTCGTCGGCGATGGCGCCGGTCGTGCTGAACGGGTACGGCCCGAAGGTCTTGTCCCACAGGTCCGTGGCCTCGCTGGTGGTGTCGAAGAAGAAGCTCGCCGCGTTCGGCTGGGCGGCCAGCAGCACCGGGTCGACGGCGGTGTAGTTGCGCAGCCCGCCGGGCGTGCGGCCCTCCCGGATGTCCCACTTGCCGATGTCGATCGTGGTGAGGTAGCTCGCCATGGGGCTGTCCTCGCGCCACTTGAAGACGCTCGAGGACGTGGCGGAGCTACGGCGGCTGAACGAGGCGACGGTGTTCTGGGTCCCGGTCAGCAGGCCGTTGGCGACGGCCCGCAGGCCCTTCGGCACCGTGATGGTGTAGTCGTAGGTCGCCTTGTCGCTCGGGTGGTCGTTCACCGGGAACCAGGTGGACGCGCCGTTGGGCTCCCCGCCGACGAACGCGCCGTCCGGCGTGTGCAGGAAGCCGTACGGCGAGCCGAAGACGATCGGCGAGCCCACGATGGTCTGCGGTACGCCGCCGTAGGTGACGACCGCGGTGAACGTCTTGCCCTTGCGCAGCCCCTTGCTCGGCGTGATGACCAGTTCCTGGCCGCGCCGGGTGTAGGAGGCCTTCTTCTTGTCCACCTTGACGCGCTCCACGTCCAGGCCGGACAGGTCGAGGTCGAAGCTCGACAGGTCCTGCGTGGCCTGAGCGGTGATGGTCACGGTGCCGTCGAGCTGGTCGTAGTCGGGGTCGTAGCGGAGGTCCAGGGAGTAGTGCTGGACGTCGTAACCGCCGTTGCCCTCGAGGGGGAAGTAGGCGTCCCCCACACCGGGGGCGCCTGGGGTGTAGCGGTCATGGCCGGCGGCGGACGCGGCCGGCGCGAGCGCGACGACGCTCACGGCGGCGACGGCGATCGGGAGCATGCGCCCGGGGGTCGCCCGGCGCGCGATGAACCGATGGTGGCGCAGCGCCATCTGAGGATCCTCTCCCTTGAGTGATCACAAGCGTGCTTACATTGCCCGCAATAGCGGAATAAGTCGAGACTTGTGCCGGAAGTGGCCGCAGGTGGCAACGCTCCAGAAGGCCCCCGCGGGTGTAGGGACGCGGGGGCCTTCGGCATGGGGGAGGATCCGGCCCGAGGTGATCGGGCCGTGAGGATCAGTGGAACTGGCCCTCTTCGGTGGAGCCCTTGAGGGCGGTGGTGGAGGAGTCGGGGGCGATCGCGGTGCTGACCATGTCGAAGTAGCCGGTACCGGCCTCGCGCTGGTGCTTGACCGCGGTGAAGCCCTGTGCGGCCGCCGCGAACTCGCGCTCCTGCAGCTCGACGTAGGCCGTCATGCCCTCGCGGGCGTAGCCGTGGGCCAGGTCGAACATGCCGTAGTTGAGCGCGTGGAAACCCGCCAGGGTGATGAACTGGAACTTGAAGCCCATGTGGCCGAGCTCGCGCTGGAACTTGGCGATGGTCGCGTCGTCCAGGTGCGCCTTCCAGTTGAAGGACGGCGAGCAGTTGTAGGCCAGCATCTGGTCCGGGTACTCGGCCTTGACGGCCTCGGCGAACTTGCGGGCCTGCTCCAGGTCCGGGGTGCCGGTCTCCATCCAGATGAGGTCGGAGTACGGCGCGTACGCCTTGGCGCGGGCGATGCAGGGCTCGATGCCGTTGCGGACCCGGTAGAAGCCCTCGGCGGTGCGCTCGCCGGTGATGAACTCGCGGTCGCGCTCGTCCACGTCCGTCGTGATCAGGGTCGCGGCCTCGGCGTCGGTCCGCGCGATGATCAGACTGGGCACGTTGGAGATGTCCGCGGCCAGCCGCGCGGTGTTCAGCGTCTTGACGTGCTGCGAGGTCGGGATGAGGACCTTGCCGCCGAGGTGGCCGCACTTCTTCTCGGAGGCCAGCTGGTCCTCCCAGTGCACGCCCGCGGCGCCCGCGGCGATCATGCCCTTCATCAGCTCGAAGGCGTTCAGGACCCCGCCGAAGCCCGCCTCGGCGTCGGCGACGATCGGCGCGAGGAAGTGGGTGTCGCCCTCGCCCTCGGACCACTGGACCTGGTCGGCGCGCAGCAGCGCGTTGTTGATGCGCCGCACCACCGCCGGGACCGAGTTGGCCGGGTAGATGCTCTGGTCGGGGTAGGTCTGGCCGGCCAGGTTGGCGTCCGCGGCGACCTGCCAGCCGGACAGGTAGATGGCCTTGAGCCCGGCCTTCACCTGCTGGACGGCCTGCAGGCCGGTGAGCGCGCCGAGCGAGTGGACGTAGTCCTCCTCGTTCAGCAGCTTCCACAGGCGCTCGGCGCCGAGCCGTGCGAGGGTGTGCTCCTCCTGGACCGAACCCCGGATCCGCACGACGTCCTCGGCCGTGTAGGTGCGCTCGATGCCCTTCCAGCGCGCGCCGGTGTCCCAGTTCCGCTGCAGCTCTTCGGCTGCGCCCTTGAGGCGACTGTCGCTCATGTCGTGCCCTTCTGTGTCGTCCCCTGGGTGCTTGTCCCGACTATGCCCCGGGTGCGGCCCCCGCGTGATCCGTCCGGTAACAGAAGAAGGGCGAAATTTCCGCTACCATGAAGCGGTGACGACATTGCGGCCAGAAGAACCCCTCAACTTGACGAGCGACGTCGATCTCGTCACCTTCGGCCAGCGGCTGCGCCATCTCCGGCGCGGCCGCGGCATGACGCTGTCGGACCTGGGCGCGCGGGTGGGCCGGGCGCCGTCCCAGCTCTCCCTGCTGGAGAACGGCCGGCGCGAGCCGAAGCTGTCCCTGCTGCAGGCCCTCGCCACCGCGCTGGAGTGCCCGGTGGAGGAACTGCTGCGCCGCCAGCCGCCGAGCCGCCGCGCGCAACTGGAGATCGAGCTGGAGGAGGCCCAGCGCGACCCGCTGTACCGCACGCTCGGCCTGTCGCACCTCAAGGTCGGCAAGCGGATGCCGAACGAGGTGATCGAGCACATCCTGGCGCTGTACGGGGAGCTGAAGCGCAGCCGGACCAAGCCGACCGCGAGCCCGGAGGAGGCGCGCAAGGCCAACGCCGAGCTGCGCCGCCAGATGCACGAGCGCGGCAACCACTTCGCCGAGATCGAGCAGGTCGCCGCGCAGACGCTGGACGCGGTCGGCTACCGGGGCGGCGCGGTCTCGCAGGGCATGCTCATGACCCTGGTGGGGCACTTCGGGTTCAGCCTGCAGTACGTCCAGGACCTGCCGCGCTCCGTCCGCTCCGTCACCGACCTGCGCAACCGGCGCATCTACCTGGAGCGCGAGCAGCTCGGGATGCACACGCCGCGGACGATCCTGCTGCAGACGCTCGGGCACATCGCGCTCGACCACGACCAGCCCCGCGACTTCGCCGACTTCCTGCGCCAGCGCGTCGAGGCCAACTACTTCGGCGCCGCGATCCTGATGCCCGAGCGCAGCGTCGTGCCCTTCTTGCAGGAGGCCAAGGAGGCGCGGGAACTGTCGGTGGAGGACCTGGCGGACGTCTTCTCCGTCTCCTACGAGATGGCGGCGCACCGGTTCACCAACGTCGCGACCCACCACCTCGGTCTCCAGCTCCACTTCACGAAGAACGACGAGAACGGCACCATCTACAAGGCGTACGCGAACGACGGCCTCGCCTTTCCCCAGGACGAGGACGGGGCGATCGAGGGGCAGCGGATGTGCCGCGCCTGGGCCGGGCGTCACGTGTTCACCGCCGAGGACCGCTTCTCGGTGTACTACCAGTACACCGACACCCCCAAGGGCACGTACTGGTGCCTGTCGCACATCGACCCGAGCCACGAGCGCGACTTCGCGATCACGCTGGGCGTGCGGTTCGAGGACTCGCGCTGGTTCCGCGGCCGCGAGACGACGCGCAGGGTCAAGTCGGCCTGTCCCGACGGCGACTGCTGCCAGCGCCCGCCCAAGGCCCTGTCCGACCGGTGGGAGGGAATGGCCTGGCCGTCCGCCCGCGCGCACTCGCACGTGCTGTCGGTCCTGCCGCCCGGCGCGTTCCCCGGCGTGGACGACTCCGACGTCTACGAGTTCCTCGACCGGCACGCCGCCGAATGACGGCCGTGTTGTGCCCTTGTTAACTTCCTGGGTCCGCCGGGCCCGCGCCGTGTCCCCGGCCGCGGGGCCGTCCCGATCGGGCTTTGCTGTGAGGGCGGGCCCGCCCGGGGCCGGATCGCACGGGAGGAGGGCGCATGCTGCCCGAGGTCACGGCGTGGTCGCGCCGCCGCACGAGCAGGGCCGGGGACTTTCCCCCCGGCCTGCTGCTCTCCGCCAAGGGCGCCGCCCGGATCAGCGTCGTGCTGCCGGCGCGCGACGAGGAGGCGACGGTCGGCGCCATCGTCGCGACGATCCGCGCCGACCTGGTCGAGCGGGTCCCGCTGGTCGACGAGATCGTGGTGGTCGACTCGCGCTCCCGTGACGGGACCGCCGCGGCGGCCGCCGCCGCGGGCGCCGAGGTCGTCGCCCAGGACGACGTCCTGCCCGAGCACGGCCGCATGTCCGGCAAGGGCGAGGCGCTGTGGAAGTCCCTCGCCGCGACGACCGGCGACCTGCTCGTCTTCGTGGACGCCGACCTGCGCGGCTTCACCTCCGGATACGTCACCGGGCTGCTCGGCCCGCTGCTCACCGACCCGTCGGTGGGCTACGTCAAGGGCTGCTACGACCGGCCGCTGGTCGAGGGGGAGCGGCGCGCCGAGGGCGCCGGCGGCCGGGTGACCGAGCTGGTCGCCCGCCCGCTGATCAACCTGCACTGGCCGCTGCTCGCGGGCGTCGTGCAGCCACTCGGCGGGGAGTACGCGGGCCGCCGCGCGCTGCTGGAGCGGCTCCCGTTCGTCACCGGCTACGGGGTGGAGCTCGGCCTGCTGCTGGACGTCCACGAGGACTCCGGGCTCGACGCGATCGCCCAGGTCGACCTCGGCAGCCGGGTGCACTCGCACCAGTCCACCGAGGCCCTCGGCGCGATGTCCGGCCAGATCATGCTGACCGCCTGGTCCCGGCTGGAGCGGCACGGCCGGATGATCCCGCTCGGCGCCCCGGCGACCGCGCTCACCCAGTTCCGCCGCGCCCCGCACGGCCACGACCCGCGCACGAGCGACGTCGCCGTGGCCGAGCGCCCGCCGATGATCGATGTGCCCGGCTACGCCGCCGCGCGGCCCCTCGCGCCGGGAACGGCCCCGCCATTGTGACTGCTACCGTTGGTAACTTCCATATTGGAAGAAGGGTCAATAATCATGGCGAGTGCCGAGCCGACGCCGTTCTCACTGGAACCGAGCGAGGACGTGCGGCAGGTCCGGGAGTGGGTGCACGCGTTCGCCCGCGACGCGATCCGTCCCGCGGCGGCGGAGTGGGACGAGCGCGAGGAGACCCCCTGGCCGCTGATCCAGGAGGCGTCCAAGATCGGCCTCTACTCGCTCGACTTCTTCGCGACCCAGTGGCTGGAGCCGACCGGTCTCGGCATCCCGGTGGCGTTCGAGGAGCTGTTCTGGGGCGACGCGGGCATCGCGCTGTCCATCGTCGGCACCGGGCTGGCCGCCGCGTCCGTCGCCGCCGCGGGCACCCCCGAGCAGGTCGCCGAGTGGGTGCCGCCGATGTTCGGGACCCCCGGCGAGGTCGGGCTCGGCGCGTTCTGCGCCTCCGAGCCCGACGCCGGCAGCGACGTCGGCGCCATCCGCGCCCGCGCGGTCTTCGACGAGGCCGCCGCCGAGTGGGTGCTGGACGGCACCAAGACCTGGGTGACCAACGGCGGCATCGCCGACGTGCACGTCGTGGTGGCCTCCGTGCACCCCGAGCTCGGCAGCCGCGGCCAGGCCGCCTTCATCGTCCCGCCGGGCACCCCCGGCCTGACGCAGGGCCAGAAGTTCCGCAAGCACGGCATCCGCGCCTCGCACACCGCGGAGGTCGTCCTGGACGGCGTGCGGCTGCCGAGCCGCCTCGTCGTCGGCGGCAAGGAGCGGTTCGACGAGCGCGTCGCGCGGGTCCGCGAGGGCAGGAGCGCCAAGGGCCAGACCGCGATGAAGACGTTCGAGACCACCCGCCCGGCCGTCGGCGCCATGGCGCTCGGCGTCGGCCGCGCCGCCTACGATTACGCGCTGGACTACGCCCGCGAGCGCGAGCAGTTCGGCCGCAAGATCGGCGACTTCCAGGCCGTCGCCTTCAAGCTCGCCGACATGAAGTGCCGGCTGGACGCGGCGCGCCTCATGGTGTGGCGCGCCGCGTGGATGGCCCGCACCGGCAGGGAGTTCGCCAACGCCGAGGGCTCGATGGCCAAGCTCATGGCCGGTGAGATGGCGGTCGCCGTCACCGAGGAGGCCGTCCAGATCCTCGGTGGCAACGGCTACACCCGCGACTACCCGGTGGAGCGGATGCACCGCGACGCCAAGATCTTCACCATCTTTGAAGGCACCAGCGAGATCCAGCGCCTGGTCATCGGTCGCGCCGTCACCGGCCTACCGGTCCGCTGAACCCCGCCCGGCCGGTGCCGTCCCCGCTTACCTGCGAAGATCACCTGGGAGAACCGATCGTAGCCGACCGCCACGAGCTCTGAGCCGAGGCAGCGTCAAAGGCGGAGGCGGTTGACGAACAGGTACCGGGTGGCCCGTAGTGCGGCCTCGGTCTCGCCGTGTTCGCGCTGTCGGCGACGCTGGAGAAGGCGTCGGTGAACCCGGTGACGAAGTCGGATTCCTTGAGGAAGTCCAGCAGGTCGGATCACGCCCCACCGTGCCTGCACCTCGGCGTGCAGCCTGCCGAGCCGTATGCCACCAGCGCGCGCCGCCACCAGACCCGCAGAAAGCAGCACGAGAGGTAGACGGCCGGAGTTCGGCGCGTGCTCGCGCGTGAACGCTTCGCCTGCCCGATGGTCTCGCGGGCGAGTCGCCCCTCAGCTCATCGTCCGTTCATCGCGCGCAACAGGTCGTCCAGGTTCTCGGTGTTGCCCGCCATCGAGGAGATGGCCGCGGCCTGCGCGATCGGCGCGTACCGGGCCAGCAGTTCCAGGGCGTCATGCGTCTGAGCCGCGTAGACGTGCTCGCTGCGGCCCTGGTCGCCGCTGATCTCGATGAAGAATCGAGGCGTCTCAGTACGCGTGTAGACCGTGATGCTCGTGCCCGTCGGGACGTCGCCACCGATCGTGGTGAACAGCTCGTACCCCAGCTGCTCAAGTTGAGCGGTCACCTCGTCGCCATCCTGCCATGAGGACGGCAGCAGCTCGGGGCCGCTGCTCCATTCACCGTCCGCGTAGTGCGGGGCCGTCGTCGCCATGATGCGCAAGGCTAGAACTCCCCGCGCCGAATCGGAGGGCATTCGGCGGGGCGATGCCGATGGCGCTGCCCGCTGGCCGACACCGGACCCGCCGTCCCGGCCGACGGTGCCTGCGTCAGCACTGCCCAGCACGCCGTGTCGCCGCGCGACCTGGTCGGTCGGGCCGCCGCCCTGCCGTCCGGTCGCCGCTGGAGGTCGATGTCCCCTGCCCTGTTCCTTCAGCTCGGTCCACGCCCGGCGGTCGCGCGCCTTCCTTCTCTGACGGCCTGATCACCGCATCAACGACTCGAGCGAGAGCTCGGCCACTGTCGCATCGGCCGCCGGGCCGGTGGTCCTCCCGGCCAGTCGGCGTGACACGTCGATATCTGGTTTCGGGAAGGACATAGACTAGTTACCTACTTAATTGGTAGATATAGTGCGCTTGGATCGAGATCGTGCTAGGAGGACGTGATGGCACTGCCGGACTTCCTGGTCATCGGTGCCCCGAAGACCGGGACCACCGCGCTGCACGCGGCGCTGGCCGGTCACCCCGGGCTCCACCTGTCGGCGGTGAAAGAGCCCAAGTTCTTCCTGACCGGCGGCGCGCCCCCTCCGGCCCGGGGAGGGCCGGGTGACGCGCAGACCTACCGGGAGCACGTCTGGCGCAGGGCGGACTACGAGGCGCTGTTCGCCGACGCCCCGCCCGGCACGCTGCGCGGGGAGTCCACTCCGTTCTACCTGTACGACCGGGCCGCCCAGCGGCGCATCCACGAGCTGATCCCCGAGGCTCGGCTGATCGCCGTCCTGCGCGACCCGGTGGAGCGGGCCCACTCCAACTGGACGCATCTGTGGTCGGCCGGGCTGGAGCCCATCGACGACGTCGTTCTCGCCTGCCGGGAGGAGGAGCGGCGGATCGACGCGGGCTGGGCGGCCTTCTGGCACTACGTCCGGCTGGGCCGGTACGGGGAGCAGTTGGAGCACCTGTACGGCTTGTTCCCCCGCGAGCAGGTCCTGGTCTTCCGGTACCGCGAACTGCTTGAGCAGCCGGCGCCAACGCTGGACCGCATCTGTTCGTTCCTGAACGTCGAGCCGGGCGTCCTCACCGAGGTGCCGCGGGAGAACGTCACCGTGCATCCCGGCCGCACGACGCGTCATCGCGTCCTGTCGTGGATGCTGCGGGCCGGTGTGTCGGCGGGCACGGTCCTGCCCGGTGACCTGGCCGGCCGGGTCGCCACGCCGCTGGAACGCGCGCTCCAGCGCAACGGCCCGGCCCGGCGGCCGCTGACCTGGGAGCAGCGCGAGGCCCTCATCCCCCTGTTCGAAGCCGACGTCAAGCTGCTGGAGAAGGTCACCGGCGAGGACTTCGGCGACTGGCTGGAGCCGAAGGCGGCCTCCGGCGGGCGGGTGGGCGCGCGGCCGGACGGGCAGCGCCAGGCCCGCAACGGCCGTCCGACTGCGCGCTGAGATACGGGACCGGTCAGCGCAACTCGGTACGCAGCTCGTGTGCTCCGTCCGCGCGGGTCACCTCGTAGAACAGACGGAGGTGACCGTCCTGAGTGGTCAGGGCCTCCAGGTAGCGCAACCCGCCGCCGTGGTGGGACGAGGACGCCCACGGAGCGGATCCGACGGCCGAGAGCGCGGCGGGGTCGCCGCCGACGGCGAAGCCGGTGCGCTCCTCGAAGTTCTCGGCCGCGCTGGCCCGGCCGTCATAGGCCGCCACGATCCCGTCGGGTGCGAAGCGCACCGCGCTGACCCGCACGCCCCGGGCGTCCCACTCGCCCGGCCGGGGGCTGAGAGCCGTCCCGTGCCAGGTCCATTCCATCCCGTCGGCGCTGGTGGCGTACTCGGTGGTCATCTGGTCGGCCTCGGCCGCGTCGGCCAGCGGATGGCATGAGGCCCACAGGTGCCAGCGGCCGCCGTGCCGGACGATCACCGGATCCTTCACGCCCGTCTTCTCGTCGCCGGGCAGCACGACCCGCCGGTCGCGGGCGCTGAACCGGTCCGGGGCGTCGGACTGGAGCACCTCCACGCGCCAATGCTTGGTTCCCGGCGTGGCACAGCTCAGGTAGAGCCGCCACGTTCCCTCGGGGGTCCGGACGAGGGCGGGTCGCTCCAGGGATTCGGCCTCCATGGCGTCCTTGCCGATCGTGACCAGCGGTTCGAAGCGCTCGCCATCGGTGGAGCGGGCGACCACCACCGCGTAGCCGCGTCCTTTCCCGATGGGCCGCCGCAACCGGTAAGCCAGGTAGATCCACCCCTCGCTCTCGACGGCGCTGGGCGCTCCGGCCCAGTACCCGTCGCCGTCACCCGGCGGTTCCACGGCGACGACCGAACGGTCCAGGCGCGGCAGCAGAGCGGCAACCCGCGGGTCAGTTTCCCCCAATTCCATGTCGAAATAATAGGCATGGCATAGGGGTCGAGGTCCAGCCATCCGGCGCGTCCGGGGTGGCCGCGCTCCCGAGGCGTTCGATCCCGGAAGTGCGCGGCGGCCGGCGACCGGGTCCAAGACCGGATCTGCTGCCGGTAGACCTTCTCGGTGACCGTCGTGTCCTGGTGGCCGACGAGGCGGGAGATCTGCTCCAGCGCGATCCGTCGTCCGAGAGGATCGACACGAAGCCGCCGCCGACGCGCTGAGAACGCCATACGTGGATGCCGAACTGCTCGTGGTCCCAGCCGATCCTGGCGACCTGCGCCCAGATCTCGCGTCCCTTTCCCGGCGGGGGAGTACCCGACGGTGACCTCAGCGACCCAGCGCTGCCGCGCCTCGCTCCGGGGGGCTGTGCTCTGGCTCAGGCAGGCCGGCAAGCCGATCGCTGGGCGGCGGAAAGGGTCGGTGGCCACCGGCCTTCGACGTTTCCCTCTACAAACGCCGCAACCTGGTGGAACGCTGCTTCTCCAAGCTCAAGCAGTTCCGCGCCGTCGCAACCGGGTTCGACAAAACCTGGCGCCTGTACGGCGCCCAATCGCTCTTCGAGCATCCGGCCATCGACTCGTTCATGCGATAGCCACTCGATCCCGGTCCGTGTGCTTGCTCGTTGCGGGGACGGTGACGACGGCAACACCACGGCTGGAGACCTTGTGATGCTTCAGGAGTGGCACCAGACCCCAGCCGGTGACTGTGGAGATCAGGCAGCGTCGCCGCTCGGGCTGGACCCGGGTCCGCGCGGTCTCCGACGAGCGCGGCCTCGCGCTCACCCACGCGGGCGCGGGGCGATGAGCACGTCCTGCTGGAAGCCGCCGGCCACCAGATCGTGGTGACGCGCGGTGCTCTGCCGGCCGCCGTGGCCGACGAGGTCATCGCCTTCCTGCGGGAGATCAGGTGACCGGCCGCACGGGCCCGCACAACACCGACCCTGCGCCCGGCCCGGGGCCGGTCCGCGGCTCCGGCTCCGGTACCGGCACGCACGGCGCCGCCAGCGTGGTGGTGTGCGGGCGCACGCTGGAGCACGTCCGCCGCAGTGCGCAAGCGGCCCTGGCACTGCTCAGCGAGGCTGATCGTCCACCGGCCGCGCGGATGAGGCCGCGATCGGCCACTCTGGATGCGCTGACCGCAGCCCGAGAGCCGTATCCGGCCGCGCTCCGCGAAGCCGTCCAGGGACTGCGGGCCGCGGGGGTCTCCGGACCGACATCGACGAGGCTTGCGAGGTCTGGGCCTGTGATCCGAGAGACCGCATCGAGCCTTACTGCGTCAAGGCGGCCTCATGCGCAATGCTGCGATGGCGTCTCGGGCATAGGCGCGGCCGTCGACATGACCGGGTTTCCTCGCCTGCGCCCCGACCACCGGGAATTCGCACACGAACTTGTTCGCAAACGTGTACAAAAATGGAAGATCGGATCATGGACGGATTCCTCGAGGTCGAACCGGCATCTCAGGCCCGCGTCAACTTCGCCCGTATCCTGACCGAATCGGCCCAGCACGGAGTGATGGCCAAACCCCTGGTGCTGGGACGCCATCGCGTCCCCCGAAGGCGTCCTGCTTTCCTACGCGCTGCTGGTGCTGGTCACTGACGCGATCGTCCGCGCTCAAGGCGGCGGCCTCGACCCGGCGACCCTTCCGGTGACCGAAGTCGCCCCGGCCGCCCAGACCCGCGCCGCCCTCCTGCCGCTCCTGGCGCGCCTGTCCGCGCAGGGTCTTGACGTCGCTCCGCTGGTGGTCGGTCGCCATCGCCGTCCCGAGGGCGCGATCATCTCCTGGGCCCTGTTCGAACAGATCTACCCCGACATCGACCGAGCCCAGAGCGCGCAGTGGCCGCCCAGTGGTTGGGACTGCCCGGCGACGAGGAGGTTTTCGCCGAGCAGCAGTTGCGGGCCCTCAACGAAGACCTCGGCTTGGCCTGCCGCCGGCGCGGTCGCGGCACGGCCGCCGCGAGCCCCCCGGCGACCTCGGCGTCCTGGACCGGCGGGTGTTCATCCACCGCCGCGCCCTGGCCCGCCGCCTGGCCCCCGCCGAAACCGCAGGCGGGCCCAAGTGCGGCCACGGCCTAGCCGCCATCAACGCCGACGGCTCGCTGCTGCCCTGCGCCGCCCCAATCGCATCCGGCTGGTCGCGGCTCGTGCCGGGTCTCAAGACCCGGCGTCAAAGACCCCGCCACCCCACCCCTGAGACAAGCCCATCCCCGGGCCGGGCGCTCAGGTCTTGCGGGTGAGGGTCCCGGCGGGGGCTGCGGGAACGCCGGGCGGATGGCGGGCCATGCTTATTGGGCTCCCAGTTTGCTGCCGGGAACTCTGCATGGTCGCCGGATCGTGATGGTGAGCTGGCGGGCTTCTGTGGTGATGGTGAGTTCATCCAGTGATCGGATGGTCGCTTCCGTCGAGGTCTGGTTTCTCAGGCGGTTGCCGAGGCCGATGGAGTGCATGCCGGCGGCGTGGGCAGCGGCGAGCCCGGAGTCGGCGTCTTCGATGACCCAGCAGTCGGAGGGGGCGGCTCCGATGCGCGCTGCGGCTCGGAGATAGCACTCGGGATCGGGTTTGCCGCGGGTGACATCGTCAGCGCTCACCAGTACGGGTGGACTGGGCAGTCCGGTGGCGTTGATACGGGCTTGGGCGACGCTGCGTTCCCCGGATGTGACGATGGCCCATGCGTGCGGGGGGAGGAGGCTCAGGAGTTGCTGGGCTCCGGGCAGCGCGGTCATGGTGGAGGAGGCGGTGATCTCGGCTTGGGCGAGGCGGTGCCTGTGGGCGGGAACCTCGTGTAGGGGGACCAGGTCTTTCAAAGCCTCGGCGGTGGGACGGCCGTGGATGGTTCGAGTGACGTGAGCGGGGTCGAGCCCGTGGTCGCGGGCCCAGGTGGCGAAGATGCGGTCGATGGCGGGCATGGAGTCGACCAGGACTCCGTCCAGATCGATGAGCAGTGCCCGGCCTGTTCCCAAGTGTCGGTGGCCTGGTGGGTCTGCCGCCGGTTGCGTCATGCGGGATCGATGACGATGGTGGCGATCAGTGAGTGTGCTGCGCCGAGTCCCTGCTGCGCTCGCCGTTCACACTCCAGCAGGGTGCGAGCCAGGAGCGGGCCCTGCGTGCCGGGCACGGGCTGGTGGGGGGCCAGGTGTGCTCCTGCCCGGTCGACTTGAGCGTTCCATCGGCTGCTCAGGTCGCGGAAGAACTGAGTGATCGCGCTTGGCGCCTTGGCCGTCGGGGGTTCGAAGCGCAGTCGCCGCCAGGGGGTCGCCGGGGTGCCTTCGGCCAAATCGTTGATGAGCTGGCGGTAGGGCTGGATGTCGGCGTTGAAGGTGCGGGTGGTGGTGTGGCGGCCCACGAGCACGGACCGGTCGGTGAAGTCCAGGTGGCGCGGTCGGACGTTGGCGGCGCGGGCGGCCGCGGCGATGACCGCCGTCAAATCCGAGCAGCTGTAGAACGTCATGGGCGATTGGACACGTTCGGGGGCGTCGTGGAAGAAGGTCATCGCGTAGTCCCACTGGTGGTGCTGCCACTGCGGGGTCCACTCGATGGAGAAGCGGCCGAGGACGTCGACGATGACGGCGGTGCGCCGTTGCGCAGTTCGGGCGCGGGTGAAGATGCCGGTCAAGACGTCGATGGTCTCGCTGGGAGTGAGGTGGGAGTATGGCACGCCGCATGACAGGTAGAGGTCGAAGTCGTTGTCGGGGAGCTCGCCGCGCATGTCGGCGTGGATGAAGGCGGCCGACGGGTGCAGCGACGAGGCGGTGCGGACCATGTCGGCGTCTCCGTCGAGGCCGACGTAGTCGAGCCGGTTGCCGGCGATGACGGGCGGATTCGTGTCATCGGTTGCGGTCAGCAGGTGGATGCCGTCGCCGGTGCCGCTGCCCAGATCCAGGACCCTCAGCGGGGCCTCGGCCGGGAGGTCGAGTTTGGTGACCGCACGGGTCAGGACGGCTCGCGAGGCGGGTTCTTCCATGAGCCGCTTGACCGGATCACGTCGCTTCGGGGACAGGTAGTGGGCCTGGGCGCTCTTGTAGGAGGTCGCGGAGGTCGTTGCAGCTGACGTCATCAGCAGTGCTCCCGGAGGGACGTGAGATCAGGTGGATCGTGAGGATGCGGGGCGGGGGATGTGGTTGCGACGGCAGTAGGCCATGGGTGAACGCATCGCCAGGTGGAGGGCGATCCAGTTCTTCACCGTGCGCAGGAGGCCGTCGTCGGGGGCGCTGTGCCAGAAGTGGTTTTCGTCTTGGGCGCCGTACAAGGGGCAGAACAGCGAAACGGCCAAGGTGGTCCTGAAGCCGCGGGTGAGCGGGGTGACGGCGTGGTAGATCCGGCTCCCGCGGGTGAACATCGTGTCTCCGGCGCGGGTGAACGGTGCCTTGGCGACCTGGGGGTGGTGTTCACCGGCGGCGCGGATGCCGTCGCTGTGCAAGTCGAAGTCGGCGCGGTGGCCCTGGAAGTAGATGTAGTCGCCGCCGTCGTGCTCGCTGCGGTCGGTCAGGGTCATCGTGAAGACGTAGTTCATGCCGTCCAGGTGCCACTTGGCGACTTCCGCGTCGCCGCCGGCGGAGGTGTAGTAGTTGATCTGCACGGCGGCGTCACGGATGGGATGAGGGATGAGCGGCACGCCGACGATGTCGGAGACCAGCGCCAGGAACGCGGGGTCGCGCACCATGTCGTGCACGAACGGAGAAATCGTCTCGACGCCGCGCAGGCGGCGGGTCACGACGTAATCGTTGGTGACGGCCACCGGAGCCAGGTTCGCGCAGATCCGCACCAGGTGCGCGAGGCCTTCGTCGGTGAGCAGCCGCAGCGGTCCGGCCATGGCCACCTCGTCGGGCCGCGAAGGGGTCCCGTGCAGTTCATGGTCGCGGTATCCGAAGTCGCGCATCCGGCGCCGCGGCGGGTCAGCGGGAAGGTCTGCCACGAAGCCGCTGCGCCAGGACGGTTCGTCGGCGACATAGTCGGCGCCGGTGCGAGGACGGGGGATCAGGGATCGACGCACGCGGTCGGCGCCGAAGGTGATCGCGCTGACTCCCGTGCTCTGCTGGTTCATGGGGTACTCCTTGCGATGCCGTTTCAGGTGCGGTCGCGGGCCTGGTAAAGGGCGAGCCGGCGCTGGGCCTGGGTGACCCATTCCTCCAGCACGCTGTCGAGGGGATCGTCCAGAAGCAGCCGCATGAGCGTGTTGTCGTCTTTCCAAGGCTCCTCAGCGGCTTCCATCACCAGCACGAGGGTGAGGCGTTCACCGTCGGGGAAGCTCTCGGCTCGGTGAAGCAGCATGCGGCCCTGCATGAGCACGCTGCAGCCGCGCGGCTGCGGGATGCGCACCGACTCTGCCGCGGAGATGTCGAGGCCGCGTGCCAGCCGGTCCTTGCCTTCGTCTGCGCGACCGCGGTAGATGAGCGTTGCTCCGCCCTGAGTGCTGCCGCTGGTGTGCAAAGGAATGAGTTCGACCATCGCGGCGCCGTCGGTATGGAAGTGGATGGGCACCTCCCCCGGACGGTAGAAGTTGAGATGCGAGGCCGCCCGGCTGATCGGGTAGGGAGCCAGGCGTGTTCCGGCGAGTTCGCTGAGCGCCTCCAGACGGGCGGAGTCATGCATCAACTCGGCGATCTCCGGCACGTGCACCTGAGCCTCCCGCAGATGTCGCAGGCCCAAGAACCGGTCGGAGTCCTGCGCCTCCGGGTGCGTGCGCGCCAGCTTCCTGGCCTTCCCCTCGATGGCGGTCAGCAGTGTTTCGTCGTAGCCGTGCCGGAGCCGCGCGTACGCAAGCTCGCTCACCCGGTGAATATCCGACTCGACGCCGGTGACGGCACCGAGCGTCTGCTTTTCAAGTATGTGCACCCAAAGCCCCTTCTTCGTGCGCGCCCTCAGGTAGGCAACATAAAACTTGACGATAAATAGATCAAGTGGTCAACGAAACGCGCCCCCACCTGCGGAAAATCCTTGAATCTCCAGGTCGCGACGCCAGGGCGACCGCGTTATCGACACAAGTAAATGCGCGCGCATGAATAGCAACTGCTATTTTTCCTGCAACGCATAGACCAGCGACTTTCGGTCTCTTTGTTTGCGTGGCCCATCGTCGGGTATGGTGCATCGGTTTGACGCCGGGCTCCAATGGGTGAGAATCACCCGCACATAAACAGAACGAACGCCAAAGCCGGGCAAATTTAACTTTACCGTTCGAGATCGCCGGGCCTGCGGCGTCAGGGCATCCATCGGTCACGCAGGGGCGGGCACGCTCGACACGATCGTCAGGCGAGGGGGTATGAATGAGGACATGATGAGTCCTCAGTGGCAGTCCTTCCTCATCGCGGCTCCGTTGATAGCGATCACCCCGGGCGCCAACCAGTTACTGTCGTTGCGCAATGCGCTCCAGCAAGGAGCAATGGACGCCATCGTGGCCCTTTCGGGCCGATTCTCGGCATTTCTTCTTCTAGCGCTGGCGACAGCGGCCGGTCTTGGCGGCCTGCTGCTGGCCTGGGAACCGGCTTTCGCGGTCGTCAAGTGGTGCGGGGTGGCCTACTTGCTCTACCTGGGGGGACGCATGATCTATCAGAGTCGAACTCCGCGTAGCGCGCAAGAACGAGCAGAGGAACGACAGACCTCCTTGTCATCACTACGTCGGACTCGCTGGGAATTGACTCGGCAGGAGTTCCTGGTGGCCGCCACCAATCCCAAGGCGCTGCTGCTTTTCGCTGCGTTCCTCCCTCAGTTCATCAACCACGCCGCAGGTGCGGTGCCCGTGCAGCTGATCGCGCTGGGGACCGCCTACATCGCCGTGGAATTCGCGGCCGCTCTGGTGTACGCGGGAGTGGGTGGAGCCCTCACCTCGTTCGATCTGACGGCACGGGCCCGGCGCCTACTCGACCGTGCCACCGGGGCCACCATGGTCACCATTGCGGGCTGGCTCGCATTTGGACGCCATTGATGGCGGCCTTCCATTCGGGTCCATGCGAGCAGGGAAAAAATAGCTCAGTGTGGCGGTCGCTGCGGTGCGTGACACCGGCGCGATAGGGTCATGCATGCGGCGAGCATGGTCTGGGGTGGGTATGTTTCATCGGTGGAAAACGCCTATGGAGCATACCGTCCTGCGGCGGCCGTCCAGGCGAATAGTTTTTCATGGGTCGTTGCATACAAATGGTTGTGTGAAACATCCACATGGAAACGATCGCGGGGGAACGGCGACGACTTCACTCGCGTGGAAGCCCACGACTGGCCGATGTTGATTTCGCCGCGCCGCGCCCGCCGGGTCGCTATGCCGGACCGGCAAAGGCAAGGTGCCCTCCGGTACAACCTGCCCGGTTCGGCTCGTGCCCGCTCTGGCCAAGGCGCTGAACGTCCCCACCCCGCCGGTGCGCAAGCCCGAATCGGTGTGGGTCCAGATGCCCACCCGGCGGCCGTCGGCACCGAGCCGTTCGGGACACGGTGGGCGCTGGGCGACCCCGGCCGTGCGCTGGAAGCCGCCCGCGGGCTGCGCCTGGGCATGTTCCCCACCGCCGAACGCCGCGGCCGGTACGCCACCGACCTCGCACGCGTCCACCGCGCCCCCGAGCAGACCACGCTAATTCCTGCTCGCCGCCGCGCACGCTCCCAGCGAGGTCAACGGACGGCCGTCGATCCGGGCCGTCGCCCAGGACATCGTCACCCGGCACCGCAACGTGAACGGTGCTCGCGAACTCGCCGCGGTCCTGGGCCACTCCTCGAAACGCTGACCTCCGCTAGCGCGTCCCGCCACCAAGACTCGGGCGCGGCGAGCCGAGGAATGAAAATCCGCTCTACGCCGCCGGTCCGGTCACGGCCGGCGCAGGGCCCTTCTCGGACGCCCAGGTGTCGGCGGCCATCGCGGGGCAGCAGGCCGCGTCGGCGGGGTACGGATCGCACCAGTATGGGCTACAGGGTCGTCGGGGGCGTATCGCGCCGCTCATGTTGCCCAGATCCCCGTCCTGCTGGTCGGGCAGGCCGGGACGTCAGGCGGTCGAGGCCGTCATGCTCGCCTCCGGTTCACGACCATGTCGTCGGGGAGAGTACGCGTGACGATCACGCCCGTCAGCAGCAGTAGCGGCTCACCATCGAGCGCGGAGGGCTTCCACCGGATCTGGATACTGGGGTCAACCGGAGAGCCGCGTGGAACGTCGACCTGCGCCCTCGGTGACCGCAAGGGCGGGTTCATCGAGACCGGTGCCATTGTGAGGCTGGGGTGCGGCGGCGGAGGTGTCGTTCACCAGCGCGTCGTCTCGTTCATCGCGTGCGAGTCGCCCAGGTGCTCGGCGTTGCCCGCCATTGAGGAGATGGCGGCGGCCTGCACGATGGGCGCGTACCGGGCCAGCAGTTCCAGGGCGTCATGGGTCTGCGCCGCGTAGAAGTGCTCACAGCGGCCCTGGTCGCCGCAGATCTCGATGAAGAACCGAGGAGTCTCGGGACGCGAGTAGACCACGATGCTCGTCCCCGTCGGGATGTGGCCACCGATCGTGGTGAACAGCTCGTACCCCAGCTGCTCAAGCGCAGCTGTCACCTCGTCGCCGTCCTGCGATGTCTCTGGCAACAGGTCCCGGACGCTGTTCCATTCACCGTTCGTGTAGTGCGAGGCCGTCGTCGTCATGAGGCCCAAGGCTAGAACTCCTCGTGCCCGCGCGCCCCCCGACCTCGATGTCACCGTCCGCGAACGGGTCCTCGACGAGGCGGCGGGCAATCCGCTCGCGCTGCTGGAACTGCTGGCGGGGCTGACCGTGGGCGAGCGCACCGGGCTGGCCGCTCTGCGCGCGCTCGGCCTGCTCCATTTGGGGCTCGGGCGTCATGAGGAGGCTCTGCGCGTCCTTCAGGAGGCGGCCGCCGGCCCGGCCCGGCACACCGCCGTCGTGCTCTGCGCGCTTCCCGACCTCGTGGAGGCCGCCGTCCGGGCGGGCGATCCCGGCCGGGCCGCGGCCGCCCGGGATCGCTTCGCCGCCTGGGCCGCCGCGGTCGACCAGCCGTGGTCGTCGGCGGCCGCGCTGCGGTGCGAGGCCCTGCTGGCGCCGTCCGACACGTCCTCCGAGGCGGCTTTCGAGGCGGCGGCGCGGCTGCACGAGCGGGGCGGGCGACCGTTCGAACGCGCCCGGACCGAGCTGGCGCACGGCGAACGGCTGCGCCGGGCCCGCCGCCGCTCGGACGCGCGCGTCCCGCTGCGCTCGGCCCTGGCTGCCTTCGAGCGGCTCGGCGCCGCCCCCTGGGCCGACCGGGCCCGCACCGAACTGCGCGCGACCGGTGAGACCACGGCCGCCCGGCCCGGCGGCGCCGACCACCATGAACAACAAAAGGTTGTCTGAGATCCACTGAACGATTGTTAGACACCGCTCACCTCTACGGATCGAATGACCGCACCACGGATTCGACAACCAGAGGGCGTAGCTCATGCGGGGGTTCAGTCATCTCCATGTCCATACGGAGTACAGCATGCTCGACGGGGCCGCGAAGGTCGGGCGGCTCATGGACGAGGTGGCGCGGCTGGGGATGACCGCCGTGGCGATGAGCGATCACGGCAACGTGCACGGCGCGTACGAGTTCTTCCGGTCGGCGGGCCGGGCGGGCATCAAGCCGATCATCGGTATCGAGGGGTACGTCGCTCCGGCGTCGCGCCATCACCGCAAGCCGGTGTTCTACAGCGACGATCTGTCGCTGCGCCGGTCCGACGACGCCACCGGGGTGGGCGGCGACGTCTCCGGGCGGGGCCTGTACACGCACATGACGATGTGGGCGGCCGACGCGGCGGGGCTGCGGAACCTGTTCCGCCTGCAATCGCGCGCCTGGCTCGAAGGGCACGTGCAGAAGTACCCGCGGATGGACGACGAGCTGCTCGCCGAGTACGGCGAGGGGATCATCGCCACGACCGGCTGCCCGTCCGGTGCGGTCCAGACGCGGCTCCGCCTGGGCCAGTACGACGAGGCCGTCGAGACCGCGGCGAAGTACCGGGACCTCTTCGGCGAGGAGAACTACTTCCTGGAGCTGATGGACCACGGTCTCGCCATCGAGCGCCGGGTCCGCGAGGACCTCCTGAGGATCGGCAGGACGCTGGGCCTGCCGCCGCTGGCGACCAACGACTCGCATTACGTGACCGAGGACCAGGCGGGGGCGCACGACGCGCTGCTGTGCATCGGTACCGGCAAGCGGCTCGCCGACCAGAACCGCTTCCGGTTCTCGGGGTCGGGGTACTTCGTCAAGACGGCCGAGGAGATGCGGGCGCTGTGGGACGCGGAGGTCCCCGGCGCGTGCGACAACACGCTCGTCGTCGCCGAGCGCGTCGGCGACTACGGCGAGGTGTTCGCCCATCGGGACCTGATGCCGAAGTTCCCGGTCCCCGAGGGCGGCACCGAGTCCTCGTGGCTGCGCGCGGAGACGCTGGCGGGGGCGCGGCGCCGGTACGCGGGGGACCCGCCGCGGGAGGTGCTGGACCGCATCGACTACGAGCTGTCCGTCATCGACGACATGGGCTTCCCCGGGTACTTCCTCGTCGTCGCCGACATCTGCCGGCACGCCCGCGCGAACGGCATCGGCCTGGGCCCGGGGCGCGGATCGGCGACCGGGTCGATGGTCGCCTACTGCACCGGCATCACCGAGCTCGATCCGATCGAGCACAAACTGATCTTCGAGCGGTTCCTCAACCCCGAGCGCGTCACGATGCCGGACGTCGACCTGGACTTCGACGACCGCCGCCGGGACGAGATGATCGACTACGTCACCCGCAGGTACGGGGCCGACCGGGTCTGCCAGATCGTCACCTTCGGAACGATCAAGGCGAAGGCGGCGGTGAAGGACGCCTGTCGTGTGCTGGGCCATCCGTACGCCCTCGGCGACCGGATCACCAAGGCGTTCCCGGCGGCCGTCGGCGGCCGGGAGATCCCGCTGTCGGCCATCCACGACACGGCTCACGACCGGCACGGCGAGGCCGCCGAGCTGCGGCGGATGTACGAGGAGGAACCCGACGTCAGGCAGGTCATCGACACCGCCGCGGGCGTCGAGGGACTGACCCGGGGAACCGGCGTCCACGCGGCGGGCGTGATCCTCTCGTCCGAGCCGCTGATCGACGTGCTGCCACTGGCGAAGCCGAAGCAGGACGGCCCGGTGGTCACGGGTTTCCCCTTCACGCAGGCCGAGGACATGGGCCTGCTGAAGATGGACTTCCTCGGGCTGCGGAACCTGACCGTCATCAACGACGCGATCGCCAACGTCCGGGCGAACAGGGGCGTCGAGGTCGACATCCTCGCCGTCCCCCTCGACGACGCGAGAACCTACGAGCTGCTCGCCCGCGGCGACACGCTGGGGGTGTTCCAGCTCGACGGCGGCGGGATGCGAACGCTGCTGCGGCTGATGCGCCCGACGGTGTTCACCGACATCGCGGCAGTGTCCGCCCTCTACCGGCCGGGGCCGATGGAGATGAACGCCCACACCAACTACGCGCTGCGCAAGACGGGCAAGCAGAAGGTCGAACCGATCCATCCCGAGCTGGCGGAGGCGCTCGAACCGATCCTGGGCGACACGTTCCACCTGGTCGTCTTCCAGGAGCAGGTCATGGCGATCGCGCAGCAGCTCGCCGGGTACTCCCTCGGCGGTGCGGACATGCTGCGCCGGGCGATGGGCAAGAAGAAGAAGGACGTCCTGGACGCCGAGTGGGGCAGGTTCTCCACGGGCATGAAGGAGCGAGGCTTCTCCGACGAGGCGGTGAAGGCCGTGTGGGACGTCCTCGTCCCCTTCTCCGGGTACGGCTTCAACAAGTCCCACACCGCCGGTTATGGCGTCGTGTCCTATTGGACGGCCTACCTCAAGGCGAACTATCCCGCCGAGTATCTCGCCGCGCTGCTCACCTCGGTCGGCGGCGACAAGGACAAGATGGCGGTCTACCTGCCGGACTGCCGCCGCCTCGGCATCAAGGTGCTGCCCCCGGACGTCAACGAGAGCGAGCTGAACTTCGCCGCCGTCGGCGCGGACATCCGGTTCGGGCTCGGCGCGATCCGCAACGTCGGCGGCAACGTCGTCGAGGCGATCGTGACGGCCCGCCGCGAGAAGGGCGCCTACACCGGCTTCAACGACTTCCTGACCAAGGTCCCCGCCGTCGTGTGTAACAAGCGGGTCGTCGAGTCGCTGGCCAAGGCCGGCGCCTTCGATGGCCTCGGCCACCCCCGCAAGGCCCTCGTCCAGGTCCACGAGCAGGCCATCGACGCGGTCATCGACGTCAAGCGCAACGAGGCCCGGGGCCAGGACTCCCTCTTCGCCGCGTCCGGCGAGCCGGACGGCGGGTCCGGCGACGTGCTCGCGGTCGCGGTCCCCGAGGGAGAATGGGACAAGAGCACCCTGCTGGCCTTCGAGCGGGAGATGCTCGGCCTGTACGTGTCCTCCCATCCGCTGGACGGCATCGAGCGGGTCCTGGAGGCCGGCCGGGACACCACGATCGCCGAGCTCCTCGCCTCCGGCCGCACGGACGGCGTCGTCACGGTGGCCGGGATCATCTCCGGCCTCCAGCGCAAGGTCACCAAGCAGGGCAGCCCGTGGGCGATCGTCGGTCTCGAGGACCACGACGCCGCGGTGGAGTGCCTGATCTTCCCCAAGACCTACCTCCTGTACGGCGAGACGCTGGCGGAGGATCGCGTCGTGTCCGTCCGGGGAAGGATCAACGTGCGCGACGAGACGACGGGCATCTACGGCGAAGAGGTCACCGTGCTCGACGTCGCGCGTGCCGGCACCGAACCGCCCGTCGTCATCTCCGTCCGGGAGGCGCAGCTGAACCCAGGGCTGGTCCAGGAGTTCAAGCACATTCTGACCACTCATCCCGGCCCTGCGCCCGTCCATGTGCGCGTCCACCGGCACGGTGCGGCGAGCGTGCTACTGGACCTCCAGCCCTTCCAGGTCAGACCCGAGCCGGCGTTCTACGGCGATGTGAAGGCACTGCTCGGCGCCGACGCGATCGGCGGGACATGACCGCCGCGTCGGCCTGCCCCCGATGCGGCATCGGGGAGGTCCTCGCCGTCTTGCGGCTACCTCATGTCTGGACGGGCGCCCGGGGAAACCGGATCCGGGTCGTCAGCGACGTCCTCCTGTGCGCCCGCTGCGACGCGGACGATCCCCTCGCGGGCCCGGTCGTCACCTACTTCATCGTCCATGGCTCCGTGCAGCCGGACGGCGCGTCCGACTTCGCGCGGGTCCTGCTCCGCTGGGTCGCGGGGGCGCGGCCACCGGAGCCGGACGAGAACGCTCTGCGGGCCGAGACCGAGGCGTGGTACCGCGGAGAGCTGTGACCGCCCGCCCCGCCACCTGGGCTGTGCGGTGAGGAAGTCCCGGACGGTGGAGGCGAATTTTCGTGGGTCGTCGGTCGTGGACCTAGTGACCGCATCCGGGGAATTCGCGCAGCGTGGTGTCCGGGCGGCGGGCGGCCGGTTGAGTGCTCCGCCCTCCTCGACGACCAGTGTCCGGACCAGCTCGGGGTGTTGTGCCGCGAGCCGGAACGCCACGACCCCGCCCATCGAGTGGCCGAGCACCGCCAGCGGCCCCAGGCCCAGCGACCGGGCGAACGCGGCGGCGTCGGCGACATAGGCGTCCGGTGAGACGTCGTGGTGGCGCTCGCTGAGCCCGTGGCACCGCTGCTCCAGCGCGATCACCCGGAACCGCGGCGCCAGCGCGGCGGCCAGTCCGGCGAACGCCCCGGCCCTGCCGAAGTGCCCGTGCTGCCGGATCGTCAGCCCCGAGCGGGGGTTGCCGGTGAACCTTCCCGGCCGGGGCGTGGTGGAGCGAGGTGCGCGTGAGGGCCAGGAGTTGCTGGACGGCGGCCAGGTCCCGGGCCAGGGTGGTCAGCGAGGCGGGCCCGGCGCCGCCGGGTCCGTGCCGGCGATGCCGCGCCGCCGCTGTCGCCACGATCGTCAAGGCCGCCGACACCGACGCCGGGCAACCGCCCACTCCCTGCGCGCTAGCATCGGCACCGCCGCCCGCGCCGCCGGCGTCGACGAATCTCGCGTCGGCCGCCTCCCCGGCCACCGGCACCACCACCGGCTGCTACAACCGTCCCCGCTGGGACGGCCGCCTCCACCACACCCTCTACACCTGGATTCCCGCTCACCCCGCCCAGGTCTCCCCGGCGCCGGGCGCACAGATCATCGTTCTCACCGAGAGTGATCTCGATCTCTACCTGATCGCGATCGAGCCCGCCTGAGGCGTGGTGCTCACCGAGACTTCATCGGTGTGTGGGGAGCGGTGAGGCCGCGTTGTGCTTGATGGTCAGATGATCGCCACGTCGTAGAGGATCCG
The DNA here is from genome assembly GCF_900659635.1 of Actinomadura roseirufa. Lineage (GTDB taxonomy): Bacteria > Actinomycetota > Actinomycetes > Streptosporangiales > Streptosporangiaceae > Spirillospora > Spirillospora roseirufa. The sequence goes on along the minus strand of NZ_CAACVB010000079.1, from coordinate 124 downwards.
CCGCATCGACGGCACCGGCAGGCCGGGGTTGCCGGCGGCGCAGCGCGCCGCCGCCGGGTCGTCCAGCAGCTCCAGCACGCGCGCCACCGGCAGCCGCGCGTCCCGCGCGGCCGCGGCGCGCACC
>NZ_CAACVB010000078.1 GCF_900659635.1 Actinomadura roseirufa | reverse complement strand
CCTTCGTGCTCTTGGTCGACTCGAAGGATCACGAGGTGGCCGTCCTCATGTCACGGTGACACGCCCACACAGGCCAAAACCCGGCAGAAGGTCACACAGACCCCATACACCACTTCCGTGGACGCTAACGTTCACGAAGGTCGACTCGTATCAATTGACGAGCCGTTCTGACGCTTCCTGGCCGGGCGGTATCGCATCCTTCAGCTTGCTGCGGCCGCGGGGCCTCCCGTCACGGATGCCGCCGATGGGACCTCACTGGTCCGTGCATCAGTGATGGAGCGGTGTCTCCACTTGAGGGCACACGTCACTGATCGTCTACTACCGCGCGCCGGCGCCACCAGTTCGGAACCGAAGCATGCGGAGCTCCAGATGACCGCCACCGGCGCTCTTGCCGTCGACGATGCGGGAGTCGTGGCGATTATCAGATGCGTCCGTGTGCGGGTGCGGCGCTGTACTCCTTTGCTGTACAGGAGCACCATCGAATGCCCAAGTACGAGGACGTTTCTACGCGTCCTCGTCGCCGTTCAACGCTCGCCTGAACCAGTCGAGAGAGCCGGTCTTCTGCGCCTCCTCGGCGAGTCGCTTGGCGGACGCGGTCTGGAGTTGGGCGAGTGAGCTGTCTACCCACGGTTGGGTGTTCCGATTGCCGTGCTCTCGGTACTCGATGGCCTGAATGAGGCACTCGAGCTTGTCCGCGTCACGGGCGCACATCGCCTCGGCGCTGGCCTTGCCTTCGTACTCCGCGACGACACCTGTGATCATTGCGGTGACCACCTCCGGCAAACCGCGGGTCTGGCGCTCGGTGACCTGCTCGTTGGACGCCTTCTTCACGTACGGCTTGGCCACGTAGGGGATGTCGGTGAGGCGCGTCTCCTGGCTGTCGTGAAAGAGGCTGAGCAGTGCGGCACGCTCGGGGTTGGCCCCCTCCATCGCAGCCAGGACGCCAGCGATGATCGCCGTACGGAGCGAGTGATCGGCGATGCTCTCGGGATCGTTCACGCCCGCTACAAGCCACCCGGTGCGCTTGTAGCGCTTCAGAAGCCCGATCTCGTACAGGAACCCCGCCAGCCGCTCCGTCTCGTTCGCCATGCTCACCCTTCTCTCAACGCCCGTCCGCGATACGTAGACCGTAGAGGACCTCTTCCAACTCCCGTCGCGACTGGACGGAGACCGCAGCTTCGTCCAGGACCCGCGCTGCCCGTTCCTGCAACCGACCGAGCGCGCCGGGCTCGTCGTGGACGATAGCGGGGCGGTGTTGAAGAAGCGCCCAGACCGTATGAGCGACGACATCAATGTAGACGTTCTTCGGCTCCAGCTTGCCCACCAGATGAGCAAGCAGCTTCGTGCCTCTCCAGGACCGAGTGGGCAGCTCGACCATGAACGTGTCGGCTGTCTGCGGCTCGGTGATCTCCCCTAGCCAGTACGCCCAGTAGTTGAGGTTGGCCGTCTCGCACCTGTCGGTCTTCATCGCCTGGCCGATGAACGTTTGAAGCGCCTCGGGGTCTCCCTTGCGAGCAAGGGAGTGCGCTCCGGATCTCACAACAGCCCAGGACAGCGACCAGTCGGCGGATCGTTGAGACCTGCGCTCCTCCTGGCGCTGCATTCCCGCCAGCCATTCCGCCGTCTCTACGGAATCATCGAAGCTCGCGACGTAATGTGCTTGCCTGCGAAGCAACATCCCGTCGACAGTGCCGACATCGGCTCTCTCTGCGGCGCTCTTAAGGTGCTCGAAGAAGTGAGCCCGCTCGTCTACCGCCAAGCGTGGCCCGCTCGAGACCGGACCGCGACGGGAAGATCTACGCGGAACATCGTCCAAGAAGGACGGCCGCTGACCGGACACCGCCCATGAGGTCATGTCAGTGAACAGCCGCGTGATCACCCACGCGGAGAGCGGATGCTGATCCGGTGGAACCTTCGCTGGTGCAGTACTCAAGACCTGCGCAAGGAAGTGATCAACCTCAAGCGCCGGCTCGAGCTGAGCGAGCAATTTCGGCTGCGCTCCGAGTCGCAGCAATCGTGCACGAATCGCCAGGAAACTCCCCGTGGGCACGGCGATGAGAGGCCGACGCCCAGACTCCCAGCCCTGCACAGTCGTGAGATCGACTCCAAGGTCTTCAGCCAGTCCGTCCTGGGTGAATCCGATCGACTCGCGGATGACCTTGAGTAGGTAGCCCGAAATACGACCTTCGCGGGGGCCACCGTTGAAACCCCGACTGCCCGTCAGGGTTTCTCGTTCACCTGGCGCCATGATTCCACTACCGCCGTCCGTACTCGTACTCGCCGTCAGTTCATCGGCATCAATCAACGCCATAGCGTTAAGAAAAGCTTAACCGAAGATCACTATTCACGCCTCTAGGTAAGAGGGCTCGTGATGTCAACGGATACATCGAAAGCACCAGAGACGCGCCGGTTGCGCGTCTGGGCGCTCGCCCAGACACTCAAGTCCCATGGCTATGGGGTAGAGGGTGACTCACCGCGCAGCACGCGTGCGTCACGAACTCCTCAGGCGGCAGGCAGACCACCACGAGATCATCCGCACGCTGGGACTCATGCGATGACCAGCGAGCCCCAGTCGTCGTGCATCCCCCTCAGATCGCCGCTCCGGCATGAGGGCAATGCGCGGCAGGGCGCGGTGCCCTTCACCCCTCGGAAGCCGCCGCGCCCCCACACCCACGGCCTCACGCACAGTTCAGCGGTCCCTGGCTGACCTCGTCACCTCGGTGGTCTACGAGTCCGCCCCACATCCCTCGGCGAGGAGACATCGTGCCTCTTGATCCTGGCCAGGCGCGAGACCTGGCCGCCGCGCTGGGCTCCTACTGCCGGCTTATGGAACAGGAAGTCGTTCCCGAATCGCAGTACTACCTACTGGGCAGACGCGAGATCCCCGAGCGGATCGAGTACCTCGGCAACATCATCGAGCGTTGCCGCCGCCCGCACGCGGGCGCGTGACCACGACCACGACCAACCGCCGGGGGGCACCAAGCCCCTCCACACGGTCTAACGACAAGGCCGCGCCTCGGTCGATCGCCGATCCAACGGACATCGCTCTCCAGCAGTCCGCACCGTAAGCCGGTAGCGGCGCGCGGCAGGACGGCATCCCGGGCGCTTGCCCGCCCCGCTAAAAGCCCTTCGGCCCAGGTCAACGGACGCGCACCTGGACCGAGAGAACCAACCACAATGCGCGTCGGAGGTGCACATGACCCTCGTTTCCGACCTGGCCGTCGCCACCAAAGATCCACGCGGCCTCGTCACAGCCGAACTGTTCGACCAGATGGTGAACGACGTGGTGACCTTCGACAAGGTCACCCGCCCCTACGCCGAGCGCGGCGTCGAGCAGTTCCTCATCTTCATGAAGGCGTGGGGAGACACCATGACCGAAGTCGGCGGCGACGCCCGCGCCTGGGTGAAGTTCGCGCCCTCGCCCGCCGTCGACAAGATCTGGCACCGCTCCATGATGCGCACGCGCACCTTCGCGGCCGTCTGTGACATGGTCGCGGGCCGGTTCATGCACCACCTGCCGATCATGGACGAGGACATCCGGTCTGGGCGGGCGTCCGAGCGCGGCCTGGCGGCGATGCGCGCCACCGGATACCGGGTCGATCTGGAATGGTGGATGGACGGCGAGTCCTGCTGCCCGGAGAACTGTGCGCAGCCACCGATGAACGTCTGACACCGCCACGGGGGTTGATCCATGCGCAGCGACTGGTCCGACCTGCCGCCCGAGGTGCTCGGCGCGGTCACGGCGCGCACCGGCCCCATTCAGCGGGTCGAGGCCTCGCCCGCCGGCAACCACGCCGACATCGCCGCGACCGTCCACAACGCGGACGGTCGGCTGTTCGTCAAGGCCGCACGCAAGACCGCGCCGGACACCGACGGTCCGGAAGTCCGGTCGCTGCGCTGGGAAGCCGCGATCAACCCCCACGTCACCGAGTACGCCCCCCGCCTCCACTGGACTGTAGAGGCGGGCGGGTGGCTCCTCCTGGCCTTCGAACACGTCCAGGCCCGGCACGCCGACTACACCCCCGGCTCACCAGACCTGGACATACTCACCAAGATCATCGACCGCCTGCAGGCACACCCCCTCCCCGACGTGCTGGAACGCAAGCGCATCGAGCGCCGCTGGGAATCGATGGGCGACATGACCCCACTGGCCGGCAACACTCTGCTGCACGCCGACCTCAACCCCGCCAACGTCCTACTCGGCGACAACGACGCCGCCTACGTCGTGGACTGGACGTTCGCCGGACGCGGCGCCGCCTTCCTCGAGCCAGCACTCCTCATCCCCTGGCTGCTCAAAGCCGGCCACACCCCGACCGAAGCAGAACACTGGGCCTCACAGTTCCCCGCCTGGACGACCACCGCCCCAGCCACCATCGACCTGTTCGCCCGCGCCTTCGCCGACAAATGGCAGGCCAACCTCGCCACCAACAACGAGCCTTGGGCACTCGACCACGCGTCCGCAGCACGGCAGTGGGTGTCGCATCGGCGCGCCCATACCTCCGCAAGCTGAAACGGGGTCTCAAAACGCAATCCCAACAAGGGGCGCCGAGACGGCCGAGAAGATGTTCATGGTCGGAGCAAAGGGACTGCGCTCTGCCGATCGGTAGATGCCACCGGCGCTCTGCACCTCATCACCCCACCCCAGTTACACCGTGCGCCGAGGTGTCCTCGCGTAAGCCTGCGTGGCTGTCCAGCAACCAGTCGGATGAGCCGCACCGTCGGCTTGCGCCCTGACGGTCAACGCAGAGGGCGGACACTGGCGGCGCGGAGGAGGACGACGGCTCCCACCGTCCCCCCGACTGCCAGTTCATCGAGCGGCAGCAGCCACCCTCGGCCATAGCCCCTCGCCAATCTGTCGGACCCGTGCGGCATCATCGGCCCTGTCATTGAGGAACATGGAGTGCGGTATGCCGAAAAAGAAGCGTGTGCGTAAGTCCCCACAACGCAAGTCAACCTCAGAGTATTGCAAGCCAAGCAGCACCAAGAAGATTATGCTCTACCACGACATGGCCGTCTATGAAAATTTTGAACGCTGCGCACAGCGAATCTTTGCAATACTTCGCAACAGTCAACGCGAATGTCCCGATGCAGAACGCACGCTCCTCTTTCGTGTTCAGGGTCACCGAAATGACGAAGGCGGCTATGATCACGATGCCTGGGAGATCATTCGTCATTTCATTCCAGAGTACATCTTTCCGTTCCTGACCGCAATGATTAATCCTTTTGGAGAAATTCGGAACAACAAAAAGCAGCGCAACGACATGCCGGATCTCCTCGTAATCGGCTACCCTGCGGGCGAGGAAGGTGACTTCTGGTACGACGTCGACCTCCTGCCTATTCGGGCCAGAGAAGTGAACGGCAGTTCTCGGAAGTCGCCACCAAGCAAGGAGGCGATTGCGCGCTACCTTGGAGTTGAAGACAGTCCGAGCTGCTTAGTCTGCTGGGGTACGCCCGCAGAACGCGCCCACGCAGTTCCTAGCTCACTCGGCGGATCTATGGACGTACGAAACTTCGCCCTTCTTTGTGTCTACCACCACAAACAAGCCCCCGATATCGCTGACGCGGAGGCGTTCTGGGCTTGGGTGGATTATGCGGAAAGGAGAGATGCTGGCAGCAAGTGGGAGCGTGAGTCCGATCACGTCAAAGAGAAGGTCCAGCAATTTGGTTCACGCACAGAGAAAGTAGATCGATCTGAGGTGGCTTTCATCGACGCAGTGAAGTTCGAACTCGAACACCTTTACGGCTGGGAAGATGACGACTTTGCCCGCTTCTCATGGGATCTACAAGAGGAGTATCATCGCGTCTTGGACGCTGCAACCCGAAAGCATTTCGGTGTAGAGCGAAAGGTGGCTACCCATTCTTGGGCCTACGATGTAGCCTTGTACCGCATCACTCGAGATTCTGAAGCGCGAAAGCGTCGCCGCAATAAAGTACTACTCTACGAGTCAATTCCAGAGTAGCGAGTAAGCTGCTCGCAGCAACTCCGCAGGTGTCCATCGCCGCGTTCGTGTCAGAGTCCCTTTGGATGGGTGGTTGCTTTCAGCTGTAGGGCGTGATCGGGGGGATCTCGCCGGTGAGAAGGTACGCGCCTAGTTCTCTTGACTTGTAGACGACCGGGTCGTGCACGGTGAGGGTGCGGGCGTCGCGCCAGAATCGGTCTAGGCCGGTCGAGCGGGTCGTGGCGCGGGCGCCGGTGAATTCGAAGACCCGGCTTGCGGTCTCCGTCGCGAGCCGGGTGGACACCACCTTCGCGGCGGAGATGGTCAGGGCGGTCCGGCCCCGTTCGGCCGCGGTCAGGTCGAGGCCGCGGGCGTCGGCCTCCGCGAACGCGCGCGTCGCGTCGTCGGCCAGGAGGCGGGCCGCGTGGAGGGTCGCGGCGAGTTCCCCGTACCCGGCGAGAATGTGCGGGTCGTCGACGGCCCGCTCGAGACCGCTGGCCGGCCACGGGCGTGTCCGCTCGCGCGTGTACCGGACGGCCTCGTCCAGGGCTCCTTCGGCGATGCCGACGAGGATCTGCGTGAGCACCGTCTGGAAGGCCAGCGAGACCAGCGACAGCCGGAGCCACCGCGGGCTCGACTCGTCCTCGTCGGCCGGGAAGGTGCCCAGCACGTCACCGTGGCCGATCTGGACGTCCTCAAGGACGATGCTGCCGCTGGCCGTCAGGCGTTGGCCCAGGTTGTCCCAGTCCGGTGGATGCGAGACTCCCGCGGCGTCGCCGCCGACCACCGCGACGAGGCGGGTCTCGCGGTCGTCGCGGACCGCGCTGACCAGCAGCCGGTCCGCTACCGCGCAGCCGGTGGCGAAGGCGCCTCGGCCGGAGATGGACAGCCCGTCGCCGGTCGTGGTGGCCCTGATGGTGTCGCGCGGGTTGCTGACCGCGGCCACGAAGTGCCCGCCGGTGGCGGCCTCCCGCCACAGGCGGCGGGCGAGCTCGGTGTTGTCGTACAGCGCGGCCCGCCACAGGTGCAGGTAGTGGTAGCCGAGGAGGTGACCGATCGAGGCGTCGCCCGCCGAGACGATCCGGGTGACCGCATGCGCGGTCCTGTGGTCGTCCGGGGCGACGGCGAGCAGGCCGCTGTCGCGGAGCAGGTCGATCTCGGCCTTGGGCGGCAGGTTGGCGCGGTCGCGGGCGACGGCGTTCGCACGAAGCCTCTCGGCGACGGTACGGGCGGTTTCCAGTGCTTCCGCCGGGTTCATCGGGAACCTCCAGGTTGGATCGCGGGGCGACGGAGCCGGCGATGCAGGACGAGCACGATCGCGGGCAGCAGCAGGCATTGGGCGGCGACGGCCACCCAGAATCCGGGGAGGAGTCCGGCGGACTCGAACACCTGGTACGTTCCTCCGCCGACGAGCCCGCTCAGGGACGCGCCGGTGCCCTCGGCGAGCCGCTGGTGACCGAAGACGACCGCCGGCGAGCGGGACGTGCGGGCGAGCGCCTCGAGAACGTTCTTGAGGAACAGGACGGAGTTGCCCGCGCCGATGACGGCGATCCCGGCGGCGATCGAGATCTCGTTCCCGCCGGTGAAGGCGAGCGCGCCGGCGGCCAGGCCACCGAAGCCGAGCGCCATCGCGTGTTCGTACCGCATCCGCTCGACCCGGCCCGTGACCAGGGGCTGCAGCACGACGAGCAGCAGCGAGTAGCCCATCATGGCGGAGCCGTAGAACATCGTGGGCACCCGGCCCTCCGCGTAAGAAGAGAGGTACTGGTAGAAGTTCATGTGCAGGTAGATGGCCAGGGCGGTGACCGCGAACGGCAGGACCGCGAGGCCCCCCAGGGCCCGGCGCAGCGGCTCGATCGCCTCGCGGTCGTCGGGGGTCTCCCGTGGCAGCAGCGCGTGCCCGATCGTCAGTGCAGCGTGCAGCGCGACGGCGACGGCGAACATCCCGCCCGGGTCGTGAATGAACAGGGCTCCCGCCACCGGCCCGAGCGCGACCCCGACGTTGCCGGTGGCGTAGCTCGCCGACACCAGCCGCGGACGCTCGTCCGGGCCCGCGCCGTGCACCACGTAGCCGCGGACGCTCGGCGAGTACAGCGCGGTGGCCGCAGACCGGAGGAAGAGCGCGGCGATCGTCACCGCCGGCCAGGCTCCGCCGGCGAGGAACCCCAGCGATCCGAAGGTCTGCAGCACCATCGCCAGCAGCAGGGACCGCTGGAGCCCGATGCGTTCCGCGAGCGCCGCGCCCGGCAGCCCTCCGGCGAACTGCACGAGGGTGGCCAGCCCGAGGACGATACCGACCTGGTCCATGCCGAGGCCCATCCGCTCGCGGAGCAGGACCGCGAGGTAGGGGTAGACGGAGAAGCTGATGAGGTTGACGAGCAGCCCGCTCCCGAGCAGGGCGATCTGGACGCCGGTGAACGAGCGGACACCGCCCGGTGTCACGCCGGCCGTGCCTTGACGCCTCGGACGACCAGGCGGGTGGCGCCGGCGTCGTACGGGGCGCCGTCCAGGGTGCCGAAGCACTCGATCTCCTGGAATCCGGCCTGCGCGAACATGGCGCGCAGCTCGGCGGCGCTGTAGACGTGGCAGATGAGCGAGGCGTGTTCGGCCTTGTCGCCCCGGACCAGCGTCCAGTCGGTGCGGTAGCGGGCCCAGTCGTCCAGGATCGTGTCGCGCATGACCACCATGCCGCCGGGCACGTCGACGATCTTCGGGGTGCCGGCCCAGGACGCGTACGTCTCCTTGCTCAGCAGGTCGACGATCAGCCGGCCTCCCGGGGCGAGGGATCGGTGGGCGTTGCGCAGGACCTGGAGGTTGTCCTCGTGCTCGTCGAAGTAGCCGAAGGACGTGTACATGTTCACCACCACGTCGTATGCGTCCGGCACCACGTGTTCACGTACATCGGCTTGCACGAACGATGCCTGCACTCCGGCGGCGGCGCACGCGGCCGCCGCGCGGTCGAGCAGTTCGGGATGGAGGTCCACGCCCGTCACCCGGTAGCCGTGGCGGGCCATCGGCTCGGCGAAGAAGCCGACGCCACAGCCCTGGTCGAGCACGCGGCTTCCCGGAGCGAACGCGAACAGGGGCGAGGAGGCCACCACCTCGGCGGCGGCTCGCGCCCGCTCGGGTGTGAAGAGGACCTCCGAGAAGCCCGACCACAGGTTCATGTCCTCGTACCAGTTCACGCTCTCCTCCGTTCCGGACCGGGTGTGGAGATGGTTCCGGGCGTCACCCCGAGGCCGGGCGCCTCTCCTAGGACGATCCGCCCGTCCTGGAGGCCGAGCCCGTGGAAGGGCGGTTCGCTCAGGTAGAGATGGCCGTCGAGGTCGATGTGGTCGGCCAGTGGCGCGAGGAGCGCGGCCTGGCTGATGGCGAGCTCCGACTCGCACATGCAGCTGAGCAGGACCGTGAGCCCGGCATGCCGGGCGGCCTCCATGACCCGCCGGGCGCCACGGACGCCCCCGGCCTTGCACAACTTGACGACGATGCCGTCGGAGAGTTTCCCGGCGGCGTGGACGCTTTCCACGTCGGTGCATCCCTCGTCGAGGACGATGGGGAGCCGGCAGGGCAGCTCCCGGTAGCGGTGGTAGTCGTCGATCTCGGTCCTGGGAAAGGGCTGCTCGATGAGCTGGATGCCGAGCGCGCGCAGACGTGGGGTCAGGGCGCGGGCGAGGTCGAGGTCCCACGCCTCGTTCGCGTCGATGCGCATCGGGAGCGGGGTCACCCTCCGGATGGCCTCAAGGACCTCGATGTCGTCGGAGCCGCCGACCTTCACTTTGAGCGCGCCCACCGGTGGTGCGTTCTGGACCACCCTGGCCGCCTCGCCGGGGCTCGCGATCCCGATCGTGTACACGGTCGGCCCTAGGGTCCGGGGAGTGCCGAGCACCTTCCACGTCGGCTGCCGGGCGGCCTTGCCGATCCAGTCGTGCAGCGCGCCGTCGAGGGCCATCCGGGCGCCGGCGGGCGCGTCCCATCGCTCGACGCGGTCGAGGGCCGCCTGCGGGTCGCTCAGGTCCCGGCCGAGCAGGGCCGGCCCATCGGACTCGACGGCCCGCGCGACGTCATCCGCGGTGACGCCGTCGTACTCGATGGGCGTGCCCTCTCCGTACGCGACGACGCCACCGTGCGCGATGGCGACCATGCAGGTGTCGACGGAATCGATCTCACCGCGGGAGCTCCGCACGGTCTCGGTCAGCCGTAAGGACACGCGACGGACGGACAGGCTCAGATCCATGACAGCCCTTTCCCAGATGTCGGAGGAGGCGGGAACCAGCCGGACCCCGGAGGCGACCTACTGCACAGGGGATCGGGTCGATTGTGGAGGGAACGGCGATGGACTGGTTCGAGGACGAGACACTGTGGGCCGACTTCTCCGATGTGTTGTTCTCCGCCGAACGCGCCGTTGAGGCCGAGGAGAGGGCCGGCTCGTCGCCGCTGCTGCGGGTGGCGCCCGGGACCAGGGTGCTCGATCTGGGATGCGGCCCGGGGACGTACACGATTCCACTGGCCCGCCGGGGGGCGGAGGTGACGGGCGTGGACCTCAGCGCGGCGCTGCTCGACCGCGCCTCGAAGGCCGCGTCCGAGGCCGGCGTCGACGTCCGGCTCGTCCGGGCGGACATGCGCGAGTTCGTCGAGCCGGACCGGTTCGACCTGGTGATCAGCATGTACACCTCGTTCGGCCTGTTCGACGACCACGACGAGAACATGCGGGTCCTGCGCAACGCGCGGGCCTGCCTCGCGCCCGGCGGCCGGCTCCTGATCGACCTGTACGGCAAAGAGGTCATGGCCCGGGAGGGGGCCCAGCCGAAGATCCTCGACGTCGAGGGGGGCACGCTCATCGTGCGCGGAACCGTCCTCGACGACTGGACCCGCTTCCGGGACGATTTCTACCTCGTCCGGGACGGCCGGGCGCGGCAGGCGTTCATCGAGCACCACCTCTACAGCGCGGTCGAGCTCAAGCGGATGCTCGACGAGGCGGGTCTCTCCGGTGTCGAGTGCTTCGGCGGGTTCGACGCCGAGCCCTTCGACCACCGCGCGCGCCGGCTGATCGTGCGGGGCGGCCGGGCCTAGCACGCGGGACGCGTCTCGGCGCGCAGGGCGGCCGCCGCGGCGACGGCGCGGTGTGTGGCGATCTCCGCGGTCGGCCCCTCGGCGAGCAGGATTCCGGCGTAGCCGCGTCCGTCCGTGACATGGGCGATGTCCGTGCCGATCTCCTTGGTCGGATACCACTCGGCCCGGCCCGGATAGCGGGCGATGTCGTCGAGGCCGTGCACGGCGGCCAGCTCACCGGGCCGGTCCGGGTACACCAGGACGAACGCCACGGCCGGTCCCCCGCCCAGGGGCGCGTCGAGGAGCCGTGGGCGCCGGCCGAGCGCGAGGTCGACGAGTCCCTCGTAGACGTTGACCTTCAGGGCGCGGCACATCGACTCGCCGACGAGCGCGCCGCCGATGCGCGGGTTCACCTCGATCAGGCGCGGTCCGTCCGCGGTCATGGCCAGTTCGATGTGAGCGAACCGGTCGGTGTAGCCCAGGACGGCCAGCAGGTCGCCGAGCCACCTCTCGACCTCGCGGACGTCGTCGGGGGGCAGCGCCGCCGGGAACGCGGTCACGTCCTCGCGGAACCACGGCTGTGGCGACATGAGGCGGCTCGACAGCCCCAGCAGCCGGGTGCGCCCGGCCCAGGTGACGGTCTCGGCGCTGTACACCGGCCCGGCGAGGAACGGCTCGGCGAACAGCCGCCCGAACAGCGTCGCACCGGCCGCCTCGCGGTGGAGGCGGGCGAGGTCCTCGGCGTCGCGGACGAGCCACACGTTCCGGCTGCTGGTGCCGGCCGTGTCCTTGACGATGGCCGGAAGCCCGACGGCGGCGGCGAGCCGGTCGAGGCTCAGCGCGGCCACGTCGTCCACCGCCAAGGGCGCGAACGGACTGAGCCCCTTTCGATAAAGAAGGTCCCGAACCTCGGATTTGTCGCGCACCAGCCGGACGACCGCCGGGTCGATGCCGGGCAGGCCGAACTCGGCGGCGAGCTCGGCGCCGGTCACGCCCCACGTGTCGGTGGAGCTGATCAGGCCCCGCAGGTCCTCGATCGCGTGCAGGGCCCCGGCGACCGCCCGGCGGTCGCCGGTGTCCACGGGAACGACCTCGATCGATCCGGGCGGCAGCGTGGCGAGCTCGTGCAGGTACAGCGACTCGACGCCGGTCAGCAGCACCAGGCGCTCGCCGGCGCCGCGGGCGGCCCGGGCGAGGTGGGCGAGTCCGAAGGAGAGCATTTCAAGGCAGGCGATGGTCACGATCAGGTTGTCGGCCCGGCGACCCGAATGGTTCCCGCCCGTTGTCACATGGTGGGCGTCGCCGAGAGCAGGAGGCGCGTGTACGAGTGCCGGGGGTCGGTGGTCACGGCCGCGGTCGGGCCCTGTTCGACGATCCGGCCGCGCCACATGACCGCGATCCGGTCGGCGAGCTGGGAGACCACCGCGAGGTCGTGGGCGATGAACAGGCAGCCGAAGTCGAGCCGGTCCCGCAGGTCGCAGAGCAGGTTCAGGACCTTCGCCTGGACCGACACGTCGAGCGCGGTGACCGGTTCGTCGCAGATCAGCAGGCGCGGGTCCAGGGCCAGCGCGCGGGCGATCGCCACCCGCTGCCGCTGCCCGCCCGACAGCTGCCCGCGACGGCGGTCGCCGACCTGCGGGTCGAGTTCGACGAGGTCCAGCAGCTCGCTCACCCGCGCGGCCCGGGACCGGGCGTCGCCGACCCGGTGGATGGTCAGCGGCTCGGTGAGGGCCTGACGTACGGTCTGCCGCGGGCTGAGCGTCAGATAGGGGTCCTGGAACACCATCTGGACCTGTCGCCGATGTGCCCGCAGCGCCCGGCCCCGGAGCGCGTGCACGTCCACTCCGGCGACGCGAACCGTTCCCGCGCTGGGCCGGTGCAGGCCGGTGACGACGCGGGCCAGCGTCGACTTGCCGCAGCCGGACTCGCCGACCAGGCCGACGATCTCGCCTGCCGCGACCCGCAGGGTGACGTCCTCGATCACGGTCGTGCCGTCATGGGCGTAGCCCGCGCTGACGCTTTCGATCTCTAGCATGTCCCGTCCGTGGTCGTGGACGTGCTCGGATGGCGCAGGCACGCCGACCGGTGCGCGGCCGAGGGGTCCAGGGGTTCCAGAACCGGCCGCTCGGTCGTGCAGGCCGGCGTCGCGAACGCGCAGCGGGGGGCGAACCCGCACCCGGCCGTGTCGTCCGGGCCGATCCCGGACCGGCCGGGCATGGTGCGGAACCGGGTGCCCGGTGCCGTGCCGGGACGTGGCACGGCGTCCAGCAGGCCCCGGGTGTAGGGGTGGTCCGGAGCCTTGATCAGCGTTTCGAGCGGCCCCGACTCCACGATCCGGCCGGCGTACACGACGGCCACGCTGTCGGCGAGGCGCGCCACCACCGCCAGGTCGTGGCTGACGACGACCATGGCCATGTCCAGTTCGTCCCGCAGGCCGGCCAGCAGGTCGAGCAACTGCGCCTGCACGGTCACGTCGAGCGCGGACGTGGGCTCGTCCGCGACCAGCAGCTCCGGCTCCCCGGCGAGCGCCATGGCGATCTGTGCCCGCTGCCGCATGCCGCCGGAGAGCTGGTGCGGGAACCAGTGGGCGACCATCGCGGGGTCCGGCAGGCCGGCCGTGCCCAGCAGTTCCTCGGTGACCCGGCGGGTCGCGCCGCGCCGGCCGCCCCGGCCCGCGTTGCGGACCGCCTCGTCGATGTGCGCGCCGATCGTCCGCAGCGGGTTGAGCGCGGCGGCGCCGTCCTGGAAGACCACGCCGACCCGCCGCCGCTCCCGCGGAACGGGTCCGACGAGCTCGCGGGCGCCGAGCATCGCCGAGCCCGTGACCACCGCCCGCGGATCCAGGAGGCCGAACGGCGCCAGCGCGGCCGTGGTCTTGCCGCTTCCGGTCTCGCCGACGAGCGCCAGCACCTGCCCGCGCCGCACCTCGTAGGAGATCCCGGCCGCGACGCGGCGGAGCCCGCCGTCGCCCGGGTACGCGACGGACAGGTCCCGCACCACCAGCACCGAGTCCTGGACGGCGGCCGGTTCCGCCACGACGGCCGGTCGCGCCGATCGCGCCGCCCGCCGGATCCGTCCGGGAAAGGCCAGCCGGAGGAGCGAGGGGGCCTCCTCACCCGACGCCAGCCGCTCGCCGAGCAGGTTGCTGGCGAAGACCACCGCCGTGACGGCGATGCCGGGCGGATACGCCAGCCACCATGCGGAGCCCAGGAACGGCTGTCCCTCGATGAGCATCTGGCCCCACTCGGCATGCGGCGGCGCGACACCGAGGCCGAGGAAGCTCAGCGTGGCGACGCCGAGGACGATCGTGCCGACGTCCGTACTGGCGTAGACCAGGCACGGCGCCAGCGCCGGGGGCAGCAGATGCCGGCCGATGATGCGCACGCGCCCGGCCCCGAGCAGCCGTAGCGCGTCCATATGGGGGCTGCCCCGCATTCCGGCGACGCGGGCACGGGCGATCCGGGCGTACGGCGCCCACGACCACAGCGACAGCGCGAGGACGAGGCTCTCCACGCCGGGCCCGCGCGCCCCGATCACCGCCAGGGCCACCAGCATCCCGGGCAGCGACACCACCACGTCGATCACCCGGGCGACGACCCAGTCGGCCCATCCGCCCAGGTAACCGACGGTGGCCCCGACGACGGCACCGATGGCGAGCGAGATCGCCAGCACCGCCGCGGTGATCGTCATGGAGATCCGCGCGCCGTACAGCAGCCGGCTGAGCTGGTCGCGGCCGAGCTGATCCGTGCCCAGCGGGTGCTGAGGCGACGGCGGACGCAGCGAGGCGGCCAGGTCGCCGACGCCGGGATCGGCCGGTGCCAGCAGTGGTGCCAGCCCGCCCGCGACCGCGAACAGGACCAGGGGGACCGCGATCAGCGCCGTGCGCGCCCCCGGCCGGTGGAGCAGGCCGTTCATCTGGCCCACCGCCGCCGGGAGCGAGGGTCGATGAGCCCCTGCACGAGATCCGCGCACCGGTTGGTCAGGATGAACCCGCCGCCCAGCACGAGCGTCGCGGCCTGCAACGCCGGTACGTCCCGGGAACCGGCGGCGTGCACGAGATAGGACCCGAGACCGGGCCAGCCGAAGACCTCCTCCACCACGACCGTGCTGACGAGCAGGCCGCCGATGCCGAACGCCGCGACGGACAGGATCGGTCCCGCCGCGTTCGGCAGCCCGTCGCGGAGCACGATCGACGGCATGCCGCTGCCTCGGGCCTGCGCCGCCCGTACATACGGTTTGTCCAGGGCCTCGCGCAGCGTGACCGCGACGACCCGGCTGAGCACACCGGCGGTCGGCAACGCGAGCACCGCGATGGGCATGATCCACGTCTCCGGGCCGGCCATTCCCGATGTCGGCACCAGGCCCAGGCGCAGGGCGAACACCAGCACCATCAGGTAGCTCAGCCAGAACACCGGCACCGAGGTCACCAGCAGCGCACCGGCCCGCAGGGCGCCGCGCAGGACGCCGCGCGGGAGCACCGCCCCCGCCACTCCCACGGCCAGGCCGACCACGACGCCGGTCACCGCGGAACCCGCGACCAGCCCGAGCGTGACGCCGAGCCTGTCGGCGACCTCGGACCCCACGGGCAGGTTCGTCCGCAGCGACAGCCCGAAGTCACCGGTGCACGCGCCGGCGAGCCAGCGCGCGTACCGCACCGGAGCGGGGGCGTCGAGACCGAGCTCGACGCGGACGGCCTCGATCTGCTCGGGTGTGGCCGGGCGCCCGGCCCGCGTCGCCGCGAGCACCGAAGCCGGGTCGCCGCGGGCGAACAGGACCAGCGCGAAGGTGCCCACCGACATCGTCAGCAGCACACCGGCGGTGTCGAGGGCCCAGCGGGCAACGTACCCGCCACCGGTGGCCAGCCGATCGGGCGCCTTCACTTGACGGTGACCCCGGTGACCCCAAGGTCGAGGTCGGTGGGCGGCACCGCGAAACCCTTCACCGCGTCCCGGACGGCCCACAGCCGCTTCCGGTAGACCAGCGGCACGAAACCGGCGTCGCCGGCCACCACGGTATAGAGCCTCTGATAAGCCGCCGCGCGGGAGGCGGTGTCACGGGCGAACACGGCCTGGTCGACCGCGGCCTTGGTTGCGGGGGTGGCCCAGAGCGGCCCGCGGGCGTCGGTGGTGAACATGGACACGACCGAGCCGGAGGGGTCGTACGGCGCGCCGAGCCCCTCGAAGAACGTGATGTCCCAGTTGTCCTCTGCCCGCTCGTCATAGTAGGAGGCCGCGTCCACCTGGGCGATCTCCACCTTGACGCCGACCTGCTTGAGGGCGGCGACGATGGCGGCGGCCATGGACCTGGGGTCGAGCTGCCCCTGCGCCGGTGTCGAGGGGATGAGCAGCTTGAGGGAGAGCGGTTTGCCGTCTTTGACCCGGGTGTCGCCGCTGAGCGTGTATCCGGCGGCGTCCAGCGTGCGGCGGGCGGCGGCCTGGTCGTAGTAGAGCGGGAGGTCGGTCCCGGAGTCGGGCACCTCGGGCGGGAACACCCGGCGTGCGGGCTCGGCGTAGCCCATGAACAGCGCCTTGCTCAGGGACGCGGTGTCGACGGCTTGGCGGACGGCCTCGCGGACGGCCTTGTCCCCGGCCGGGCCCTTCGGCTGGAAGCCGAGCATGATCGAGACATCCGGCGCGCCGGTGAGCAGCTTGACGCCGGCGCGTTTGCTCAGCGCCCTGGCCTCCACCGGCGTGATGGCGGACAGGTAGGAGCCGCCGATGAGATCGATCTCGCGGTTGGCGAGCGCGTCCGCACGCGCCTGGGAACTGGGGATGACCTTGAACTCCAGCCGCTGCAGTCTGGGCTTGGTCCCCCAGTAGCCGTCGTTGCGAACCAGCGTCGCCCCCTTGGCCGAGTTCGACACCAGCTTCCAGGGACCGGTGCCGACCGGGGTCTGGAACCCACCGGCCGCGTTCACGGACTTCGGGCTGAGCAACCGCACCGGCCGCACGATCGACATCTCCTGTAACAGCGGCTCGTACGGCTCCGACAGCGTCAGCCGGACCGTGTCGGCATCCGGGGTGTCCACGGCGGAGATGACCTGAGAGGCCCGGAAGAAGCTGAACTTCTTATTGCCGACCCACCGGTCGAAGTTCCATTTGACGGCGGACGAGTCGAGCGGCGTCCCGTCGGTGAACCGGACGTTGTCGCGCAGGTCGAACGTCACCTGCCTGCCGCCCTTGGCGACGCGCCACGACGTCGCGAGCCCCGGTTCCAGTCTCCCGCCCGCGGCATAGGTGACGAGCGGCTCGTAGATCGCGTCGACCATCAGGAAATTGCCGGTGAAGGCGTGCGGGTCCAGGGCCCCGGACTCCTCCCCCAAGCCGATGCGCAACACCGGGCTCGTGGAGGCGCCGTGGCCGGCGGGGGCACCGCACGCGCCGACCAGCACCAACGACGTGACAAGGGCCGCGAGTGGACGAACTCGTGCCAAGGCTCCTCCAAGCGGACGGTGGCCATCGGTGCGGCAGGCGAGCGCCCGCCGCAGAGGTAGTCGGTGGGACCGCGAGTCCAGTTCCCGCGACATCGGCCGATCCATCACCGGGGAACCAACTCGATCGCGCGCGCGACCTCTCCCAAGACCGGTCAACACACCGACAGGGACACACCTGCCGCCCGCATGACGGCACGACCCGAGGGACGACCGCCCATGCCATTCCTGGTCCCGCCCGACATCTCCACGACCGTCCACGGCCACATCACCGACGGCATCCGGGCGCCGAGCCTGATCCGGCTGTCGGACAACGCGGTGCTCATCCGATTCGAGACCCTGAAGATCTACGCCGCCCTCGGCGCGGTGCGGGCCCTGCTCGCCGACGGCACGGTGCGGCCCGGGGACACCCTCGTCGACAGTTCGAGCGGCATCTACGGGCTGGCCCTGGCGATGGTCTGCCACCGCTACGGCCTGCGCTGCCACATCGTCGCCTCGACCACGGTCACGTCGCCCATCCGGGTCCAGCTGGAGATCCTCGGCGCGACGGTCGACCAGATGCCCGCCGAGTCCGATCTGCGCCTCGACCAGGATCGCCGGGTCCACCGGATACACCAGTTATTGCGGGCCAACACCGACATGTACTGGATGCGCCAGTACCACGACCCGGTGCACTACCTCGGATACGCGGAACTGGCCGACCTGGTGCGCGCCGCGCTGCCGGACGCCCGCCTCGCCGTGGTGGCCGCCGTCGGCACGGGCTCGTCCAGCGCGGGCCTGATCCAGCCGCTGCGGCTGCACGACCCGTCGACCCCGCTGATCGGCGTCCAGCCCTTTGGCAGCGTGAGCTTCGGCAGTGAACGGTTCCACGATCCGGAGGCCATCATCGCGGGCATCGGCAGCGCCATTCCCTTCGGCAACGTCCGTCCCGAACTGTACGACCACATGCACTGGCTGACCTTCCAGCACGCCATGGCCGGCACGATCGGCCTGATGCGCACGCACGCCGTCTTCGCGGGCCTGTCCACCGGCGCCGCCTACCTGGTCGCCTCGCAGGAGGCGCGACGCCATCCCGAGCGCACGCTCCTCGTGATCGGCGCGGACACCGGACACCGGTACGTGGAGAAGGTCTTCGCCCGGCACCGGGAGGCGCTCGACCCGGACACTTTGAAGCCGACCGAAATCAGCTCCCTGGACGACCTCACACCGCCGTGGTCCGCCATGGACTGGGGCCGGCGCCGTTACCCACGGGCATGAGGCATGGCGGCGGCCCAGCCGACTCCGTCCAGGCCACTTCTCCCTGATTCGGATATGCCAAAGACCAGGAAAATGTGTACCCAAACCCGAAAGCGGAAGGCTTGTCGAGCCCTTGGAGCAGCGGATGAATTGGTCCGTTCGGCGTCAGTGAGAGCAGAAGCGGCTGGACCTCGCCGGTGTCGGATCAGGTCCAGCCGCGCCTGAGGGACGAGTTCGGCCCGGTTGTGGATGTGGCCGGAGCGAACTGAACGACAAACGCATCGATCGACGCAGCTTGGGACTAATGACGCCAATCGGAAATTATGGAAGAATCCACGCATCATGGAGCTGTGGTCGATGGTGCGCCCAGTGCGCGCGGCGATGTTCGCCGCGACGTGCGCCGGGCTCGCGGCCGGCGGCCACCTGGCCGGGGGTGGAGCGGTCGAACCGCTCGTCCTGACCATCGGCTTGGCCTTGGTGTTCGTCCCGGCCCTGGTACTGACGCGCCGCGAACACTCCATCGGCACGATCCTTCCCGCCGTGGCCGTCTGCCAGGTGGTTCTGCACCTCCTGCTCTCACGGTGCTCCCCTCCACATGAGATGGCCACGGCCGCGGACGGCATGACCGCGCACGGCATGTCGGTCGCATCGGACGGTTCGTCCGGCCTCGGCATGCTGCTGGCGCACGCGGTCGCGGTGCTGATCACCTCGTGGTGGCTCGAACGCGGCGAGGCGGGGCTGTGCGCCCTGGTCCGCTGCGTGGCCGTTTGGGCGCTGTGCTCCCTGTCCTGGCCGCGGCCCACCATCGTGCACGGCCCCCCGCGGACCAGAGCCGTTCCCGGTGGGCGCCGCCCTCTTCCCGCCCAGGCGCTGAGGCACGTCAAGTCGCGGCGGGGACCTCCGGCGCGCGTCGCCCTCGTCTGAACACGGCCAGATCCTCGCAGTGCCCGCGAACGCCCGGGTGCTCGCGACGGCTCGCGTCCTGATCTGATCGAGATCAGACCTGTGCGACGACCGAGACGAGGGTGACCCCGCCACCGGGTGATCTTGTGCCGTCCGGGCCTCGGCCATCCGCGGTACCACCACCCCGAACCCGGCGATGACGGTCGGCCGACCGCCGTCCCCGAAGACACGGCCGCGGCGACCAGCCCGCGGCTCGGCTCCCGATCACGAACAGTCGCCGCATCGAGACGCGTATCGCCGGATGGTGCCGTAGAGGCCATCGCGCATCCGCGGTCATGCCCCTCCGGCACGCGTCCCGCCACCCACCCCGACCGCTCAAAGGAACGATCAGCGTGAACACTGGCATCGACGACCAGCAACTCACCCGGCTCGCCCTGTCCGCCCGCCATGGAGCGCCCGCGGACGTGGAGGCGTTCGCCCGCGCCGTCTACACCGACGTACGACGCTTCATCTCCTACCTGGACGGCACCCACTGGGCGGACGACCTCACCCAGGAGACCTTCGTGCACGTGCTGCACAGCCTGCCCGCGTTCGCCGGCCGCTCCTCCGCCCGCACCTGGCTGCTGTCCATCGCCCGGCGGGTCGTCATCGACCGGTACCGGTCGGCCGCCCGCCGGCCGGTGGTCACCGACCTGGCCGACTGGCAGGGAACCGTGGAACGTGGTCAAGCCGCCACGCCCCCCGGCTGGGAGGAAGGCGTGGCACTGACCGCCCTGCTGGCCGAGGTGCCGTGGGAACGGCGTGCGCCGTTCGTGCTCACCCAGATCTTAGGACTGTCCTATGCCGAGGCGGCCGACGTCCTGGGTTGCCCGATCGGCACGATCCGCTCGCGCGTGGCACGTGCCCGCACGCAGCTGGTCGGCACCATCCGCGCCGCCGAGCGGATGGTCTGACCCGGCAGCCCCGGGACAAGGCGGTGCCATCAAGAGGGGTTTCCGTCGTCTTCCGGGCCCGAGCGATCGAGACATAGACGGCCACGCGCAGTCCACGCCCTCGCCGGTCCGGTACATACACGCGGAACCGGTCCCCGAGATCGGCGGCGAGCGCCGAGTAGTGCTGTGCTGGGGTGCGGGTCGTCCATCGGTTGAGGGCATGAGGGGACATGACGGGCCACGGCGGGTATCGGCCGGTGGCTCCATCGCCGAGTCGCGCTGGATCCGATCGACGGCACCGCGGCGTCTTGTCGCGACAGGCGTTTCGCCGGGCCGGGTGTGGGCGCGATTGCCTGGCCCGTGTGCCGAGCGCACCGATCCGCTTCGGAGGTATAGATGGGTCCAGAGGACGTTCGCCACGGCGGCGCCGACGTCGTCCTTTCGTTCCGATGACTGATCCCGAGGGGTATGCGCGGCGCGTTCGCGCCCGTCCTTACGGGCCCCGCGAGGTAGAGGCGGGCGGCGTCACCGTCTGGTTTCACGGGCCCTTCGCCGTGCTGACGCTCACCGATGGGCGAGCGGGCCTGACATTCCGGGCCGACCTCGATCTTTCGTCTGCGGGCTCCGACTTGCAGGAGTTGTTCGCCGCCGCAGGGCAAGGGGTGTCGGCCTGTTTGCGGCGTCCCGAATTGCTGGTCGGCGAACAGTCGCTCGCAGATGAGGACCGGACTGTGGTCAGCCGGTTCGCGGTGCGGCCGGTGTCGAAGGGTGTCTCGCTCACCGTGGAGGCTTCGGACGTGTCGATGGAGGTGACGCTGAGTGCCCGGGACATAGAGCTGCTTGCTGACGAGGTCGGCCATTGGATGCGAGCCTGAGCCCACATCCCGGCGTCACTCCCCCGCCAGTTCGCTCGTCCATTCCAGGCCCGCCGCGGCCACCAGGACCGCCAGCCGTCGTACCAGGCGTTCAGCCCGGTCCGGTGCGACGCCGAGGCCCTTCGCCGCCACCGCGACGGGGTCTGCGGGGCGGCCATTGCCGAGGGCGCACATTGCGGCGACGACGTCCTGGTAGGTCTTTCTGCGGGTCGCGCGCGGCTCCGGGTCGTCCGCTCCTGTGCGGAGCAGGTTGGCCACAACGGCGCGGGCTCGGGCTGCCTCTTGCGTGGCGAGGAGGGCCTGCTGGGGATCCGCCGCCGGTTCGGGTCCGTGGCCGATCGCCGATTCATCGATGTTGGCGGCGAAGAAGCCCGGGTTGACCGCGCGCAGGGAGGCCAGGGCCGTTCCCATGCGCCGGGCCGCCTCCGCCTGTGTCAGGCCGTGACGCACCCGCAGGTCGTCCGGTACCTGGAACGGGTCGGAGACCCGGCGCCGCATTCGGAACACCACCAGGGTGAGCATGTCCAGGATGGCGGCGTCCTCGCGGAGCGGAGCTGCCCAGGCGGCCTGCCGTAGATCTCGCTCCGGACGGGCGGAGGCGCCCCGGCTGACGGCGTCGGTGCGCCTGGTCCCCTCTTCCAGATGCCGCAGCGGGTAGTGGACGAGCTGGGCCCGGGCCGCCCGCAGCCATGCGGGCTCGGCGTCGTTCCCTTCACCCTGGAGAGCCTTCGCCCAGGTCGCGATGTCCTCGTCGCGCGCGGCGGCGGACAGCAGGTGATCGCGCACCAGGGTCATCTCGCGGACGGGCTCACCCGACCGCGTCGTCGGAACCGGCCCGGTGAGCGCGGACCTCAGGCGGTTGAAGCTCTGCCGGAGCAGGTCATCGGCCGTGGCCTCGCATTCGGCGCACCACCGTTCGCCGGCCGGCCCTTCGCATGTCCGGCCGGCGTGCCGGGCCCGCCGCAACGGTCCGCGCGCGACGGCGCGCAGTGCCGGGGAAACGAAGGTGTAGAACGCCGGGAACGCGATCGCGTCGTCGCGGTCGGCCAGATGGACGATGGGCCGCACGAAACCTCCTGGGGCAGATCGAACAGACCGGGCGTCTCGCAGGCGGGGAGCCTGGAGACCCGGTCTTCCTCAGGAGGCGTGAACCTCGCAACGCTCTTCGGCCGCGGCCGTCGAACGAGGGCCATTATTGGAGGCGCCCGCTGATCACGTCAAGCGATCGCGCGTTCTCGCGTCCTTTCGCGCCGGTCGCCACCCGGAGCGCGTGTTCTGACTTTCGGTCCACCGCGGGCACGATCGTCTGCGAGGGAAACTCGCCCTTCCGATCTCCGTGTTCACCGAGCCGTTCCGCCATCAATTCCTCTGCCTGAAAGGAAATGGTCGGTCATCGGGCTTCTTCGCCCAGTGCCTCAAGCTGCTCGCGCAGCTGCGTGTAGCGGGCGACGAGTTCTGGATCGGCAATGCTCTGGCCGGTGTCCGGGGCGCCGAGTCGGTGAAACGACTCGGCGGAGGCACGGAGGGCATCGAGGATCATCTTCGGGGCGGGCGGCGTCTTGGACGGCCGTCGTCCACGGGCGGGAGACGGACGCCGCTCATGGCGGGACCTGTCCAGCAGGTGGGCGTACGGACTCGCGTTGCGCTGGTTGTTCAACGCGCCGAGCGCCGGGAATTCCGCCCTCAGGGCTTTCCACTCCTCCCAGTCGAAGAGGCCGGGGCGCAGCACTTCGACCGCCGCGTAACAGGCCGGCCACGGCTCGTCCGCCAGGACGTGCGCGATGAGTTCGAGGCGCGCGCGGGCGAGGGCGTAGCGGGCGCCCCTCGTCATCGTGGTGTCCGCCGGGCCGTACAGGTCGTGATGGAACCGGTCCGCGGCCTCGCGGGCGCCGGAGAGCGCGCGCGAACCGTTGGCGAGGAGCTGACGTGCCGTTCGGGTGTCGAGGCGGCGGACGGCGGACGAGGCGAGGCGGGCCAGGCGGGCGTCCATGCCGAGGCGGCACAGGGTGAGGCCGGCCTCGTTGATCACGGTGCGGAGCGACCGGTCGCGGCCCAGTTCGGCGACGCGGAGCGGGCAGGCGGCGTTCAGGGACCACTGGACGCCCGCGGCGACCATGCCGTTCAGTGTCACGGGCTTGCCGGAGTTGATAACGAGGAGGACCTCGTCCACGTCCCGCAGGCTCGTCGATCCGTACCGGCCGTTCGGCCTGGCCTTGCCGAGTTCGCCGAGAAGGGCCGCGTTGATCTCGGCGGCGTCGCCGGGTTCGGTGGAGAGGGGGCCGATGACGTCGGCGTCGAGGCTGCCGGCCGGGGCGGTCGCGCGGGCGAGCGTCTCCCAGGAGCGGGCGCGGTCCATCGTCTCGGCGCTGGCGAGCAGGCGGAGCCTGGTCCTGCCGGGGCGGGCGAGGGCCCCACGGCGCCGGGACGCCCAGTTGATGACCTCCCGGACGGCCGCGTGGCCCGCGCCGTCGCTCGGGTCGTCTCTGGTGCCCTTCCCGACGCACATCATCACCAGGACGTCTCCGGTGCCGAGGACCGGCCATGCCGTCCTGCCCCGCTGTTCCACCAGTTTGGGGACGATGTCGCCTGATTCCCATTGGTCGGCGTTGTCGAGCAGCGAGCCGGGCAGGCGGCGGGTTCCGGGCGGGGTGAGATGGGCGCCGTGCGAGGCGCTCGCCTCGTAGAAGGCGATGAACTCGGCATCGCCCACCAGCTGTGCGTGCCGTGCTCTGGGCACGGGTGAGAGCCTGCGGCGGGCCTCCTTGATGTGGACGGCGCCGCCGTGTCGCTCCGGGTCGCTGAGCCTTTCCGCGAGGTGCTCGATCACCCGGTTCGCCGAGGCGGAGAGCGCGGCGGCCTCCTTCTTCGACGGCCTGCCGATGCGCTGGGTGAACCAGGTGCGCAGCAGCGAGTGGTCGATGGCTTCGCCCCGGGCGAGACGCTCGAAGAAGGCGGCCTGGACGGTCGGCCAGAGCTCGGTGAGCTTGTCGAGTTTTCCCTGGTCGAGGCCCGGGACGGGGGTGGCGGTCTCGGCGAGGCCGATGTCGGCGCGCTGGCGTGCGGCGAGCAGCCGCCAGATGTCGGCGTTGTCCGGGTCGACGGTGACGAGCTCGTCCCAGAAGCGGTGCCGCAGCAGCCAGTTGTGGAGAGTGTCGCTCGGGTCGATGAGGTCGCGCAGGCGGTAGGCGGCGGACGGTTCGTCGACCGGGAGGAAGGTCACCGGCACGCCCGACTCGATGCCCGCGAGGACCGCCCCCGCGCCGAGGGCGTAGGAGCCGCTGCCGGACGTCACCAGGCACTCGGCGGGCCTGATGGCGGTCAGCATCGCCTTCAGCGGCTCGACGCCGTCGCGGACGGTGGGGGCGGCGATCCTGGCGATGTGGACGCGGCTCTCCGGGAACGTCCTGCCCCACAGGCCCTCCGCGGAGCACAACAGCTCCTTCATCCGCTCGGCGTGCTCCGCGAAGGGCCGCGGCGAGGGGCCATGGACGTTGGTCGTCGCGATGATGAGCAGGCCGCTGACGCCCGTTCCGGTCTCGGCGAGTCCTTCGAGGACCTTCCGCAGGGGGCGGCGCCTGCCGGGGGTGCCGTGGAAGTCGACCGGCGCGGGGGACGTGGCCATCGGCTCCCAGCCGAGGTCGCCGCCGCCGATGGGGTGGATCAGCAGCGGAGCCGTGCCCGGCGGGTCAGTCCTCGCTCCTGTAGACGTCGAGGTCACGTCCGCGGGGGTCACCGGCGGCGGGGAGAGAGCGGCCTCGTCCTGGTGCAACGTTCCTGTCCTGGATTTTCTCGTTGGCGGTGAACCACGCGTACGACTCGCCCGCCGGGTTCGGCGGTGTGCGCCGGGCCCGCATCTCCGGCGGCCGTGCGCGGGGATAGTGGACGGGGACGTCGTCCCGGCCCTGGGCGGCGGCCGTGAACGCGCTTTCGATCTCGGTGAATCCCGGCTGCCGCGAAGCCAGTTCCCGGAAGGCCCGAACGCACGTTCGCGTCACGGTCTCCGCGGGTGATTCGGGAAGTTCGCCGGTGAGATCGCGATAGTACTCCGCCCATTGCGCGCCGGTGTGCAGGTTCGTCCGCCCCGGGTCCAGCGCGAGGTGGACGCTGCCGAAGCCGAGCGGCTTTCCGAAGCCGAGGCGATGGTGATGGTCCTCGCCGAGGGTCAGCAGCCAGAGCAGCGCGCCGAGTTCGACCTCGGGAATGTCGCGTACGCCGATGGTGAAGGTGAATTCGGTGTCCTTGGCGATCCAGCCGAGGACGGAACGGTTCTGCTTGTCCCGCTGCGGCCGACCGGTCGTCTCGTATGCGGACCTGTCGCGGGTGAGGGACATTTCCGTGGCGGCGGGTTCGTTGGGCCGCCGGTACTCCCGGTAGAGAACGCCGTCGATGAGCCGCTGTGTGGGGTCGCCCATGGAGTCAGGAGGAATGGTCCAGTACAGCGCGCTGCCGGCGGCCCGCTTGTGGTGCCAGTAGACCTTTCGTCCCCGGAGGGCACGGTCGCCGGTGCGGTGCACGTCGTTCTTGGACGTGCCGTCGTCGATAGGACGGCCGGGTTCGGTGGCGCTGCGGGAGAGGTAGAAGCGGCTCTGGGTCGGTTTCGGCTGGGAGAGGATCGCCAGCGGAAGTCCCGTCCCGGAGAATCTGACGACGGCCTTTTCCGCGGCGGTGAGGCAGGTGACGTCGCTGACGCGCAGCCGTCCGCGGTAGGCGGCCGGACGGGTACCGGACCCTTCTTGGGCGACCCAGCCGAACACGCGGTCGGCCGGAGAAAGCTCGCTGTAGGAGGACGCGGGTTCCACCTTTGACGGAACCATCTCCGCCGGCTTCGAAACGGAGAGCTCGCGCGGGATCATGACCGGATACAGCGCCTCGATCCGGTCGTCCTTCTCGTACGCCCAGCAGAACGTCCCCGGAGTGAGACCGCGTCGTTCCTCGCTGGTCCGATGGGGGCTGATGTCCAAGTCGCCGTCGGTTTCGATGTCCTGCTGTTGCTTCCGATAGTGGTCCATGAGGGCGTCCCAGCGGGCGCGAAGCTCATCGGTCAGCTCGACCGGCACGATCAGGTTCGGCCTGACGAACACCCGCTCGTCGCGTTTCCTCTCCGCGTTCCGGCCGGTGACGAAGACGTACCCTTCTCTCCAGCCGTCGCCGGGCCGCCGCTCCGTGAACAGCTTGATGCCGGTGACTTCTTCGGCGTTCTTGCCGCGTTTGGTCCTGACCCAGACCCTGCGGCCGTGCTCCGGGGGCCGGTCCCTCGAATACCGTGGACCGGGCTCGTCGCGATATGAGGAGAGCCGCGCGGGGATCCAGTACTCCAGCCTTTTGCCGTCCTCACTGACGCGGACGGGTTTCATGTCGCGCGCGTCGTCGGCGACGCGCCGCCATCCGAGCGGCTCGCCGTGCCCGATGAAGACACCGAACCGGCTGTTGGTGACGGCCTCGTACGAGGCTCGCAGCATTCCCTTGAGCGCGGTGGCCGGCAGGTGAGGGCGGCCGTTTCTGAGGAGCACCGGGTAGACGAGGTGCTGGTCCTCGGTGTCCGGCGCGTTCTGGGCGCGGGCGGTGTCGAGCAGCAGCAGGGGCGTCCGGACGGTCAGCCGGACGCCGATCGTCCCCGTCAGATTCTTCTCGTGTAGACGGTCGGCGCCCGATGGAACGGCGTCGGCGAACGCGCCGGTCATCCCGTCGCGGGGGAAGGCCGGGACGAAGGAGTAGGGGTTGAGGAACGGTTCCGTGATGTCGCCGTTCCCATTCCCGGCGTTCCGCCTCCGCTGTTCCTTCGGCTTTCCGGACGAGGCGCGGGCCTGCGGCGGCCGAGGTCGAGGGGCGGCGGCCCCGGGCTTTCTGCGGAAATTGACCGTGGCGGGGTTGGGGCCTTTGCTGTCGGTCATGCCTTCTCCCTGCGCAGTGGCTCGGAGACCTCGAAGGACACGAGGCGTTCTTCCGCGATGTAGGCGTTGCCGTGGTCGGGGTCGCGCGCGATGTACTCGCGGGTCGTCAGGGCGGCGTGGGCCCCGGCCGGAAACTCGCCCGGGACGCGCAGGCGGCCGATGCGTTCCCGGGTGAACGTCGTCCAGCCGTCCGATGTCCCGGCGGCCTTGCCCCACAGCAGGTAGCCGCCCTCCACGGTTCCGGCGGCCTCCAGCGGCTCGCGGGCGGTGAAGGCGGCGGGCAGGACGTCCGGATCTTCGCTGAGCACGACGGCGGCGCCCCGGCCGGCCGTGTCGACGAGCCAGCGCAGCTCGGCGCGCCCGTCGAACACTCGGGCCTCGAAGACGCCGTCGGGCGGGGAGCGGCGCGCCTCGTCCGCCGTGACGACCGCGTACCGCCAGGGCGTGGTGAGCAGCGCGATCCCGTCCGGCGCGCTCTCCATGGCCTCGGCGAAGGTGAGGTCGTCGCGGCCGGCGACGGCCAGGACCGTGCCGGTCATCGTGCTCCTCCCGTGGGTTCGAGCGTCGTGTACTCGCGCCACGCTGCCGCCGGGCCCTCGCCCCGGAGGGCGTCCGCGAGGGTGGTGCGCGACGTCCAGCCGTTGCCGCGGAACTCGACGGACGTGATCGTGACGTCGCCGAACCCCCGGTTGACCATGCCGCCGAGCGGGATCCGGCGCCGTTCCAGATCGCGCAGGACGAGCAGGAGCAGCGCCACCGCGACGTCGCGGTGGCCGCCGAGCCGGGTCAGGTCGACGGTCAGCCGGATCGGCTCCCAGTCGATCCCGTGCGGTTCGAGGACGCTGAACAGCAGGTGGTCGGCGGCGCCGCCCGTCCAGCGGTCGATCGCGACGTGGTCGGCCTGGTCGAGGCCGCGGGCGGCGAGCGCGTCGCGCACGGGCGGCCGCAGCGCCGGGTCCGGGTCGTCGTCCGGCAGGCCGTCGACCACGATGTCCCACACCTCGGACGGGACGGCGGTCTCGCTCACGCACTCGTGGACGCGCAGGGCGCCCGCGCCCCACGGGTGGCCGCGGGCGTCCTCGCGGCGGGCCGCGCCGAACAGCGCGCGGACGGCGTCGAGCTCGTCCAGCTGGTCGAGGAACGCTCCGGCGTGCCGCCGCGCCGCGTCGTCGTCCTCCCCGTCGCGGAGCGGAGGCGGCGGGGCGTCCAGGCCGCGGGCGGTGCGCTCGATGAACTCGGCGTGGCCGCGCAGGGCGCCCTTGAGGGAGCTGCCGCTCAGCGTGAGCCTGACCGCGTCCCGCCCGATCTCCGTGGTCAGCGGAAGCGTGTTGATCGCGGCGCCCTCCCCGGTGGCGCGGACCATGACGGGCGCGTCGGGCCTCCACCGCAGCTGGACGGTGAGCATCTCGCGGCGGGCGGGCAGGTCGGCCGCGCTCTCGTCCACCCGGGACTCGTCGAACGGCTCCGGCTCGCCGCCGAGGAAGGCGAGCAGGCCGGCGCGGCCGGTGAAGTCGTGCTCGTGGACGGCGAGCGGCGACGGCAGCAGCGTCACCACGCCGAGGCCCCTGCCGTTCCCGGCGCCGAGACCGACCTCCTCGGCCTTGAGCGCGGCCAGCAGGGCGTGCAGCCGGGCGCGGTCGCGGTCGAGGTGGTCCAGGGTCGTCTCGATGTCGAGCTCGAAGGCCAGGTAGCGGCCGGGCGGGACGATCGTGCGCGCGTACAGGAAGCCCGGGGCGGCGGCGCCGGTGACGCGGTCGATGCCGACGCCGTGCCTGACCGGGAGCGACCGCGGGTCGAGCGGATCGTCGGGGATCCCGTCGCCGTCGGTGCCGGTGGTGGCCGTGATCACGGCGTCGCGGACGACGACCCGGCTGGCCCGGGCCCCGCCCGGCTCGCCGTCGTCGGCGAAGCCCCACAGATCGTCCAGGACCTCCGGCCTGGGATCGGCGCCGCGCATCCAGGCGCGCAGGGCTCCGGCGAGGCTCGTGCCGGGCACGTAGACGCGGTCCTGCCCGTCCACGGCGACCGGGAGCGCCTCGGCCGGGTCGACGGCGACGCCTCCGACGTGCAGCGGCGTCTGCGTGCGCAGCCAGCCGCGCACGCGGAGCCGCCGGTCCATCGGGCGTCCTCTGGCGGGAGTCATGCGCGCGCCTCCTCGGGGTGGGCCTTGCGGCGGCCGTGGGCGGCGAGGCACGCGGTCAGCAGCGATCGCAGCGCGTCCGCCCGCAGGTCACCGGACAGGGCGTCCAGGCCGCCGTCGGTCAGGGTCAGCTCGGCCCGGTCGGTGAAGCCGAGCGTCTCCCACACGTCGTCCTCGACGAGCAGGGCGCGGATCGCGGCCGTCGCGTCGGGCGCGTTCCAGCGGCGGGTGAGGGCGGTGACGCGCCCGTTCAGCCGGCCGGGGTCCTCGTCCAGGTGGTCGAGCAGGCGGCGCAGCGCGTTCAGCCGGGTCGTCGACAGGCCGATGAGCGGGCCGAGCACACGGTCCGGGTGCGCCGCGCGCTCCTCGGCGAGCCGCCAGATCTCCGTGCGCCACGCGGCCGTCTCGATCAGCCGCGCCCCGGCATGCCCGGGGTCCTCCGCAGACAGGGTGCGCGTGACGGGCGGCACGGCGGCGGGTGGTTCCGCCGCGCGCACGCCGCCGGTCTTCGCGGGCACGCCGCCGGTGAGGAACGGGTCGTTGAGGCGGACGCGGCCGAAACCCTCGCCGCGCCGCTCACCGATGCCGGACGCCTCGACGGCGGCCAGGGCGTCCGCGCCGACGGCGCCCTCCGCGACCTCGAAGGTCAGGCAGCCGCCGGCGGCGAACCCGAGGAGGACGGGCCTCGGCAGCCGCCACTTCCGGTGCCAGGACTCGGTCCGGGCCACCTCGTAGCTGGTCGGTATCCGGTCGGCCTGCCTGAGGACGGGTTCGAGCTTCACCCCGTCCGCTCCGGCCGCCGCGAACGCCTTCGCCAGCACGCGGGCGAAGTCCTTCGGGTCATCGCTCGGAGCGAGCCGCTCGTCGCGGACGAGGACGTCCGACAGGAGCCAGACCCGCAGCCGGCCGCCGATGCCCACCGGCGCGTGCTCGCTTTCCAGGTCGCCGGGCTCGGCGGTGACGGAGACCAGGCCGTAGTCGTCCTTGCTGGACCGCCCCAGCCGCCATTGGCCGTTCAGCCTCGTCCACCAGCCCTGGGCGAGGACGCCGCGCCGGACCCGGACCTCGGCCGCGAGGACCGTCCCCGGGGCCAGCGCCTGATAGACGTACACGCCACCGACGGCCTCGGCCGGACGCTGCGTCTCGTCGTCGATGGTGTTGTGCATCCTGAGGACGAAGCCCGGCGACGTCACCGCCACATCCGCCGTGCCGGCGACATATCCCTCGCGCACCCGCTTGAAGGCTCTGCCCTTGGGGACGCCCTCCGCCATCCGGTTGAGGTAGACGTCCCCGTTCTCCTTGTCGCGCTCGAAGACGCGGGGGACGGGCCGTCCCGGAGAGCCGTCCACCCGTAGGGTCGCGGGGGTCACGACGAGGTCCCCGCAGCGCGCCGCCGCGGCGGCGGCCTCCGAATCCAGGCGGCCCAGCACCGGCCCCAGCAGCATCCAGCCCGGGGCGTGGTCCCGGCCCTGCACGAGGTTGCCGATGCTGCGGCCGTGGGCGAGAAGGGGCGTTTCGAGAGTCATGTGCAGGACGGCCCGTTCCCAGCCGTCGTCCGGTTCCCGCCGCACGGCGCCGTCGGGGCCCGCCGGCGGTTCGGGGTCGGGCGGCGGAACCGGCTCGGCGGTCCAGCGCGCCAGGTCGCCGGCGCTCGGCGGCAGCCCCGCGCCGCCGAG
>NZ_CAACVB010000077.1 GCF_900659635.1 Actinomadura roseirufa | reverse complement strand
GCCATCCCGGCCGCGGCGGCCGCGGCGGACCCGGTGAACACGAACGGCAGCTCCCGATGGCCCTCGTGCCAGGCGGGCACCGCCGTGTCGGCCGCCAGCACGGCGGTGTAGGCGGCGACGGCCGGGCCCAGCGCCGCGGCCCCGGCCGTCGCGGCGGTGCCGAGCCGGGGGAGCAGCCCCGTGACGTCCAGGACGGCCGCCGCGCCGGCCGCCGGCCCGTAGGCCAGCAGGAGCCACGACCCCATGCTCATCGGCGAGGTGGGCTTGACCACCCGCAGCATGTGATGGAACCGCGAGGGCCGCCCGAGATCGTGCACCAGCGCCGCGGTGGAGCCGCCGAGCGCGGCCAGCGAGGAGATCTTCATGGCCCGCGCGGTCGCGGGACGGCCGGTGAGGTGTGCCCCGGCCGCCAGCACCGACCCGGCGCCCGCCAGGCCGCCGAGGAAGAAGTACCCGGCGATGTCGAGGGCCTTCCACGTCGGCGGGTTCAGGACGGGCTTGCCGTAGTACGAGGTGAACTCCGCCTCCGGAACCATCGCGCGCTCGCCGCGCCGCCCACGCCCCCGTCGCCCCCGCCCACCGCGCCTGGGACCGGCCCCGGTCCCAGGCCGCGCATCCCCTCCGGGAGCCGCACCGCCCGTGCCCACATCACCGCCCGCCGCTTCACCTTCCGCGGCGGGCTTGGGGTCCGTGGGCGGTTGGCTGTCGGCGTCGTCCCGTCCCGCGTCCTTGCCGCTCATCGTCCGCGCCTCCCGTACCAGGTCGTGCGGCGGCCGCGGTCCACGGATCCGTGCGCCGCGAACAGTGCGGCCAGTCCGCCCAGCAGGGTGAGCGCGGCGGCGCCCGCGTGCCGCCACATCGACGGCAGGTCGCGGGTGGTGACGACGGGATCCGGCGGGAGCCCGTACACCTCGGGCTCGTCCAGCAGGAGGAAGAACGCGCCGTCGCCGCCCACGCCGTCCTCGGGGTCGTGGCCGTACAGCCGGGCCCCGTCAACGCCGAGGTCGTGCAGCCGGTCGACACGGTCCGCGGCCCGCTCGCGCAGCTCCTCCAGGGGACCGAACTGAATGGAGTCCGTCGGGCAGGCCTTGGCGCAGGCGGGCTCCCGCCCGGCGCCGAGCCGGTCGTAGCACAGGGTGCACTTCCAGGCCCGGCCGTCGTCCTTGCGCTGGTCGATGACCCCGTAGGGGCAGGCGGGCACGCAGTAACCGCACCCGTTGCAGATGTCCTCCTGGACGACCACAGTGCCGAACTCGGTGCGGAACAGCGAACCGGTCGGGCAGACGTCCAGGCACGCCGCGTGCGTGCAGTGCTTGCACACGTCGGACGACATCAGCCAGCGCAGGCCGCCGTCCCCGTCCGGGGGACCGGCGTCGGGAGCGGCTTCGTCCGCCACGCCGCCAATGGGTCTTTCCTGCTCGATGAACGCGACGTGCCGCCACGTGTTCGCGCCGAGGCCCTGGGTGTTGTCGTAGGACATGCCGGTGAACTCCAGGCCGTCCTCGGGGACGGCGTTCCATTCCTTGCACGCCACCTCGCACGCCTTGCAGCCGATGCAGACGGAGGTGTCGGTGAAGAACCCCATCCGCGGTGGCGCGTCGCGGTATCCGGCGTCGCCCGCGACGTCGGGCTCGGCTCCGGCGAGCAGGTTGCGTCCGATCAGGCCGCTCATCGCATGGTCTCCCCGTCGGCGGGTAGGACGCTGCGACCGTTCCCCGGCCGGCGCCCGTTACACCTCGCTCACCAGGGATCCCGCGCCGTGACATGTGTGGAAAATGTTCTGGCGGTTCTGAACCGGTTCTGAAATTCGATTGCTTCTTTTGCTGGAACGGTCCGCTTTCAAATGTCCCCAGGTCATTGAAAGTTCCACTTTCTGAAGTGGCTGTTTGGCGATGTTCTCGTATGGTGACCCGAACGGGGTCCGCCAGGGCTGACAGTACATTCAAAGCAAGTTAAAAAGTGGTGATTGACCGGTCCTTAGGGGAATGGTTACTCTTCGGGCAAGATCCTGGATCACGTTCCACTGTTTCGGCCGCCGAAAACGCATCCGCCCCCAGCGAAGAGGAATCGCATGCGTAAAGGGATCGCCATTTCCGCCGCCGCCCTGGCGACCGCGGCCATGGCCACGGTGAACACCGCTCCGGCTTCCGCCTCCGCGCCCCAACTGGTCCGCGGGCCGAACGGCGTCACGATCGAAATCGCCACCGTGAACGGCTCGGGCTGTCCTGCCGGGTCGGCCGCCGTGGCCGTCTCCGATGACAAGGAGGCCTTCACCGTCACGTACAGCAAGTACACGGCGCAGGCCGGCGGGGACTCGGCATCGACCGACTCCCGGAAGAACTGCCAGATCGCCATGAAGGTGCACGTCCCGCAGGGCTTCACCTACGCGATCAACTCCACCGACTACCGGGGGTTCGCGAACCTGGAGCCGGGGTCGACCGGTACCCAGAAGGCCAGCTACTACTTCCAGGGCGACCCGCGGACCACGTCGCACTCCCACGCCCTGCGCGGCGAACTGATCGACAACTGGCAGTTCACCGACACCATCGACATCGCCGCGCTCGTGTACAAGCCCTGCGGCGAGGAGCGGAACTTCAACATCAACACCGAGCTGCGGGTCACCAAGGGAACTGACGCCAGCAAGGTGAGCTTCCTCGCCATGGACTCCACCGACGGCAGCATCAAGACCACCTACCACTTCGCGTGGAAGCGCTGCCCCCTGCCCTAGGAATTCGGCTTCATCCGACGCGACCGTAGACCGGCCGGCGCCGCGGTGCGAGTTCCCGGATCCACCACCTCTCCACCCCCCTAGAGGAGAAAGAGTCATGCGCAAAGCGATGAGCGCCTCGGCGGCCTGTCTCGCCGCCCTGGCCATGGCGTCGACGGCGTCGACGGCGAACGCGGCCGGGGACGACCCCCCGCCCCCGGACAAGATCACGGTCGAAGTCCTCACCGTCAACGGCTCGGGGTGCCCGGCCGGGACGGCCGCGGTGGCGACGGCCAGTGACAACTCCGGCTTCACCGTGACCTACAGTAACTACCTGGCTCAGGCGGGTGGCAGTTCGACCGCGACCGACTTCCGGAAGAACTGCCAGCTCAATCTGCGGGTGCACGTGCCGCAGGGGTTCACCTACGCGATCGCCGGGGCCGACTACCGCGGTTTCGCCAACCTGGAGGCGGGCGCGTCGGCGGTCGAGCGGGCCAGTTACTACCACCAGGGCACGTCGCCCACGCAGGCGGTGACCCACAACCTCAAGGGGTCGCTGGTCGACAACTGGGAGTTCAGTGACCGGACGCCGGTCACCGAACTGGTCTACAAGCCCTGCGGTGAAGAGCGCAACTTCAACGTCAACACCGAACTGCGCGTGACCAAGGGGTCGGACCCGTCGAAGACGAGCTTCATCGCCTTCGACTCGACCGACGGCAGCGTCAACACGCTGTACCACTTCTCGTGGAAGCGCTGCCCCGGCGCCTGACCCGCCGGCGGTAAAGGGCCGCGTCCTCTCTCGGGGGAGGGCGCGGTCCCCGCGCATGCCGCCGGTCCTCCGAGCCGGCCCGGCGCCGTGCCGCGCCGGGCCGGCTCAGCGCGCGTGCAGGGCAGCGGGGACAGTGAAGCCCACCGGGTTTGGTGAAGTCCTTCAAGCCAGTCATGATCTTGGCCGGCAGGGAGGAGAATCACCGCGATGGCAGCACCACGCAAATATCCCGGGAACTCCGTGACCGGGCCGTCCGGCCGGCCATGGAGTCCGACCGCCCCATCGCTCAGATCGCGGCCGATCTGGGCATCCACCGTGAAGCCCCGCGTACCTGGGTGCGCCAAGCCCAGGCCGACGCCGGCCAGCGTCCCGAGCAGCCGACCTCGGCTGAGCGGGAGGCTGCGCAAGGAGAACGACGAGCTCAAGCGAGTCAACGAGATCCTCAAAGCCGCTTCAGCGCTTTTCGCCGCCGAGCGCGGCCGGCCCCGGATGAGGTAGTCATGGTGGTCGACCACTCGGCGCTGGCATCGGCCGCTGTGGCGCTGCGGGATGTCGCCGCCGCGCTGGCCGGCACGGCCTGGTCCCCTCCAGCCCCGACGGCTATGACGACCTCGCCGCCCCGAGCCTCACGGCCGCCCAGGCCGCCGCCGTCCTCGCCGGGGAGATCCGGATCCGCTGATGGTCGGCTTGCGCTCTGATGTAGATCACTCCGGCACGGGTAGGCATTCGGCGAGCAGGTTGATGATGTCGTGCCAGGCTCGCTGGGCGTGTTGTGGGTGGTGGCCGACGCCGGGGACCGCGGCATGGTCGACCGGTGGGTGGTGGAAGGCGTGCAGGGCGCCGCCGTAGACCACCAGGCGCCAGTCGACGCCTGCGGCCTGCATCTCGGCGGTGAAGGCGTCTCGCTGTGCGGGCGGCATGATGGGATCTTGGGATCCGACTCCGGCCCACACCGGGCAGCCGATGCGCGCCGCTTCGCCCGGTCGGCCCGTGGTCACGGCGTTGACTGTTGCGATCGCGCGCAGGTCGGCGCCGTCGCGTCCCAGTTCCAGCGCGATCGCGCCTCCGGTGCCGTAACCGATGGCGGCGATCCGGTCGGGGTCGGTCCGTGGTTCGGCGCGCAACGCCTCGAGCGCCGCGTGGCCGATGTCGCGCATCCGGTCGGGGTCGGCGAGCAGCGGCATGCAGCGGGCCAGCATCTCTTCGGGGTCGTCCAGATAGCGCCCGCCGTGGATGTCGAAGGCCAGTGCCACGTATCCCAGTTCGGCCAGGGCTTCGGCCCGGCGGCGTTCGACGTCGCTGAGCCCCAGCCCCTCGGGCCCGATCAGGACTGCGGGCCGGCGCTCGATACCGGCGGGGAGGGCGAGGTGGCTGATCATTGTCAGGCCGTCGGCCGGGTATTCGACCGTACGCGTTGTAACCGTCGTCATGAGAGCGGACAGTAGTGACCCGTCGGGCCTGGTCGAGCCGGTGTTCACCGCTGGCGGACGGTGCTCTGTGCCGGCTGCACCACCAGGGCACGCCGCGCCGCCGCGCTCGTCTCGTACAAGGTGGACGCCCTATGCGAAGCGCACCCGCCCCTCCTCACCCAAGCCCTGGAACACGTGACCGGCAGCGCGTGACCGCCGCCCGCTTCCACGACAGAGGCCAGGGCGACGAGGGTCCCTGATCGCAGTGCAGGACAGGGGCCCTTTCCGCTGCCAGGGGCCGCGCGCACGTCCGAGAGCCCGATGAGTTACCCAATAGACATGAGTGATTACTTTGTGTAGTCATTGGGTAGGGGGATGGTGCGGCGCACGTCACGCCCAAGAAGGCCCACCGCTCCGGCAGGGAAGGAACGACAATGACGGTCTCCGTGTACGGATGGGTCGACCGCGAGGGCACAGCCAAGGCCGGAACCGGGTTCACCTCACGCCGCGACCGCGATGGCTGCCACACCATCACGCTCGACAGCGCGTTCTCCGCTCTCCCCGTCGTCGTCACCTGCGTGGTCAACGCCGACAACGGGCTCGACGGCGCCTACCCGATCGAGATCACCAGCCAGGGCTTCAGCGTCGTCACCACCGAGAGCACCGGCCCCGCGACCGACCGGGAGTTCTCCTTCATCGCGACCGGCTGACGCACACCGGTTGAAGCTGCAGTGCCTCTGACCAGCGTCGAGGCAGAAGGAGAGGCGTCAATGAGCAGGAGTCTCCCACGACCGGTGCCCGTCCCTGTGGTGATGGTGACGGGTGTGCTGGCCGCGCTGCCGCTGTTGCTGACCGCTGTGCAGGGCACCGCCGTGGCCTCCACTCCACGCCCCGCCGCGTACTCCGCAGCGGTGGCGGTACGGCCAGGTGGTGATGGTGGCGGCGGACCGGTGCCCGGGTCGCGGGGCCCAGCACCGAAGATCCAGCGGCCGCCTTCTGTAGCGGAGCCGAAAGTCCCGCCGCGGCTACCGGTCCTGCCGGGCGCGGCCGCGGCGCCTGGCCGTCAGATCGTCCCCTACGGGCCGATGACGGTACCGGCGGGCGAGGTGTGGCGGCAGTGGGTCTACTGCCCGTCGGGGATGCGTGCGGTGAACGGCGGGGAGTCCAACACCAGCCCCGGCGGGATCCAGCTCATCCACACCGGCCCGTACACCCCGAGCAGTGACGCGGGCTGGATCGTCAACGTGCGCAACCTCTCCAGCACCCCGGCGGAAATGACCGTCTACGCGGTGTGCGACTCCGATGTCAGCGACTATCTCTTCACCGAAGGCGCACACCGGACGGCCGAGCCGGGCGCCTACGTCGCCGCCGGCGCGAGGTGCACCGACGGCCGCAAGGCGGTGGGCGGTGGTTTCTATCCGCAGCCGAACACCGTCGTCGCCCCCGGCCTGACGCCGAGCTTGGACGCAAACGCTTGGACCAACTACGTACGCAACACCGGCTTGGCCAATGTGGACGTGTGGCCGTATGCCGTCTGCGTGAGAGGCACCGGGCCCTATCAGGTCGTGGACGGCGAACTGCTCACCGTCCGAGTGGGTCAGCTCGCCTCGGCCACGGCACCCTGCCCCCAAGGTTGGCGCGTGATCGGCGGAGGCGTGGACCAGCCGCACGACAGCCCGGTCGGCGCCGTCACCGCCACCTACCCCGACTCCGCCTCTTCCTGGAAGGCCTACTTCCTCAATAACTCCCCCTATGAAACAAGGATCCAGGCCCACGCCTTCTGCACATTCTGACGAGGATTGGCGCGCACCGTTTCGGGTGCGTGCGGCACCGATCCGGCTTGCCTGAACTTCCGCCATCCCCCAGGCCCCTGCGCACGACCACGAACGCCATTCACCCATGTCAGAGGCGCCCCCGGACGAGGAGGATTCGTCGTCCGTCCTCACTGGGGCGACGCGAAGTAGAGCGCGATGGACGAGGGCGGCGAGGTGGAAATGGCCGAGGCGCGCCCGGCCCCGTGCCCCGCGCGTATGTGCATCGCGCGCATGATCATGTGGTGTATGCGGTGCTGGACCCGACTTTGGCCGCCAACCGGCTGGTGGTGGGTCCTCGACCGGCAAGTCCCGCGCGGCCTATGAGGCGGTGCGGGCGCGGCTCCCGTGGGCCCCGGTGTTGTACCCGCAGACCGCGGCCGCTCTGGAGGAGCTGCTGGAGCGCGACGTGCCGGGCCGGTCGGTGTTGTGGCTGAACGAGCTGCGCCATTACGCCGACGACCCGGGCGGGCAGCGGGTGCTGTGGAGACTGAGCGGCCTGCTGTTGGGCCGCGACCAGGTGATCGTCATCACCAGGTGGGGCCGGACTACTGGGCCGCCTACACCGATCACCACGGCGGCCCTGGTTTCGCGGACCCGATGCACGCCACCCGGGCCCCGCTGCCCGACCTGACCGGGGCTTCTCCCCGGGAGGTCGATGCGGCGGAGGAGGGGAGGTCTTCACCGGCGATGAGCTGGCCCGTGCCCGCCACCACGGCGGTCCGCTGCTGGAGGAAGCGATCACCGCTGCTGAGTGCGGGGGGTCGCCGGGCAGGTGGCCCAGTACCTGGCCGGTGTCCTCGCGCTGCTCGCCCACTATCACGGGCCCGGCGCCGGCCCCTACGGGCAGGTGCTGATCAGGGCGGCCATGGACGCGGTCCGGCTGGGCCACCGTCACCCGCTCAGCCCCGAGCTGCTGCGGCAGGCCAGCGTTGGCTGCCTGCCCGACCGGGCGCGGGCCCTGTCCGAGCCGGCGTGGCAGGGAGCGTGGTCTGGCGCGGGAGTACGCCACCCGCACCCTCAAGGGCGCGGTCAGCCCGCTGAAGGCGGTCCCTCCCGCACACGGCGTTGGTGTCGACGGCTATCGCCTGGCCGACTACCTCGACCAGCACGGCCGCCAGTACCGCGCCGACCAAATCCTCCGCCCGCGTTCCGGAAGGCGATGGCCCACACACCCGCCCCGACGACCTGCAACGGCCGGGAGACACCGCCAAGCAGTGCGGCCTGTACCGCGACGCCGCTCAACTCTGCAAACACGCTACCCGGCGCCGCGACCCCCGCGCGGCTGCGACTCTGGTCGACCTGCTGGACACTGTGCATTCCGCAGACCACCGCCCCGCCCACTGGGCCCCACCCGCACCACCCTCGACGACCCGGGCGCCGTGGCCTTCCTGCTGGAACGGTTGCGGGCGGTGGGGGCGCACGAGCAGGTCACCAAGCTGGTCGGACGGTTGCCCGCCGCGGGTTTGTTCGGTCGGTTCATCGAAGTCGCTGATCACAAGGAGCGGTTCCGGTTCGGGCGGGAACCGGACGGGACCCCTGCGGCCCCGTGGAGATGGGAGGACCTGGATTGAACGGCGCCGCTGATTCACCGCCGCCGCAGACACGGAACCGCGCCGGTGACGTTCACTTCCCTCCCAGCGGCCGGTTCAGTCCCGCCTCCGAGGCAGCACCGCCGCCCAACCTGGCATCGGCTGGGCCAGCCCCTACCGGCTGCGTGTGCATGCCGGCCGCGCATACCGCGGCATGGTCTGGCGGCAATTCGGCCGGACAAGCCGCGCTGTTCCTCAAGAGCGCTCAGAGAGGATCGAAGTACGGCGGCACACCATTGTCCGGGAGGCGTGCGGAGACGGAACACTTCGCGCGGTGGTCACCGAGGACAACCGCACCGGGGAACGTGAGACGGTGCCGGCGCGGGGGCTGTTGGTGTTCATCGGCGCTGTGCCGCATGCCGGATGGCTCGCCAGGCGCCTGGAGTTGGACGAGCGCGGGTTTGTGCGGACGGGGCCGGGCACACCGCTGGAGACGAGTTGGAGGGGCGTGTTCGCGGTCGGTGATGTCCGGAGCGGGTCGGTGAAGAGGGTCGCCTCGGCCGTCGGGGAGGGCGCCATGGCGGTTCAGATGGTGCACAGGCACCTCGCCCGAACCGGCTGAGGTAACCGGCCGGGCGCTCGCGACCTCGGAGCTGTTGACGATTGGGGACGAGGTGGGTGACGAGCTCGACCCGTCCGTCGAGGCTAACGGGACCGGACCTCCCAGGCGGTTCCTGTCGGTCCGCAGGCTTGTGCTGTCGCTGGGAGCGGGCGTCGTCGGCGGTGCCACGGCCGCCGTGCTCGGGGTAGGGCACGTGAGCTTGCTGGTCGGGTGGGTGCTGGCCACCGGCACGATCTTGACGTGGGTGTGGTGGCTCAGTTGGCCGCGGGGGCCGGAGGACACCAAGCTTCTGGCCGAGGCGGAGGGGGATGCCCGCTCGACCGACGCGGTGGTGCTCCTGGCCTCGGTGGCCAGCTTGGCCATCGAGGCCGACGCCCAGATCCGCTATGCGGGGCGTCAGGACGCGCTCTCGGTTACGGCGGTCATTCTCGTCGTCCTCGCGGTCGTTCTGTCCTGGGCACTCGTGAACACCGTGTTCGCGTTCCGATACGCCCGCCTTTACTATGAGGACGCCGACGGGGGCATCGATTTCCGGCAGACCGCGCCTCCCTCCTATAGTGATTTCGCCTACATGGCCTTCACCCTCGGAGTGGCTTGCACGGTATCTGAGAGCCAGCCCGCCGACACCCGGATCCGCCGAACCGTTTTGGGGCATGCCTTGCTGGCGTATGCCTTCGGCACCGGGATACTGGCGGTTGCCATCGGCCTGGTCACCGGGATCGGGCAGGGGTGACGAGGCGGCTCTTCAGACAGGGCGGAGGCCAGGGAGAGCGGTAGGGAATCCCAGCGGAGTGCCGGCCCCGCGGGAGGGGCCGGAGCACGGCGCTCGCGGGCCCCGCAGGCGCGCACGTGACGACGGCGGCGGCGAACCGAGTGACTGCGGTCGTCAGTCCCAAGGATTCTCGAAGCGGACCTTCAATTCCCCGTCCTCCGCGGTCACGTGGATGACCGCATCGTCCCGGACGTCCCCGGCGATCAGGGCACGGCCGACGCGGGTCTCGACCTCGTGGGCGATGAACCGGCGGAGCGGACGCGCGCCGTACACCGGGTCGAAGCCCTGTTCGGCGATCAGCCGGCGGGCGTCCTGATCGACCTCCAGGCGCATCCTGCGGTCGGCGAGCCTGGCGCGCAGGTCGTTGAACATCAGGTCGACGACCTGTTCGATCTGCCGCAGTGTCAGCGGCTTGAACAGCACGACGT
Organism: Actinomadura roseirufa; assembly: GCF_900659635.1. GTDB lineage: Bacteria > Actinomycetota > Actinomycetes > Streptosporangiales > Streptosporangiaceae > Spirillospora > Spirillospora roseirufa. Next base: position 21,594 of record NZ_CAACVB010000077.1, on the reverse strand, counting down.
CGTCGACGCGGTTCAGGAACTCCGGGCGGAAATGGCGGCGCAGTTCGGAGTTCACCTGGTCGCGCGCCGCTTCCTTGATCTCGCCTTGGTCGGTGACCCCCTCCAGCAGGTGCTGAGATCCGATGTTGGAGGTCATGATGATGACGGTGTTGCGGAAATCGACGGTGCGTCCCTGGGCATCGGTCAGCCGCCCGTCATCGAGGACCTGGAGCAGGGTGTTGAACACGTCGCCGTGGGCTTTCTCGATCTCGTCGAACAGCACCACCGAGAAGGGCTTGCGGCGCACCGCCTCGGTGAGCTGGCCGCCCTCCTCGAAACCGACGTAGCCGGGCGGGGCGCCGACCAGCCGGCTGACGGTATGGCGCTCCTGATACTCACTCATGTCGATGCGGACAATGTTCTCCTCGGTGTCGAACAGGGCTGCGGCCAGGGCGCGGGCCAGCTCGGTCTTTCCGACGCCGGTCGGACCGAGGAAGACGAACGAACCGATGGGCCGGCGGGGGTCCTTGATCCCGGACCGGGCTCGGACGATCGCGTCGGCCACCAGCCGCACCGCCTCGTCCTGGCCCACCACCCGCTCGTGAAGGATCTTGTCGAGGCGCAGGAGTTTGTCGCGTTCGCCCTCTTGGAGGCGGCTGACCGGGATTCCGGTCCAGCGTGACACGATGGCCGCGATCTCTTCCTCGGTCACGACCTCGCGGAGCAGCCGGCCCCCGTTCTGCTTGCTGGTCTGCCGCTCCTCCTCGGCCCGCAGCCGCCGTTCCAACTCGGGGAGCCGGCCGTGGCGCAGCTCGGCGGCGCGGTTGAGGTCGTAGTCCCGTTCGGCCTGAGCGGCCTCCTGGCGGACTTGTTCCATCTCCTGGCGCAATGCCTGTACCTTGCGCAGCGCTTGGCGTTCGGCCTCCCATTGGGCCCGCATGGCGTCGGCCTCGGCGCGCAGGTCGGCCAGTTCCCGGGCGAGGCTGTCGCGCCGCGACCTGCTGGCCGCATCGTCCTCCTTGGCCAGCGCGGCCTCCTCGATCTCCAGCCGCATCACCTTGCGGGTGAGCTCGTCGAGTTCGGCGGGCATCGAGTCGATCTCGGTGCGCAGCATGGCGCACGCCTCGTCGACCAGGTCGATCGCCTTGTCCGGCAGGAACCGGTCGGAAATGTAGCGGTGGCTGAGCTGCACCGCGGAGACCAGCGCGCCGTCCTGGATCTTCACTCCGTGGAAGACCTCGAACCGTTCCCGCAGTCCGCGCAGGATCGAGATGCTGTCCTCGACCGTGGGCTCGTCCACCAGCACCGGCTGGAAACGCCGCTCCAGCGCGGCGTCCTTCTCGATGTGCCGGCGGTACTCCTCGATGGTCGTCGCACCGATCATGTGCAGTTCGCCGCGCGCCAGCATCGGCTTGAGCATGTTTCCGGCGTCCATCGCGCCCTCGGTGGCCCCGGCGCCCACGACGTTGTGCAGTTCGTCGACGAACAGCAGGATCCGGCCCTCGGCCGCCTTGACCTCGTTGAGGACGGCGGTGAGGCGCTCCTCGAACTCGCCGCGGTACTTGGCGCCCGCGACGAGCGACCCCATGTCCAGGCTGAAGATGGTCTTGTCGCGGAGCCCCTCGGGCACGTCACCCCGGGTGATCCGCTGCGCGAGGCCCTCCACGATCGCGGTCTTGCCGACGCCCGGGTCGCCGATCAGTACCGGGTTGTTCTTGGACTTGCGGGACAAGATCTGCACCACGCGGCGGATCTCGGTGTCGCGCCCGATGACGGGATCGAGCCTGCCCGCCGACGCGTCCGCCACCAGGTCCCGCCCGTACTTCTCCAACGCCTCGTAGGCGGTCTCGGGCACCGCGGAGGTCACGCGCTGGTTACCGCGGACCCGGGTGAGCGCCTCGAGGAAGGAGTCACGGGTCAGTCCCTGCCGTTCCAGCGACCGTCCCGCCGCCGTCCGCGGCCCCTCCTCCAGCAGTGCGATGACCAGGTGCTCCACCGACACGTAGTCGTCCTTGAGCCGGTCGGCCTCTTGCTGAGCGGTGTCCAGAAGCCGCGACAGCCGCTGGGTGACCAGCACCTCCCCGGGACCGGTACCCGGCCCGGTCACCTGCGGGCGGCGGCTCAGCTCGGCCTCCACCGCCTCCCGGATACGCCGCGGTTCGACCTTGGCCTCCGAAAGCAGCCGGGGCACGAGTCCTCCGGGTTGGTCGAGCAGGGCGAGCAGGAGATGCTCGCCGTCCACCTCGACGTGTCCGAAGCGCAGCGCCTTGGTCTGGGCGTCGTGCAGAGCCTCTTGCGACTTCTGGGTCAAGCGGTTGGCGTCCACTGTCGTCCTCCGGTGGTGTGCGGCGATTCTCGGCGCAGAGCCCGCTCCAGATCCGCGATGCGGTCGAGCAGCTCCACGACCAGCCCCAGAGCCGCGTAGTTGAGGGACAACCCCGCCCGCAGTCGCTGGAGGCGGCCGAACTCGCTGAGTTGTTCGGAGTCGAACCACAGCTCACCCGAGGCATCGGCGCTGGCGTTCAGCAACCCCAGGCGCACCAGACGCCGCACCAGCACGGGATGGGCGCCGGCGGTGGAGGCGAAGGTCTCCAGTCTCAACCGCGACGACGGGGTGTGCACGATGGCGTAGACGGTGCCTGGCAGCAGCTGCTCCATCAGGCCCTCCTCGGATCGAACGATGATGCCTCCGCGAGCTGCTCGAACAGCCGCCGCTCCCGCTCGGACGGCTCGGACGGCACCATGACGCGGGCCTCGGCGTACAGGTCTCCCGGGTCGCCTCGCGGGTTGGGCAGGCCGCGGCCGCGCAGCCGCAAGCGCCGCCCGCTGGAGGTTCCCGCGGGCACCTTCACCTTGGCCTCCCCGCCCGGTGTCCGGAACGCCACGGCCGCGCCCAGCGCCGCCTCCCAGGGCGCCAGCGGCAGTTCGGCGGTCACGTCACGGCCGTCGACGCGGTAGCGGGGATGCGGTGCGATCCGCGCGATCAGGTACAGATCGCCGGCCGGGTCACCGCCGCCGCCCTGTCCGGCCAGCCGGATTCGCTGACCGTCGGTGACGCCCGCCGGAATGGTGACCTCCAGCCGGCGGGGGCCGTCCGGGCGGTCGACGGTGACCGCGCGCTTGCCGCCGCGGTAGGCCTCCTCGACGCTCACCTGGACCTCGGCCTCCTGATCGGCGCCTCGTACCGGGCCCCATGCGCCCGAAGCGGCGCGCCCGGCCGGGCCGCCGCGCCCACGGGCGCCGAACAGCCCGCCGAACAGGTCCTCGAAGTCAATGCCCTCACCGAAACCGCCCGCGGTGGTGTAGCCGGCTCCGGGGCCCGCTCCGGAGCCGGCGCGGGCACCGGCCCTGGCACGGGACCGCGAGCGCGCCCACATGTCGGGGTCGACGTCTTCGGGGACTTGGCGGAAGTCCGGTCCGAACGCGTCGTAGCGGCGGCGCTGGTCGGGATCGGAAAGGATGGCGTAGGCCTCCGAGACGTCCTTGAACCTCTCTTCGGCGTCAGGGTCTTTGTTGATATCGGGATGGTGCTGCCGGGCGAGCTTCCGGTACTCGCGCTGGATCTCGTCCTGCTCGGCGTCCCGCGAGACGCCCAGGACCTCATAAGGATCGCTGACGGCCATCACTGATCCTTGCCCGCCACCGACACCAGCGCCGGCCGCAACTGGTGCTCGTCATCGCCGTAGCCCGGCTGGTGCACCTCCACCACCGTGCCAGGGGGCGATCCGGTATGGGTGCGGACCGCGACCGCTTCGTGCCGGGCCGGGTCGAAACGGGCTCCCATGTCGTCCCGGCGCGAATAGCCGAGTTCGCGCAGCGTCGCCAGCGCCCGGTCGTACACGCCCCGCACGCCCTCCATGAGGCTCACCGGGTCGGCGTCGGCGTGCTCCAGCGCGCGTTCGAGATCGTCGACGACCGGCAGCCATCGCGTGCTCACCTCGTCCCGCTGCGCCCGGCGTTCGCGCTCCAGGTCCCGCGCCATGCGTTTACGCGTGTTGTCCAGATCCGCTAGGGCACGCCGCCGCAGGTCTTCGAGCTCGGCCACGCGCGCTTGCAGTTCGGTCACGCGTGCCGCCGGATCCTCCGCCCCCTCGGGCCGCTGGGACCGCTGCTGGGCATCGTCATTCGGTCGTGAATTCGGCATCGATGACATCGTCGTCGGATCCTCCCGTCGTGGGGCCGCCCTCTTGCGGGCCGCCGCCCGCGCCAGGGCCGGAGGTGGTGTCGAGGCCGTGCAGCACCTGCCGCAAATCGGCGGTCAGCGACCGCAACCGCTCCAGTGGCGCCTCCTCCTTGACGGCCTGGCGACCGTCCTCGATCAGCGACTCCGCACGTGCCCTCTCGTGCGCGGGCACGTTGTCGCCCAGCCCTTCGAGTCGCCGTTCGACCTGGTAGGCGACCGCGTCCAGGTCGTTGCGCGCGTCGACCTGCTCGCGCAGCCGGGCGTCGTCCTGGCGATGCCTCTGGGCATCGGCGACCATCCGCTCGACCTCGCTCTCGTCGAGGTTCGAACTCTGGCTGATGGTGATGCGCTGCTCCGCGCCGGTGTCCTTGTCCCGCGCGGAGACGTTGAGGATGCCGTTGGCGTCGATGTCGAAGGTCACCTCGATCTGAGGTTCCCCGCGGGGCGCGGGACGGATGTTCTCCAGCCGGAAGCGCCCCAGCACCCGGTTGTCGGCCGCCCGCTCCCGTTCGCCCTGCAGAACCACGATGTCGACGGCGTTCTGGCCGTCCTCGGCGGTGCTGAAGGTCTCGGTGCGGCGCGCCGGGATTGTGGTGTTGCGCTCGATGACCTTGGTCATCACGCCGCCGAGGGTCTCCACGCCCAGGGACAGGGGAGTGACGTCCAGCAGGAGGACGTCCTTGACCTCCCCCTTCAGCACGCCGGCCTGGATGGCCGCGCCCAGCGCGACGACCTCGTCGGGATTGACGGTCATGTTGGGCTCGCGGTCGCCGGTCTTGCGGCGGACCAGGCTCTGCACCGCCGGGATCCGGGTGGACCCGCCCACCATGATCACTTCGTCGATGTCGTCGGCGGTGACTTTGGCGTCGCGCATGGCCCGCTCCATCGGCCCGACGCAACGCTCGATCAGGTCACCGGTGATCTGCTCGAACGTCGACCGCATCAGAGTGGTGTTCAGGTGCTTGGGGCCGGTGGCGTCGGCGGTGACGAACGGCAGGTTGATCTGGGTCTGGGTGACGCTCGACAGCTCGATCTTGGCCTTCTCGGCAGCCTCGAACAGGCGTTGCAGCGCTTGCGGGTCGGCGCGGAGATCGATGCCGTTGTCGCGCTGGAACTCCTCGGCGAGGTGATCGACGACACGGCGGTCGAAGTCGTCGCCGCCCAGGTGGCCGTCGCCGGAGGTGGCGCGGACCTCCACCACGTCGTCGCCGATGTTCAGCAGGCTGACGTCGAACGTCCCCCCGCCGAGGTCGAACACCAGCACGGTCTCGTTGGACTTCTTGTCCAGGCCGTAGGCGAGCGCCGCCGCCGTCGGCTCGTTGATGATGCGCAGCACTTCCAGGCCGGCGATGCGTCCGGCGTCGGTGGTCGCCTGCCGCTGCGCGTCGTTGAAGTAGGCCGGAACCGTGATCACGGCTTCGGTGACCTTCTCGCCGAGTGACCTGCCCGCGTCCTCCACGAGCTTGCGCAGCACCTGCGCGGAGATCTCCTCCGGGGCGTACTTCTTGCCCCGTACGTCGAAGCGGACCGTCCCGTCGGGCCCCTCGGTCACATCGAAGGAGACCGCGTCCTTCTCGCTTGCGACCTCTTCGTACCGGCGCCCGATGAAGCGCTTGGCCGAGGAGATGGTGCCCTTGGGGTTGAGGATCGCCTGCCGCCGCGCCAGCTGGCCGACCAGGCGTTCCCCCTGCTCGGTGAACGCCACCACCGACGGGGTCGTCCGGGCGCCCTCGGAGTTGGGGACGACGGTGGGCTTGCCGCTCTCGGTCACTGCGATGACCGAGTTGGTGGTGCCCAGGTCGATCCCGACTGCTCTGGCCATCACATGTCCTTCCGTAGCTTTGCGGGACGGTCTCGGTGGGGCCTCCCGCGCCTTTCGGCCGAAACCGCGGCTGGGCGGTGCGGCGGCGAGAGACGCTGGGTGTCAGATCTCGAAGGGCTCGGCTCGGCGGCCTGGTGGTGCGCTTTTGCGGCGCACCGAACGCACACGACAACCCGTCCTTACCGATGTTCGTGCTGTGTGCCGCCGGTCACATCCTTCGACCGTGTAGGTGGATTCCGGAAACCGTGGCGCTCTCCCGATCTGCTTGGGTCCGGCTCCCACCTTCGGAAGGCGTCGTCCCTCTCGACCGGACGTCTGGAGCCGATGCCAGGCCGTGTCGTCGGCCCCCATAGCAGGCCGGATCCCTTGGGCCTGTCAGTTCTGAGGATGCGATTGTGCGGCTGAACCACGCGCTGGCCCGGCCTGCCGAACCGTTTTCCCCGGCTGGCGCAACCCTCAGACGCTGTAAGGGAACGCGTCCAACCTGTTCTCGACCTCCGGCTTTGACAGCACCCTGCTTTGACGGGCTCCGGTCGTCAGCCGGTAAAAGGTCGGTGAATTTGGGGGAGAGGGCCGGTGGCCGATCTTCGGCACGGGCATGCCACCTTGCAGTCGGGGGCAGAGCGGCCCTGTGAACCGACCGCAGCCGCCACCGGCGGAACGAAGGGCCTTGGACCGGCTCCAGGAGCACCGACAGGTCACCGACCTGTTGGCCGGACCCGACGCGCCGGCCGACCCCGCGGCGAGCGCGACCCGGGTTCTGCTCGTCGAGGGAGAGGCGGGAATTGGGCGTACCCATTTTCTGGCCGAGGCCTGCCAGGTGGCTGAACACAACGGATACGTCGTGGCTGCCGGCGGTCCCGTCGAGCTTGGGCCGCCGGCGCCGATGGAGCCGCTTTTGTCGGCTCTGACGGGGATCGTGGATGTCGGCGAGACAACCGCCGAATCCTGGCGCCAGGCTTGGCAGGTCGAACAGTTGCGCGCGGCGGTGGAAGCCAAAGCGCACTCCACCAGGGTTCTGGTGGTGCTGGACGATCTGCAGTGGGCCGACACCGCGTTGATCAGCGCGCTCCGGGTTCTGCCGGCGCAATTGGTGGCGTCACCCGTGTGCTGGATCCTGGGCCGCCGCCGGGCAGCGGCCGGGCGCGCCTTGGACCAGTTGTTCACCCTGCTGAGAGCGACGGGCGCTACCCAGATGACATTGCCCCACTTCGACGATGAGGCGATCCTCGGACTGTGCATCGACACTCTGGGCGCGAAACCAGACCGGGCCCTCCGCGTCCTGGCCGGACAGGCCGGCGGGAACCCCTCGCTGGTCGTTCAGCTGCTGAAAGGACTACGCGAGGAGGGCAGCCTCGCGGTGGGCGAAGGACGCGCGTGCCTGACCGGCTCCCGTCTCCCGGAACGAATCCGGTTGCTGGTGAAGCAGTGGCTTGATGTCCTGGACTCCGGCACCCGGCATCTTCTTGAGGTCGCGGCCGTCGTCGGCGCCACCTTCCACCCCCGGGATGCCGCCGAACTCCTCGGAATCACCCCGGCCGAACTCCTGCCCCCGCTGGAGGCCGCGGTCGCGGCCGGCCTCCTGGAGGCTCGCGGGGACGATCTGGCCTTCCGGCATGACCTCGTCCGCCGGATCGTCGCGGCCGGCATCCCCGGCCCCGTCCGCCAGTCGCTGCAGGTGCAGATCGGGTGGCTGCTTCTGGAACGCGGGGCCCGGACCACGGCGGCGGTCGCTCTTCTGATGAGCGGCGCAAGTCCAGGCGACCCCCACGCCCTGGCGGGCTTGGACGTGGCCGCAGCCCGAATGCCCGCCGGCGCCTCGCACATCACCGTCGACATCGCGGGGCGCGCTCTCGAACTCACCGATCCCACCGACCGGTTGCACATTCCGCGGGTACTGGCGGTCCTGCATGCGCTCTTGGCCGCCGGCCGGCCGGCCGAGGCCGTGAAGCTCGCCGACGCGGCGCTGTGCGGCAACGCGACCGGCGCCATCGCCGCCGAGATGATGATCATCCAGGCGCTCGCGCTGTCGCCCATGGGCCAGGCGAGCAGGGCGGCGGAGACGGCCCGGGCCGCGCTCGACATCGCGGGGTTGCCCGAGGAGTTGCGCCGGCGTGCCGAACTCGCCCTCCTGCAAGCCGAGACGCTCCGGAGCGGAAACGGCGATCTGCGGGGCCGGGCGCAACAGATCGCCGTCGGCGACGGGTCTTCCGGCCGGCCTTTGACGATCGCGGCGCTCATCCTGCTCGCGCGGGACGCCTGGGACGCGGCGTGTCTGACGACCGCGCTCGACTCGCTGGAGGAGGCCGTCAAAGGAACGCTGGGCGCCACCCTGGACGCCGGTCAGCCACATCCCAGCATGATCCTCGCCATGAGGCTGGTGCAGTTGCGGCGGCTCGATGAAGCCCGGCGGGCGATGGAAACGGTGACGGGAGGGCTCGGCAGCAGCGGCCCGGCGGCGTGGTCGCCGGGCCTGGCGATCGTGCGGTCCTGGCTGCACCTGGCGGAGGGACGACCGGATGAGGCGATCGCGGAGGCGAGAACCGGACTCGATGAGGCGACCGCGGCGGGCGCCCATCTCCTGGCGGCGGCCGCGAGATGCGCACTGTCGGCCGTCGCGTTGCACCGCGGCGACCTGGAGAATGCGGCGGCGGCTCTGACAGAAGATCGTCGGGCGGCCGAACGCCCCCCGCGCGACCTCGGTCTCGCGGACCTGGTCGCGGCGCAGGTGGCCGAAGCGCGCGAAGGTCCGCGGGCCGCCGTGACAGCGCTGAGCGACCTGTTCGACAGTCCGCGGGACTACTACCGGTTGCTTCTCAGCGGCCCCGCCACACCGGCATGGCTGACACAGACCGCGCTAGCGGCCGGTGAGACCTCGGGGGCCGAACGGATCGTCGCAGCCGCTGTTGACATCGCCCGGCGCAACTCCACTGTGCCGAGCGTGTCGACCGCGGCCCAACACGCCCGCGGTGTTCTGCACGCGGACCCCGAGGCCCTGCGTGCCGCCGCCAGCGGACACACCGATGCGTGGGCGCGTGCCTTGGCCAGTGAAGACTTGGCGTTGCTGCTGCAACATCAAGGCGAAGAACGCGAGCAGACAGTGCGGGCGCTCGACGAGGCCCTGTCGCAATATCGGGCCGTCGGGGCGGCGCGAGACACCGCCCGAGTGCGCAGCAGGCTCCGCCGGCTGGGCGAGCGGCGTCGCCATTGGGAGAACCGCAGGCGGCCCGCCAGCGGCTGGGCGGGACTCACCGGGACCGAGCAGCGGGTCTCCCTGCTCGTCGCGCAGGGACTGACCAATCAGCGGATCGCCGATCGACTGTTCATCAGCGTGCACACCGTCGCCTATCACCTGCGGCAGGTGTACCGCAAGCTCGGCATCGGCTCGCGCGTCGAACTCACGCGCCTGGTGACCGACTCCAGAGACGAACCACCGCGATGATCGCCGCGCCGGCCTAGGCGGGGATGACCGCCCGGACCGGGTGCTCGGTGCCGCCCTCGATCCGGTACCGGACATTCCCCCGGACCCGTTGCGAGAACTCCCCGCGATCCATTTTCTGCGACGTTGGTGACGGCGACGGCGCCGACCCACCACCATGCCGAGATCAGCGGCACCGCGGCGGCCGGCACGAACCCGCCGGTGAGCTGGGCGCGGTTGGCCGCGGTCTGTAACCCGTCCTGGCCGCCCAGCGGCGCGAACGTCACCCCCGCCGGCACCAGGACTCCGGCCACCGCAGCGAGATGGACGGGAGAATGGTGGAGGCGGCCGAGGAGCCGTTCCGCGAGTTTCGCGAGGCGGTCACGCGCGCGCACGCGCATGGGCAGCACGCCAGCCTGGTCCGGGTCGACCGGGTCGCCGAGGGCTGTTACATGCTCCGCCGGCGGACCCGCCGCCACCGCGATCCGGTCGGCGGGCACGTGGTCGAGGGGAGCGAGGACGAGCTGGTGCCGCCGGACTGGCGGGCGGCGGCCTGGGGCCTGGAACTCCGCCACCCCGACGGATTCGCCCGGTCCCTACAGGCGCCCGGCCCCGGTGGCGGCCCGGATGCGCGGATGGCGGGCCGCCCTGACCGCGCTGGCCGTACGACCCCGCCGCCCTGAGCGTCGCAGCTTGGACCTCAGTGGCCTTCATCTGGCCGGCGCCCGGCTGAACGGCGCCGATCTGCGCACTGCGGACCTGCGCGGGACGAACCTGGAAGGCGCGGACCTGAAGGGCGCGGACTTGCGGGATTCCGGCTTGGAGGACGCGAACCTGCGCGGTGCGGGCCTGCGTAGTGCGGATGTGCGGGGTGCGGACTTGCGATCTGCGGGCTTGAAGCACGCGGACAAGGGACGCGCGGAAGCGGAGATGCTCGCGCCTCGGTCGAGAGAGCGCACGCAGGACGCGAGCCCGCGTCGTGCCGAACCTCGGGGCTTGAGTGATGCCGAACCCGCCGCCTACGGTCGGTACGTTGGGCCGCGTCGCGGGCGGAGCAGGTCGATCTGCTTACGGCAAGAGCTTGGTGAGAAGGACGCGAAGTTCTTGCGCGCCGTCTGGGCCGAGGGCGTCGTCGATGTCGCGCTCCATGCTCTCCAGGGCTTCACGCACTGCAGGCATGCGGGCGCGGCCGAGGTCGGTGAGCTGTAGGGCATAGCGGCGTCGGTCGTGCGGGTCCTGGCCGCGGGACACGATGCCGGCCTGGACCAGTTCCTCGATGAGCGATGCGGTGGCGGGCTCGGTCAGGTGCAGGTATCGGGCCAGTTGCTCTTGCGGGCAGGGGGCGAGCCGGTCCAGCGCGGGCAGCAGGGCGAAGTGGCGGGTGCGCAGGCCGTGCGCCGCGAGCCGATGATCCCCAAGACGGCGCAGGCGGTAGTGGGCTTGCGCTATCAGGTACTCGACGCTCTGGATGGCGGATGGCCCGTCGTCGGCGACGAGCGTGGTCAACAGCTCGGTGAGGCGCCGCCGTTCGAGGTCGGTGAGCGCGGCGGTGACCCGGGCGTCGCTGTCGGCGACGGCTCGGCGCATGCCGTCCAGGGCGGTACGGCCCGCCTCGGTCAGCGACAGCATGTAGGTGCGGCGGTTGGCCGGGTTGCGAGTGCGGACGACATGGCCCGCCTCCTGGAGCCGATCGAGCAGCCTGACCATGATCGTACGGTTGATGCCGAGCCGGTGGGCGAGGTCCTGCTGGGAGGGGGCGTCCGCGTCGGCGAGGATGTCGAGCACCACGAACTCGCGCGACCGGGGCCCGTCCTGCACGGCGTGTGCGGTGACGGCCGTGAACACGCGGCGCATCAGGTGACCGGTGGTCGCGTGCAGCGGTCCGGATTCATCGTCGACGACGTTCGCCGCCTGGTCGGGCACGAGCCTCACCTCCGGGGGTGATGGTAACAGGCTGATGCTTCTGTCGGTGACGGTTGCGTCAGCATTAGTTGGGGTGTTGACAGTTGGAGGAGTGCGGATCTAGATTCCAGCTGCCGAACCAGCGAAGGGTTTAACGATCATGCACACTGTCGCCGTCCTCGACTCCCACCTCGCCTACACGGAGACCGGGCAGGGCGAGTCGCCCGTGGTGTTCCTGCACGGCAGCCCCACCTCGTCCTACATCTGGCGCAACGTCATCCCGCACGTCGCCGATCGCGCCAAGGTCCTGGCCCCTGATCTGATCGGGATGGGCGCCTCCGGAAAGCCCGACATCGGTTACCGCTTCGCCGACCACGCCCGCTACCTGGACGCGTGGTTCGAGGCCATGGGGCTGAAGGAGGCCGTCCTGGTCGGCCACGATTGGGGCGGCGCACTGGCCATGGACCGTGCCGCACGCCACCCCGACCAGGTGCGCGGCGTCGCCGTCCTGGAGACGTTCCTGCGGCCGCAGATGTGGGCGGAGCTGCCGCAGGACGTGATCGACCATTCCAAGGCGCTGCGCACCCCCGGGCTCGGTGAGCGGCTACTGCTGGAGGAGAACGCCGCCATCGAGTTCGCCCTGCCCCACCCGTTCGCCATCAAGACGGGCCTCAGCCCAGAGGACCACGACGTCTACCGCGCGCCCTACACCGATCCTGCGTCGCGCCTTCCGTTGCTCCAGTGGCCTCGCGAGATTCCCTACGACCGCGAACCGGCCGATGTGGCCGAGCGCATGGACGCCTACGGCGAATGGCTTGCCGGCAGCCCCGAGGTCCCCAAACTTCTCCTCACGGTCGAGGAGGGTGTCGGTATCGCCTCCCCCGAGATCGTGGACTGGGCCCGCCGGAACATCGCCGCCCTCGAAATCGAAGGGATCGGGCCCGCCGGCCACCAGGCCCCCGAGGACCAGCCCCACGCCATCGGCCAGGCCATCGCCGGCTGGCTGAACCGTCATCACCTCATCTGAGCCGGCCCGGCGCGGAACCCGCCCGGTTCGGGTGTCGGCGGGGTGAGCGTACGGCGCTCCTTCCGGGGAGGAGCGCCGAAAGACGGGGCGGCGAGGCTGGTGGGGGTGTTGGGAGCCGTCGGGGAGAGCAGTGGGAGATGATCAAGCGAACGACGGCGTATCGGATTGCTCAGCGCGCCAGGTGGCGGGAGATCACCAGCCGCTGGATCTGGTTGGTGCCTTCAAAGATCTGCATGACCTTCGCCTCGCGCATGTAGCGCTCGACGGGGAAGTCGCGGGTGTACCCGGCGCCGCCGAGGACCTGGACGGCGTCGGTGGTGACCCGCATGGCGTTGTCGGTGGCGACCAGCTTGGCGACCGACGCCTCCCGGGCGTAGGGGCGCCCGGCGTCCTTGAGTCGCGCCGCCGCCAGGTAGGTGGCCCGCGCCGACTCGACCGCGGCAGCCATGTCCGCGAGGACGAACGCCAGCCCCTGATGCTCGATGATCGCCTTGCCGAACGCCTCGCGCTCCTTGGCGTAGCCGACCGCGGTGTCGAGCGCCCCCTGGGCGAGACCGGTGGCGACCGCGGCGATGCCGAGGCGCCCGGCGTCCAGGCCCGCGAGCGCGATCGGCAGGCCCTGTCCCTCGGCGCCGATGAGGTTGCCGGCGGGGATCCGCACGTCCACCAGGCGGACCGTCGCGGTCGTGGACCCCATCAGGCCCATCTTGTCCTCGGGCCGGTCGAACTCCAGGCCGGGCGTCCCCGCCGGGACGTAGAAGCAGGAGATGCCACGCGACCCCTCGTCCGACGTCCGCGCCATGACGGTGTAGAAGTCGGCCTTGCCGCCGTGGGTCGTCCACGCCTTCGCGCCGTTGAGGACGTAGGAGTCGCCGTCGCGGACGGCCTTCGCGCGCATCGCCCCCGGATCGGACCCGGCGTGCGCCTCCGAAAGGCAGTACGCGCCCAGCCGCTCGCCCGACAGCATGTCGGGGAGCCAGCGGGCGCGCTGTTCTCCGGTGCCGTAGGCGAACAGCGGGAAGCAGGACAGCGCGTGGACGCTGACGCCCACCCCGACGCTCGCCCACACCGCACCGATCTCCTCCAGGACCTGGAGGTAGACCTCGTAGGGCTGGTCGCCGCCGCCGTACTCCTCCGGATAGGGCAGGGTCAGCAGCCCCGCACGCCCCAGCGTCGTGAACACCTCGCGGGGGAAGGTCCCGGTCCGTTCGGCGTCGCCGGCGCGCGGCGCGAGCTCCTTCGCCGCTATCTCGCGCGCGAGCGCGATGAGGTCCGCGGACTCCGGCGTGGGCAGGTGGCGCGTGGCGGGCATGCGGGACTCCTTTCGCCACCCTGAACGGTACCAGAGACAGTACTGAAGAACTCGTTTCGGTACTCTTCTGGTACCGTCGGCGCATGACCACGCCGGCCGGCACGCGCGCCTCCCGCGTCGAGCGCCGCCGCGAGGAGCTCGTCGAGCGGCTCATCGAGGTCTTCCTCGACCGGGGGTTCGCCGACCTGGGCGTCGCCGACCTGGCCGCCGTCCTGCGCTGCTCGAAGAGCACGCTGTACGCCGTGGCCCCGAGCCGCGAGCAGATCATCGTCGCCGTGGTCCGCGCCTTCTTCCGGCGCGCGACCGCGCGGGTGGAGGCCGACCTCGACGCGAGCGCCGACCCCCGCGAGCGGGTCGGCGCCTACCTGCGGGCCATCTCGGCCGCGCTCGCCCCGGCGTCGCCCGCCTTCTTCGCCGACCTGGACGCGTTCGCCCCGGCCCGCGAGATCTACAAGAGCAACACCCGGTTCGCGGTCCGCCGCGTGCAGGGGCTCGTCCGCGAGGCGTCCCCCGGCACGGACGCCGCGTTCGCCGGCGCCGTCGCGGGCCAGGTGATGGAGGCGATCCACCGCGGCGAGATCAAGGCCGAGACCGGCCTCGACGACTCCGCCGCCTACGCCGCCCTGGCCTCCCTCATCGTCGCGCGCATGACCACCGCGCCGGGCGGGCGGACCGCCTAGCCGCCGGTGGCGGTCGTGCGCCGCCGTTCACGGCTCGGGAGGAATGGCGCCCGGGGGCCCGGTCCCCGGCCTCGGGAATTGAACGCATGTAGGTGGTTTCGGAGTTCTCTTATGATGTTGAGAGACGATCCGAATCGGCCACCAATCGCACATGGAAACCATTTCTGTTCGCCCGTGTCCCAGTCATGTTCCCCGGACGACCTGGGAACCCGGCGTGGGACACCGGTGACGGAGCGGATCGGCGGGAGTCATGGCGATTTCGGGAAAGGACGGGGAGAAGGGCCGGTATTGGCCGCGGTGATGCTGATCCGTCTCTTGTGGCGTTCATTACAACGTGCCAGGCTTCGGATGCTTTGTCCCCTTACTCATCGGAGACCGAGTCATGCGCAAAGCCGCGCTAGCATCGCTCCTCGGCCTGTCCCTGGCCGCCACCACCCTCGCGGCGGCCGGGGCCCGGGCGGAGGCCCCGGAACCGTCGAAACTGGCCGGGCTCGTCACCCTCAAGGGCGTCCGCCACCACCAGGAGAACCTGCAGAAGATCGCCGACGCCAACGGCGGCAACCGGGCCGCCGGGCAGCCCGGCAACAAGATCACGATCAAGTACATCGCGGACCAGCTCAAGCGGGCCGGGTACAGCCCGCAGATCCAGAACTTCACGTTCGACTTCTGGCAGGAGCTCTCCGCGCCCACGTTCGCCGAGACGGCCCCGAACCCGCGGACGTACGCGCAGGGCACCGATTTCCTGACCCTGCAGTACTCCGGCTCCGGTGACGTCACCGCCGCCGCGACGCCCGTCGACCCGGGCGCGACCGGCGCGGGCAGCGGGTGCGAGGCGGCCGACTTCGCGGGCTTTCCCAAGGGGACCATCGCGCTGATCCAGCGCGGCGGCTGCCTGTTCGCCGACAAGGCGGACAACGCGGTCGCCGCCGGGGCCGCCGCCATCGTCATCTACCAGCGTCCCGACGTCTCGGGTCCGGTCGGCGGGACGCTCGGCAAGCCCTACACGATCCCGGTGACGGGGCCGACCTACGCGATCGGCTCCGACCTGGTCAAGCGGGCCCAGAACGGCGGCCTGAAACTGCGGGTGAAGACCGACACGCTCAACCAGAAGCGCGACGCCGCCAACGTCATCGCCGACACCGGGCGCGGACGGGCCGACAACGTCGTGGTCGTCGGCGCGCACAACGACAGCGTCGACGCCGGTCCCGGCATCAACGACGACGGCTCGGGCACCGCGACCCTGCTGGAGACGGCCAAGCAGATCGGCAAGCTCGGCGGCAAGGTGCGCAACCAGGTGCGGTTCGCGTTCTGGGGCGCCGAGGAGGAGGGGCTGCTCGGCTCCCAGTACTACGTCGACAAGCTCCCGCAGGCCGAACGTGACAAGGTCGCGCTGATGCTCGACTTCGACATGCTCGCCTCACCGAACTACGTGCGGTTCGTCTACGACGGCGACAACAGCTCGGGCGGGAACAACGTCGAGCCGCCCGCCGGGTCGGGCGCGATCGAGAAGGCGTTCACCGACTTCTTCGGCTCCCGCGGGCTCGCCACCGACCCGACCTCCTTCGACGGGCGGTCGGACTACAACGCCTTCATCACCGCGGGCATCCCCGCGGGCGGCGTCTTCACCGGCGCGGAGGGCATCAAGACCGAGGCGCAGGCGAAGGTGTACGGCGGCACCGCCGGCAAGCCGTACGACCCCTGCTACCACCAGGCGTGCGACCGCTTCGACAACGTGAACCTCACCGGCTTCGACCAGATGATCGACGCCGCGGCGGCGGTGACCGAGAAGTTCGCCTACAGCACGCTCACCGTCAACGGGAACGAGCTCGCCCGCAAGCGCGCGCGGCAGGCCCCGGCGCTCGAGCGGATCGGCTCCTTCGCGACGAGCTGACCCGTGCGCGCGGACCCGTCACGCCTTCCGGCTGAGACCGGCGAGGAACCAGAAGCGGGACGGGTCCGCGGGCACGTCGCCGGGGGAGTCGGGCCGCCACAGCGGGCCGCGGACGAGCCCCGGTTCGAGCAGGTCGAACCCGTCGAAGAAACCCATGATCTCCTCGGCGTCGCGCAGCGTGGCCCGGCTCCCCTGCGACACCGCGCGCCGGTAGACCTCGGTGACGGCCTCGCCGGTGCGCGGCTCGTGGGTGCCGTGGCTGATGACGAGGTGGCTGCCCGGCGCCAGCGGCGCGGTGAGCTCGGCCAGGATCGCGCGGGGGTCCCCCTCGTCGGGGACGAAGTGCAGGACGGCCACCAGCAGCAGCGCGACCGGCCGGTCGAAGTCGATCATCGCGCGGGTGGTGGGGTGGCCGAGGATCCCCGCCGGCTCGGTCAGGTCGGCCTGGACCACGGCCGCGTTGGGGGCGTCGGCCAGCAGCGAGGTGCTGTGCGCGACGGCCACCGGGTCGTGGTCGACGTAGACGACCCGCGCGTCCGGGGCGGTCTCGTGCACGATCTCATGGACGTTGCCCTGGGTGGGGATGCCCGACCCGATGTCGAGGAACTGCCGCACGCCCGCCTCGGCCGCCAGGAACCGCGTCGCCCGGGTGAGGAACGCGCGGTTGGCGGCGGCGATGGCCCGGGCCTGGGGCTCGATGGCCTCCACCGTCCGGGCGACGTCCCGGTCGGCGGAGAAGTTGTGCGCGCCCCCCAGCAGGTAGTCATAGATCCGCGCCACGCTGGCCTGGCTCGGGTCGGTTCCTGACGTCCAGTCGGGACGGTCCACGTGCTACCTCTCGCTCGGTGCGGTGGCCGGCGCGGCGGTCGCCGCCCGGCTCTGGGCGCGGACGAGCATCACGGTGACGTCGTCCTGGTTCGGGATCGGCGCGAGCCTGCCGACGACGGCGTCGCAGGCGTCGTCCAGGCTCGTGGCCGCGTCGGCGAGCGTCGCCCCCAGCGCGGCGATGCCGGACTCCAGGTCGCGGTCGCGGGACTCGATCAGCCCGTCGGTGTACAGGACGAGTGTCGCCCCGTCGGGGACGGGCACCCGGACGTCCTCGTAGACGGCGCCGCCGAGGCCGAGCGGGAGACCGGGCGGCATGTCGATGGTCTCGGAGCCGCCGCCGGGGCCGAGCAGGATCGGCGGCGGATGCCCCGCGCGGGCGAGCACGGCGGTGCGGGCCCGGGTGTCCAGCACCGCGCACGCGCAGGTGGCGAACTGCACCGGGCCGAGATTGGGGGCGATGCGGTCGAGCCAGGTCAGGATCGCGGCGGGACCCATGTCGAGCATCGCCAGCGTCCGCGCGGCGGCGCGCAGCTGCACCATCACGGCGGCGGCCGCCGAGCCGTGCCCCATCGCGTCGCCGATGATGAGCGCGACCCGGCCGGCGGCCAGCGGGACGATGTCGCACCAGTCTCCGCCGACGAGGTTGGCGAGGCCGGCGGGCACCGACCGGTGCGCCACCTGCACGCCGGGGACGGCGCCGTGCGGCGCGGGCAGCAGCCCGGTCTGCAGGGCCCGCGCGGCGGCGTGCTCGCGCTGGTAGCGGCGGGCGTTGTCCAGGCAGCCCGCGGCCAGCGCGGTCAGCTCCTCGGCCACCTCGACCTGCGCGGAGGTGAAGGGGCCCGCGGCCGAGCCGCGCGCGAACGCCACGAAGCCGAGGGCGCCGGCGCCCGCCTTCAGCGGGACGAGCACGATGTCGACGAGGTCGCCGAGCCGGTCGCGGACCTCGGGCGCGGCGACAAGGCCGGCGTCCGGGGGCACCCCGGTGAGCCGCTGCGTCCTGCCCTCGGTGACGCAGGCGGCGAAGACGGTGTCGGGCGCGAACACCAGGACCTCGCCGGCGGGGAACCACGCCTCCAGCTCGCCGCCGCGCGAGCCGATCGCGATCCGCCGCGCCTCGATCGAGCGGTCCACCACGGGGCGCGGCGGCTCGTCGCCGACGATGAGGTACTCGGAGACGTACACGCCGACGGTGTCGGCGAACCCGGTCAGGGCCACCTCGACGAGCCGCCGGGCGACCTGCTCCATGTCCAGGGTGCCCGCCATCCGGGCGCCGGCGAGGCTCAGCAGCCGCAGCCGGGCGACGGGGGCGCCCGCCGCGGCCGGGCCGCCGCACCGCCGCCCGCCGGTCTCGACATCAGCGTCCAACGGCTCGCGCCTCCTGCCGGAAGGTCAGGTGCTTCGTGCGGGGGAAGGGCCGGGAGATCGTGTCTTCGAGCTGGTGCGATTCCCGTGGGAGGCCATCGCCGCCGGTCGATGACGGCCCCGCATAAAGCCTAACCACAAAAGTGGCCATGTGTTTTATGTGTGGGGACCGCCCCTACTTGGGACAGTCCGAAACAGGCTGGCGTTCGCAGCCGTTATTTCGAATATTCGAATGCCAGCTATTCGCGGCCCACCCATGTCGCCGCGGCGTTCGACGTCGCGCGCCGGACGTTCCGCACCGAGGCCCACCCGGAGGACAAGGCCCGTGGGCGTCTCCGGCCTGCGGCGGCGGCTGTTCGCCGCCGACCCGGGCTGCGGGCGGCCCGCGGCCGGGGGGCGGGCGGCCCGCGGTCTGGGGGCCACTGGCTCAGGCCGGACGAGTTGCCCGGATGGCTCCGGACGCGGGCCACCGGGCTCGTGGGGAGGGCCGCCGACCTTACCTGGGAGCGCGACATCGGCACGATCATCTGGATCGCGCCGGCCGCCTTCGGACCGGTGGCGCCGACCGGGACCGGCGGGCGGGCGTTCGCGGCAAGGCCGGCCGTCCCGGACCGGCGAGCGCGGTGCGCGACGCGAAGGCGCTGCCGCGCGTGCTCCCCGGGCACGGCCTGCGGCTCGGCGGCGTCGTGATCGACGTCGCCCCGGCCGTCTACCCGCTGCTGCCCGGCGTGGCCGCCTACGAGATCGCCGACCTTGCCGGGCGGTGCTTCGGCCCCGCCCGCCCGCCGAGGGCGCGGCCGAGCTCGCCCGGGCCGGGGTGTGCGCCGCCGACCTCCCCGAGTCCGGCCTGGACACGCTGGTGCGGGACGTGAAGCTGCCGCTGTCGGAACTGCTCGCCCGCGCCGAGCGGGCCGGGATCCACGCGGACGCGCCGCTGCTGAGCGAGCTGGAGGGGCGGTTCGCCGCCGGGATGGAGCACGCCGCCGCCGCGCGGATCGCCGGGCGTCCCTTCGACCTCGGCTCCACCAGGCAGCTCCAGGAGGTCCTGTTCGGCGAGCTGGGGCCACCGCGACCCGGCGAGGCTGCGCACCACCGTCGCCGGGCTGGTTCGGGAGATCGGCGCGGACGGGCGGGTGCGCACCGCCTTGGCCGGGCGAGGCGACGGGGTGGCCGAGCTCGTGCGCGAGTGGGTGACCTCGGCGTATCCGCTCGTCGCCGGCCTGGAGGTCGCCCCGGGGCGGGAGCCGACCGGGACGCCGCCGCCCGCTGACGGCCGGCCCGCCCGCCCCTCGGCGGTATCTTCACTCGAGTTGCGAACGGCTGTCAAAGCGGGGTCAGCAGCGCCGAAAACGAAAATGATCAATTCGAACATCGGCGGCCGAATGAAAGTTACCAATCAGTGTTCTCCGGATCGGTATCGCGGCCGTCTTCTTTCTTGAAATGCTGGTCGAGTAAATGTGGGGGCCGCGCACACCCGTGCGCCTGCGGGTGGCGAAATGCGGGGGGCCGCATGAAAGATCTTCATCGGGTCCGGCTGACCATGCTGGGAGCGCCCAAGGCGGGCAAGTCCACCTACCTTCTGGCGTTCTACGCGGCGTTGTCGAGGGGCGTCGAGAACTGCACGCTGCACGAGACCGACCGCAACGCCGACGTGATGCTCGCCGACGGATGGCGCGACCTCGGCGAGCGCGGGCAGCCCCCCGAGGAGACCAACACCGTGCCCCGGCAGCACACCTTCCTCTACGCCCGCGCGCTGAACCCGCTGGCGCACGTCCACTGGACCGACTACCGGGGCGGCGCGCTGCCGAGCTTCGTCGGCCCGGACGGGTCGCCGGACGCCGAGCAACTGCTCTGGGAGGTGTCCCAGGCGCACGGCCTGCTGCTGGTGCTGGACGGCGAGCACTTCCGCAAGCCGGTCGGCGCGGACCGGCGCGAGGCCGTCGCCCGCGACACCCTCACCCAGCAGATGTCCAGCGTCGTGACCGACACGCTCACGGTCCGCTCGCACGAGGGCCGGCCCCTGCCGGCCATCACCATCGTCATCACCAAGGCCGACCTCATCGACTGGAGCGGCACCGACGGGCCCCGGCGGCTGCCCGACCTGGTGGACGAGCTGCGGGCGCTGCTGCCCGCGGCGTTCGCGCCGGGTGTGGTCAGCGCGGTCTGCCCGGTGAGCGTCGGCGCCCTGGAGAGCGGACCCGACGGGGGCGTCCGGCCCGACTCGGTGCGTCCGGTCGACGTGCACCTGCCCCTGGTGTTCAGCCTCGCCTGCTTCTTCCGGCAGGAACGCGACAATCTCAACAGGCGGCTGGAGGAACTGCACGCCGAGCGCGTCGCCGCGCGGCGCGAGTGGGCGGCGCTGCCGCAGGGGGGCGGCTGGAACGCGCGCCGCGCGCGGGAGCGGCTCGCCACGCGGCTCCAGGAGATGGACCGGGCCGAGGCGTCCATGAACCAGTGGCGGCACCACTGCGAGACCGAGTCCGGGGCGCTCGTCCCGATGCTGCGCCACGTCCCGGTCTTCGAGGGCGGGCGGCCGGCGGCGTGGGCGGGATCGAACCGTGGCTGAGCCCGGGGCCGGGGGCTGGGCGCCCGTCCTCTACGGGCGCACGCTGTCGGCCGACAGCTGGTGGCGCGTCGTGCCCGAGGGGGTGCACCACCGCGGCTGGCTCGACGAGGTCGTGCACGCGACCGTGGCGGACGGGGCGGGGCTGCGCGAGCGGCCCCGGTTCGTGCTGGCGCAGGACGGCGCGCACCGGCTCGTCGGCGTCGCCTGCCGCGCCGCCGACCTCAGCGCGACGATGCACTCCGACGGCTCGCGGGAGATGCACTGCTTCGTCGGCTGGCTGGCGTTCGCCGGTCCGGCGGGCCCGCCGGCGGCGCCCGCCTTGGCGCGGCTTCGCGACGCCTACCGCGACTGGGCCGGAGCCGTCTACGAGCAGTGGATGGCACCGGTGTGGACGGCGCCGATGAGCGCCGTGCGGGTGCCCTGGAGGGCCGCCGCCGGACGCGCCCCCTGGCCGTTGGCCCCGGGGCCCGGCCCGATGCCGCTCTCCTCCCGGCGGCCCCTGGCCCCCGCCCCGCGGGGCGGCCCGCTGGTCGTCCCGCCGGGTGACTGGGAGCGCGTGTGGGACGAGGCGAACCGCGGCGCGCTGCCCGCGACGGTCGTGCTGGGATGGGCGTCCGCGCCCCG
>NZ_CAACVB010000076.1 GCF_900659635.1 Actinomadura roseirufa | reverse complement strand
GATCCGGCGGGGCCCCGGCGAGCCGGGACCCCGTTCCGGCCTCGGGTCAGTCCTCGGACGCCGGCGTGGGCGGCGCGGACGGCGGCTCGGACCCGGGGGCCGCGCCGATGGGGCCGCTGACGGCGGTGAGGGCCTGGTCGAGCCCCTCACCGGAGCCGTCCCGGCGGCCGAGCGAGGCCGAGAGCGTGGCGGGCCTGCCGCCCGGCCCGGCCGCCCGCAGCGGCGTCGGAGCCGCCCACGCCTGGATCAGGACGTCCTCGCCCTTGAGGAAGCGGTGCGAGCGGACGCCGCCGGTCGCGCGGCCCTTGGCCGGGAAGTCGGCGAAGTCGGCGACCTTGATCGCGCCGGTCTGGGTGCCGGGCAGCGCCGAGGACGAGCCGGACACGGTGATCACCCGGGCCTCGCGGCCGGGGTCGAGCGCACCGAACCAGATGACGCGGGCGCCCTCCGCGAGCTTGATGCCGGCCATCCCCCCGGCCGCGCGGCCCTGCGGGCGGACGTTGGACGCGGCGAAGTGCAGCAGCTGGGCGTCGCCGGTGATGAACACGAGGTGCTGGTCCTCGGAGAGGAGCTGGACGGCGCCGACGACGCGGTCGCCCTCCTTGAGCCCGATCACCTCGAACTCGTCGCGGTTGGCGGGGAAGTCGGGGACGACCCGCTTGACGACGCCCTGCGCGGTGCCGAGGGCGAGGCCGCCGCCGCTGTCGGACAGGGCCGCGACGCCGACGACCGTCTCGTCCGCCGCGAGGTCGACGTACTCGGTGACGGGCGCGCCGCCGGCCAGGGACGGCGGTGACGCCGACGGCGGGAGGGCCGGCAGGTCCAGCACGTCGACGCGGATCACCCGGCCGAGCGAGGTGACCGCGCCGATCTGCGCGCGCGCCGTCGTCGGCACCACCGACACCAGCACGTCGTGCGGGGCGCGGGGGCCGCTGTCGGGCAGCGGCTCGGCGTGACCGGTGCGGGCCAGCAGGCCGGTGGAGGACATCAGTACCGTGCACGGGTCGTCGGCGACCTCGAGCGGCACCGCGGCGACCGCGGTCTGCCCGGGGGCCTCCAGCAGGGCGGTGCGCCGCGGCGTGGCGAACTCGGTGGCGACCTCGCCGAGCTCCTTGGAGACCAGGCCGCGCAGCTTGCGCTCCGACTCCAGGATCGCGGTCAGCCGGGCGATCTCCTTGTCGAGCTGCTCCTTCTCCTTCTCCAGCTCCAGCCGGTCGAAGCGGGTGAGGCGGCGCAGCGGCGTGTCGAGGATGTACTGCGACTGGATCTCCGACAGCTCGAAGATCTGCATGAGCCGCTGCTTGGCCTGGGCGGAGTCGTCGCTCTGCCGGATGACCTGGATGACCTCGTCGATGTTGAGCAGGGCGACCAGCAGGCCGTCGACCAGGTGCAGGCGCTCCTCGCGCCGCCGCCGCCGGTCCAGCGAGCGGCGGCGGACGACGTCGATGCGGTGGTCGACGTAGACCTGCAGCATGTCGCGCAGCCCGAGGGTGCGCGGCTGGCCGTCGACCAGCGCGACGTTGTTGATGCCGAAGGTCTCCTCCATCGGCGTCAGCCGGTACAGGTCGTTCAGCACCGCCTCGGGGTTGAAGCCGTTCTTGACCTCGATGACCAGGCGGAGGCCGACGTTGCGGTCGGTGAGGTCCTTCAGGTCGGCGATGCCCTGCAGCTTCTTGGCGTTGACCAGCTCCTTGATCTTCGCCTTGACGCGCTCGGGGCCGACGGCGTAGGGCAGCTCGCTGACGATGATGCCCTTACGGCGCGGCGTGACGTTCTCGATGGAGGTGGTGGCGCGGGTGCGGAAGGTCCCCCGGCCGCGCTCGTAGGCGTCGCGGATCCCGTCCAGGCCGACGATCATGCCGCCGGTGGGCAGGTCGGGGCCGGGGACGAAGCGCATCAGCTCCTCCAGCCCGGCGTCGGGGTGGTCGATCAGGTGCCGGGCCGCGGCGATGACCTCGCCGAGGTTGTGCGGCGCCATGTTGGTGGCCATCCCGACCGCGATCCCGGACGCGCCGTTGACCAGCAGGTTGGGGAACGCCGCGGGCAGGACCTCGGGCTCGGTCTCCTGGCCGTCGTAGTTGGGCCGGAACTCGACGGTGTCCTCGTCGATGGAGGTGACCATGAGCATGGCCTCGCGGGACATCCGGGCCTCGGTGTACCGCATGGCGGCGGGCAGGTCGTCGCCGCCCAGCGAGCCGAAGTTGCCGTGCCCGTCGACCAGCGGCATCCGCATCGCCCACGGCTGGGCCATCCGCACCATCGCGTCGTAGATGGCGCTGTCGCCGTGCGGGTGCAGCTTGCCCATGACCTCGCCGACGACGCGGGCGCACTTGACGTGCCCCCGGTCGGGTCGCAGGCCCATCTCGTTCATCGAGTACAGGATCCGCCGCTGGACGGGCTTCAGCCCGTCGCGCGCGTCGGGAAGCGCCCGCTGGTAGATGACCGAGTAGGCGTACTCGAGATAGCTGCCGCGCATCTCCTCGGAGACATCGACATCGATGATGTTCTCTTCGAAGTCCGGCGGCGGGGGAGGGGCCTGGGATCCGCGTCGTGCCATGCTGACATTGTGGCCGGTCCCGCGGACATCTTTCGCCCGCCCCACCGGCGGCCCGCCGATTGGTGCCGTTCTGTCACCCCGTCCGATCAGCGGCCATGGCAGTTTGGTCCGGGACGGACGGCTTCCCAGGCCCCCGGCCTCGTCCCGCGGAGGTTCCCATGAGCGCGCTCGCCGACTTCCAGAACTCCATCTACCTTCAGGGACTCGGTGACGTGCGCCCGGCACTGCCCACCGACCTCACCAGGCTCGAAGCGCTCGCCGAGCGCGCGCTGTCGGAGCGCGCGTTCGGCTACGTCGCGGGGGCGGCGGGCAGCGAGGCCACCGCGCGGGCCAACCGCGCCGCGTTCGAGCGCCGGAGGATCGTCCCGAGGATGCTGAGGGACGTGGCGGAACGGGACCTGTCGGTGGAGGTCCTCGGCACTCCCATGCCGTCCCCGGTATTGCTGGCGCCCATCGGAGTGCAGTCCCTCTTCCACCCGGACGGGGAACTGGCCGTGGCGCGGGCGGCGGCGGCCACGGGATTGACCATGGTGCTGAGCACGGTGGCGTCGCACTCGATCGAGGAGGTCGCGGCCACCGGCGGTGACGGCCCGCGCTGGTTCCAGTTGTACTGGCCCAAGGACCGCGACCTCGCCGTCAGCTTCCTAGAGCGCGCCAAGGCCGCGGGCTACACGGCCCTCGTCGTCACGCTCGACACCTTCACCCTGGCGTGGCGTCCCCGCGACCTTGACCAGGCGTACCTACCGTTCCTGCGCGGCATCGGCGTCGCCAACTACTTCAGCGACCCCGTCTTCCAGCGGGCCGTCGGCGGTCCCGTCACCGGCGCCAACCGTGACGCCGCGCTCCTGCACTGGGTCGCCACCTTCGGCAACCCCGGCCTGACCTGGGACGATCTCATCTTCCTCCGGGAGCACTGGGCCGGGCCGATCGCGCTCAAGGGCATCCAGCACCCCGACGACGCGCGGCGCGCCGTGGACGCCGGGATGGACGGCGTGATCGTCTCCAACCACGGCGGGCGGCAGGTGGACGGCGCCATCGCGTCGCTGGACGCCCTGCCGGGGGTCGTCGACGCGGTGCGGGACCAGACGACCGTCCTGTTCGA
The DNA here is from genome assembly GCF_900659635.1 of Actinomadura roseirufa. Classification (GTDB taxonomy): domain Bacteria; phylum Actinomycetota; class Actinomycetes; order Streptosporangiales; family Streptosporangiaceae; genus Spirillospora; species Spirillospora roseirufa. The sequence continues at coordinate 28,353 of NZ_CAACVB010000076.1, read as the reverse complement.
CAGCGGCATCCGTACCGGCGCCGACATCATCAAGGCCCTCGCGCTCGGCGCCCAGGCGGTCCTGGTCGCGCGACCGTACGTCTATGGGCTGGCCCTCGGCGGTGAAGCGGGTGTCCAGCACGTCTTGCGCTGCCTCCAGGCGGACCTGGAGCTGACCATGGCCCTGTGCGGCGTCAGCCGTCCGGACGAACTGACTCCGGAGATCCTTTCCGAGGCGTAGGAGGGGCGAAGATCTCATGGAGGCGGGCCAGTTGCCCGTCTATCTCGGCCACGGCCGTCGCGGCGGGCGCCCCGTCCGCCGGCACACGCCGGTACGCGCCGTCCGCCCGTCCCGCCAGGGCGAGACGCACCGCGCCCACGTTGCGCCGCAGCTCACCGAGCCGGGCGTCCGGGGCGAGGCCCTGGACGGAGCGGACCGACGCCCGGAGCGCGTCGATCGCGTCGACGTGATGCGGAGTCCGGCGGGAGACGAGGCGGTGCATCGTCAGCGGCCCGTGGAGCAGGTCCAGTTCCGCGACCGCGCGCTCGAACCGGCGCGACGCGTCCGCCTCGCCCGCCAGCACGTCCGTGAGCGCGGCCAGCGCCTCGGCCGTCCGGCGGCGCAGGACGTCCCTGGTGCGGAAGGGGAGGATGAGCCAGGCCGCCGCGACGCCGATCACGGCGCCGGCCATGATCGCTTCCAGGCGGGTGCGCAGCAGCGGTTCCGCCGCCTGCCCGAAGTACCCGTACAGCAGGGACAGCGCCGCGGTGACGCCTCCGGCCCAGTACGCGTAGCTCCAGTGCCGCAGCCAGACCGCGATGCCGAGCACGATGAAGATGAGCACGACCGCGTCCTGGTCGCCCGGGGGATAGGCTCCCGCCGCCAGGGCCGCGACCAGAGTTCCTCCGGCCGCGCCAAGCGCGCGCAGCACGCCCTTGTGCAGGGCGTCACCGCGCCCGCGCGCCCCTTGGCACACGATGAAGGTCGTCAGCACGACCCACGCCCAGTGATCGGGGAAGAACAGGTGTCCCAGGGCGAACGCGGTGCTCAGCGCGGCACCCGTCTGCGCGGCCATCCGGGTACTGGGCGCGATGCGGCCCTTAGCCGCAGTCGGAAGAGGGCCCTGCCTCGGCGCGTCCCTGGCCCCGACGAGCAGTTGGAAGGCCGTGACCCAGAAACAGGCGATCAGGGCGACGATCGGCGCCCAAAGGACGCTGTTCACGTCATGACCGGGAATGCGGGGGACTGCGAGGAGAGCGATCGCCGGTAGCAGCGCCAGCTGTCCCGTACGCGCCGCACGGGCTCCGAACCGCCGAACCCAGATCGCGGACGTGACCAGAAGGGTGAAGGCCGCATCACCCAGGAACTTGCCGAGGAACGCCTCGCTTGACATGGCGTCGCCCAGCCCGGCCGAAACGATGGCGACCGCCGGGAGCGCGGCGAAACAGATGAACCGGTCCGGCAGAGCGGCGTTCCGCTCGGTCCGGGCGAGGCTGACGGACAGCACCACCGACTGGATGAGCACATCCGCGTTCAGGTGCGCGCTCCGCTGGAGGTACAAGGTCGAGCCATAGGCGGCGAGCACCGCGGCCATGGTGAGGGCGGCGGTGGAATACGCGCCCGTGCGCTTCCCGCTCGCTGTCGTGTCCGCGCTCACGGTGCCTCCGATTTAATAAGTGATAGCGTAATAGTATGACGCATCTGGAGGTGGCTGCGGAGATCCGGCACGGCGTGCTGACGCTGGCGCGGCGCATGCGCGCCGGCCGCCCGCCCGGAGCGCTGAGCAACAACAAGATCCTTGTGCTGGGTCATCTGCACCGGCGCGGACCGAGCACCGCCGGTGCGCTGGCCGCGGCGGAGGGGCAGCGGCCCCAGTCGCTCACCCGCGTCTTCGCCGAACTGGAGCGGGATGGCCTGATCTCACGGTCGCGGGACGCGCTCGACGGGCGCCAGGCCGTGCTGGCGATCTCGCCGGCGGGCGCCGCGGCGCTCCGCGCCGACATGCGCGAGCGCGACGCGTGGCTGGCCGGTGCGCTCGGCGGGCTCAGCGCCACCGAGCGCGAGGTCCTGCGCCTCGCGGCCCGGCTGATGGAACAGCTGGGAGATTAATTCGAAACCGCTTACTAATTCCCGTCGGCATTACTCATGCCGCCGCTCCCCGCCGGGTCTCAGCGGCGGGCCATGACCAGGGCGCCGCGCCTGGTCACCGGGAGCGGGGTGCGCACCCTCCGCGCGGCCTCGGCGGCCTGGGCGCCGGGCATCCGGCGGGCGATCAGGTAGTCGCGGACGGCGGCCGGGTCGGGCAGTGTGAGCAGCGGGGCGTCCCAGCGCTCCACCTCGACCTCCCCGAAGACCTCGCAGACCCTCGCCGGGGCCTCCTCGGCGTCGAACGGCGTGGGCTCGGGACGCCACACGGGCGCCAGCTCCGGGCTGTCGTCGCGGCAGATCGCCGTCGCGAACAGCAGGCCGCCCGGCACGAGCACCCGGCGCGCCTCGCGCAGCGCCGTCCGCGGATCCTCCAGGTGCCACAGCGCGTTCACCGCCACGACCGCGTCGAACACCGCGTCGCGGAACGGCAGCCGGGCGGCGTCGGCCCGGACGCACGGACCCGGATGGTCCCCCAGCACGGTGGCCGACCCGTCCGCGCCCACCAGCCGGAACGGCGGCGGATCGGGGAGGGCGACGTTGAGGGCGCCCTCCCCGCACCCGAGGTCCAGGACGCGCGGCGCGGCCGAGCGCAGCAGCTTCGAGGCGATGTGCTCGTGCAGGCTCCGCGCTCCGATCAGGTACTTGCGCGTGACCCTCGTGGCGAGACGGAGGCGCTCCGGGTCGGCGTCGTGGTCGGGCGTTACGGCCATGCGATGAGTCTGCCCCCGCGGGCAGGTCGGAAAGCGTCCCCGGCCACGGGCTCTCCCAGGGCCTTCGCGGCGCCTCGCCCGGGCCGCCGGCGGCCCGTGGATCAAGCGGTGGCCCCGCCGTCGACGACCATGTCGTGACCCACGACGAACGAGGACTCGTCCGAGGCCAGCCAGAGCACCGCCTCGGCGATCTCGGCCGTCCCCGCGGCGCGGCCCGCGGGGACGGCCGTGCGCAGCCGGGCGTACCGGTCGGCGCGCGACTCGCCGGGCCGGAAGGACATCGGGGTGTCGCTGGCGCCGGGGCTCACCGCGTTGACGCGGACGCCGTCGCCGATGCACTCGCGGGCCGCCGTGCGGGTCAGGGCGCTGACCCCGGCCTTGGACGCCGCGTAGGCCGCCATTCCGGGGCGGCGGCCGTGGGCGCCGATGTTGGAGGCGGTGTTGACGATCGTGCCGCCGCCGTGCGCCCGCATGTGCGCGATCTCGTGCTTCATGCACAGGAAGACGCCGGTCAGGTTCACGGCGAGGACCTCCGTCCAGACGTCGTCGGCGAGATCGGCGACGGGGGCGGCCCCACCGAAGATCCCCGCGTTGTTGAACGCGACGTGCAGGCCGCCGTGCCGCCCGGTGACGGTCGCGACCATCCGGGCGACGTCCGCCGGGTCCGTCACGTCCACGACCACGTGGTCGGCGCGGCCGGATCCGGCCGCACGCCCGATCTCCCCGGCCGCGTGGCCGAGGGCGGCGGAGTCGCGCCCCGCGAGGACCACGGTGGCGCCCTCGCGGGCGAAGCCGAGCGCCGCGGCCCGGCCGATGCCTCCGGCGCCGCCGGTGACGAGGACGACCCTGCCGTCGAAACGTCCGGTCATGATGAGCTCCCCAATTTGAGATCGATCGTTCTGAAATGAGCGCCCGCGGGGGCCGCCGTCGGACGGCGGGCCGGTCGCAGGACGGTTCGGACGGGCGGTCGGGCCGGGGGCCGGTCCGCGAGCGGACGCGGTCGGCGCCCCTGGCCCGGTCGGGCGGGATCAGAGCCTGGCGGGCCGGCCGGGTGGAGATGATCTACGGGCGGGCCTGGCGGTGCCCCGGATCAGTCGAGCAGGGTCAGGGCCTGGCGGGCGGCGTCCCGGAGCCGGTCGTCGCTCGCCGGGGCGCGGCCCAGGACGCGCATGCCCTGGAACAGCACGAGCAGGAGCCGTGCCAGGGCGCGGGGATCGCGGTCGGGCGGCAGTTCGCCCTGGGCGCGGGCGCGGGTCAGTGCCGAGGTCAGGGACGCCTCCAGGAAAGCCCAGCTGGCCTCCACCAGGCGCGCGGCCTCGGCGTCGCGCGGGCCGAGCTCGACCGCGGCGTTGACCACCATGCAGCCGAGCCGCGGCCGGTCGCGGCCGGACTCCGCGGCGAAGCGCTCGACGAGCTCCCGGACCGCCGGCAGGACGGGGCCGGGCCGCGCCAGCGCCTCGCCGACCACGGGATCGGTCGTGCTCACGTACCGGCCGAGGGCCTTCAGGTACAGCTCGCGCTTGCCGCCGAACGTCGCGTAGATGCTCGCGCGGGCGATGCCGAGGCGCTCGACGAGATCCGCCATCGACGTCGCCTCGTAGCCGCGTTCCCAGAACAGGTCCAGGGCCCGCCGCAGCGCCGCGTCCGGGTCGAACTCCTTGGTGCGCGCCATGGACGCGACCTTAGAGCGTTCCAGAACGAACGGTCAAATATGAGGGATCGGATCTAGGATCGCGCCGCCGGGACCACCGGGCGGTCCAGGTCGAGCGAGTCCAGCACCGCGCCGTCCGCGGCCAGGGCCTCGATCACCGGTCCCCGGCGGGCCGACCACACGACGGCGACATGCCCGTGGACGGGGACCTCCAGCAGCCGCTGGCCGATCCGGATCCTGGCGACCTCCGACGAGGCCCGCAGCCGCGCCTCGTTGACCCACTTCGCGCCCCAGGGCAGCAGCCGGTTGGCGTTGCGGACGGTCCGGCCCGACCCGTACTTCTCCAGGTGGCGGCCCATCTCGCCGGACGAGCGGCGGGTCAGCGGCTGGTCCGGGGCCGAGCCGCCCCCGCCGCCGAGCTCCATCCACTCGCCGTCGCGGCGGTGGAACGTCCAGCCCTCGATGAACGTGGCCGCCCCGGTCGCCGCGTCCCCCCAATGGTGCAGGAACGTGACAACGGCGACGTCACCGTCCCGGTCGAGGCCGAGCGGGAGGAAGTCCCGGCCCTCGGTGAAGGCGTCGGGGGCGGGGTCGGGCAGGCCGTCCCGCAGGAGCCGCAGGCACTCCTCGTGCACCTCGTGGTCGTTCATGTTCCGGGACCTCTGATCGTGCAGGCAGGGCAAGGGGCCCTCCCGGAAGAGGGCCCCTTCGTGGCACTCACTCTAGAGGTCCGGCTCGTCTGGTTTCACCCGTCTGGCGTACTCCCGTCGATGCTTTGCCATCGGTCCTTAACCTGGGCTCAACGAGCGGCCCGCGCGTGGACCTCCGCGGGCGCCGCCGTTCCGTGCGCGGTGTCGCGGGCGGTGCCGCGCGGCACCGCCCGCGCGGCCAGGACGGCGCACAGGGCGGCCAGCGGCAGTTCGGCCCCGAGGGCCAGCGCGATGGCCATGGTGCGCTCGGCGCCGGACGGGGCGGTGACCACGTCGAACCAGGCGTCCACCAGCAGCATGCCGCCGGTGGCCGCGGCGATCAGCCCGTGGCGGGGGTCGCCGCGGGTGAACAGCACGCCCGTCCCGAGCAGCCCGGCGGCGAGCATCATGTCCAGGCCGACCCACGCCGCCGACCAGTGGGACACCTGCGTCGTGGAGGGCAGCCGGGAGGCGAGCGTCCACATCCAGGGCACCATGGCGGCGCCTGCGGCGATGAAGCACCACCCGAGCCAGGGCCGGCGGGACCGTTCCGATGCGGCGGTCCGCTCGTCCAGCGAGAGGACCGTGGTGCCGGGACGGTCCACGCCGGTCACGCGGGAGGAACGCCGAGGGCGCTCGAAGAGGGCGGGACGGCCGCGTGCGGCGCCACCGGGCCGGGCGGGTGCCGGACGAAGCAGCCTGAGCGGGCGGCGGGCGGGACGGGACCCGAACGGGGTGATGCTGGCGACCATGACCGAACTCCTCCGGAGGTGGACTCGCACCCCTCGGCGGGTGCTGTAACAAGGCTGGCCGCAGGGCGCGCCGGACTCAGTAGCGTGCATATCCGAGTCGGGGTGGCACTAGGTTCACCTCCGGGCCGGATGCCTGATTCATGGGAACCCGCCACCAGGGGCAATACGGTTGCCCCATGGCATCCATCTCTCCGGCACGGCGTGCGCTCGAGCATGCACCGTGGTCCCGGGCGACGTGGCGGGACACCGCGTTCGTCGCCTCAGGGGTGCCCCTGCAGTTCGCGGGCTGGACGATCGGCGCCGCGTTCTGGACGGTCTGGATCCCCGTGAACCTCGTTCCGCTCGTGGTCCTGGCGACGGTCTCGCTCCTGGCGATGCTGCTCGCGCTACGGCCGCTGACGTCCTGGCAGCGGGAGCGCTGCTGGGCGATGCTCGGCCTGGAGATCTCGCGCATGCCGGACTTCGACGACGGACGCCCGTGGGACGCGCTGCGCAACCTCCGCTCACCGGAGGTCTGGCGGGTCATCCGCTACCACCTGGTGGTGGGGCCGTTCCTGGCGGTCGGCGCGCTCACGACCCTCGCCACCTGGATGGCCGGGGCGTTCCTGGCGACCTGTGCGTCCTATGCGTGGGCGCTGCCCTACTCGAACCCGCTGAGCCTGTCGGCGCACGCGATCCGCATCGGGGTCCTGAGCGGGCTCGGCGTGCTGCTGCTGCTCGCCGCGCCGTGGGTGGCGGCGGCGGTGCGCCGTGCGGACGCCCGCGCAGCCGTCACGCTGCTCGGGCCCGACCGGGCCGCGGAACTGGAGCGGCGCGTCGAGGACCTGGCCGAGAAGCGCGCCAGCGTGGTGGACGCCGCCGACCTCGAGCGCCGCCGCATCGAGCGCGACCTGCACGACGGGGCGCAGCAGCGGCTGGTGTCGCTCGCGCTGAACCTCGGGCTGGCCCGCGAGACCCTCAGCGGCGTCCCGGACGAGGCCATGCAGGTGATCATCGAGGCGCACGAGGAGGCCAAGGAGGCGCTCACCGAGCTGCGCAACCTGATCCGCGGCCTGCATCCGGCCGTGCTGGAGGACCGCGGTCTGGACGCCGCGCTCTCCGGCGTCGCCGCGCGGGTGCCGCTGGAGGTGGCGTTGCGGGTCGAGGTGGAGCCGCGCGCCTCGTCGACCGTCGAGGCCGTCGCCTATTTCGTCGTCTCCGAGGCCCTCACCAATGTCGTCAAGCACGCGCGCGCGTCGGCGGTGGAGGTGACGGTGCTCCGGGAGGGCGACACGCTCCGGGTGGTCGTCACCGACGACGGCGTGGGCGGTGCCGATCCGTCCGGCGGGACGGGGCTGACCGGACTCGCGCGGCGCGTGCAGTCCGTGGACGGTACCTTCCGGATCAGCAGCCCCGCCGGGGGGCCGACGACCGTCACCGTGGAGTTGCCGTGCGCATTGTGATCGCCGAGGACTCGGTCCTGCTGCGGGCCGGGCTGATCAAGCTGCTGGAGACCTCCGGCTTCGAGGTGGCGGCGGCGGTCGGCGAGGCCGAGGGGCTCCTGGCGGCCGTGCGGCAGCACCGCCCGGACGCGGCCATCGTGGACGTGCGGATGCCGCCCGGCTTCACCGACGAGGGGGTCCGCGCGGCGCTGGTGATGCGGCGCGAGGCGCCCGAGGTCGCGGTGCTGCTGCTGTCGCAGTTCGTGGAGGAGCGGTACGCCGCCGATCTGCTGTCGACCAGCACCAGCGGCGTCGGGTACCTGCTGAAGGACCGTGTCGCCGACGTGTCGGTGTTCCTGGACGCCCTGCGTCGTGTCGCCGCCGGAGGCACCGCCCTGGACCCCGAGGTCGTCTCCCAGCTTCTGCTGCGCCGCCACCGCGATCCGCTCGACCGGCTGACGCCCCGGGAGAAGGAGGTCCTGGCGCTGATGGCGGAGGGACGCTCCAACGCGGGGATCGCCGGGGCCCTGGTGGTGAGCGAGAGCGCCGTGGCCAAGCACATCAACAGCATCTTCGCCAAGCTCGACCTCCCGCACGCCGAGGGCGACCACCGGCGCGTCCTGGCGGTGCTGCGCTTCCTGGACGGTGACACGTGACCTCCCCGGCCGGAGCCGGCGGCCCCGGGGCGGGCGCCGCCGAGCGCCCGCGGCGGCGCGCCGTGTGGATCTGCCTGGCGGTCGCGACGGCCCTGGCGATGGTGGAGCCCATGGCCGTGTGGGCGGGGGGCCGGACGATGCGCCAGACGAGCCACCGGACGACCCCGTACCGGCACGCGATCAAGGAGGTGCGGCTGGACCTCGGGGACGCCGAAGCCTCCGTGGGGCCCGGACCCGCGGGGGAGGCGAGCGTCCAGCAACGGCTCACCTGGGCCGTCGGCAAGCCGGTCGTGGAGCAGGCGCTCGTCGGCGACGTCCTGCGGGTCAGGTTCCGCTGCCGGAACAAGTCCACCCTGTACGGCGCGTTCGAGTGCGGCGCGAACATCGACCTTCAGGTGCCGCCGGACGCGCGCGTGACGGCCGTCACCAGCTCCGGGCAGCTCACCGTCCGGGGCATCACCGGGGACCTCGACCTGCGCACCTCGTCGGGCAAGATCACGCTGGCCGACACCCGGGGGGCCCTGCGCGCCCGGGCCCGGTCGGGCACGATCAAGGGCACCGGGCTGGCCGCCCCCACGACCAAGGCCGAGGTGTCCTCCGGTGACGTCGACCTGCGCTACACGACGCCGCCCGACCAGGTGGAGGCGGCGGCGGACTCCGGCCAGGTGAAAGTGATCGTCCCGCGGGGGTCGCGCTTCAACGTCCTCAGCCGGAACGGCTCCGGCTCGTCCCACATCAACGACGCGGTCGTCGACCAGCGGTCCGCGCAGACCATCTCCGTCCGCTCGAACTCCGGCTCCACCCACGTGGACTACGACGACGACTGACCGGTCCCGGACCGTGCGGCGGCGGGCGGCGTGCGGGCCGGTGCCCGGCGCGAGACGTCCACCGTGGACCGGGTGGGTCCTGCTTGGGCGGATTTGCGTCATCTGTCTTAACCCGCTTAACTGATGACATGACCGACGTACGCCCGTGCGCGACGTGCTGCCCGCCGAACCGGTGGGCCATGAGGTGCGCCCACCGGCGAATGTGTGACGGCTGAGGGCCCCTACCTGAGCCTCGCGCCCCGAAGCGAGCCACTCCGAGACCCGAGTCGCGCATGAACTTCGAACGTCATCTGCTGAGCCATACCCCCTACCCGCCCGGCCGCGCCTGACCGCGCGCCCGAGCGCCGGCCGGCCTGCCCTCCCGCGCTCCTGGATGGACATCGGTTCCTCCTTCACGTTGGGCGAAAGCGCCGCCTTCAGCGTCGCGTCCCGCGCACCCGCGTGGAAGTAGAACCACGTTCTGTGGATAACGGCCGCGTCCTCCGCCTCCGGCGGCGGGCGCCGAGCGCGCGCCCCGGACAGCACCCGTCCTGACCTGCCCGTTCGCTCCGCCCGCCGTGGCGGCGCCCCTTCGCACGGATGATTCTCTGTGATTCAGATCGAAAAACTTAGAAAGGTCTATCGCGCCCGCGGGCGCGAGGTGACCGCCGTCGACGGCGTCGACCTGGCCGTTCCCGAAGGCGAGATCTTCGGGGTGCTGGGGCGCAGCGGCGCGGGCAAGAGCACGCTGCTGCGCTGCGTCAACCTGCTGGAGCGGCCGGACGCGGGGCGCGTGCTGATCGACGGGCGCGACCTGCTGGCGCTCAACGGCGCCGAGCTGCGCCGCGCCCGGCAGGGCATCGGCATGATCCACCAGCACTTCGGGCTGCTCGGCAGCCGCACCGTCGCGGGCAACGTGGCGTTCCCGCTGGAGGTCATGGGCGTGCGGCGGGCGGAGCGGTCGGCGCGGGTCGCCGAGCTCCTGGAGCTGGTCGGGCTCACCGACCACGCCGGGGCCTACCCCGCGCAGATCTCGGGCGGGCAGAAGCAGCGCGTCGGCATCGCCCGCGCGCTGGCGGGGCGGCCGAAGGTGCTGCTGTCGGACGAGGCGACCTCGGCGCTCGACCCGGAGACCACCGCGTCGATCCTGGAGCTGCTGCGCGACCTCAACCGGCGCCTGGGCCTCACCGTTCTGCTGATCACCCACGAGATGGAGGTCGTCAAGCGGATCTGCGACTCGGCCGCGGTGATGCGCGACGGCCGGTTCACCGAGTCGGGGCCGGTGACCGAGCTGCTCGCGCGCCCCGGGTCCGAGCTCGCGCGGGGCCTGTTCCCGCTGCCGGCCGTGGCGCCGCGCGACGGCGTGACCGTCGTCGAGGTCACGTTCGTCGGCGGGACGGCCGACCGGCCCTTCGTGTCCGCCCTGGCGCGCGAGTACTCGCTGGACGTCAACATCCTCGGCGGCGCCGTGGAGACCGTCGGCGGCGAGCGCGTCGGGCGGCTGCAGCTGGAGCTGCCGGGCGCCCCCGAGGCCAACGCCGCGCAGCTGGCGTTCCTGCGCGACTCCGGCCTGGCCGTCGAGGTCAGGGCCCCCGCGACCACCGAGGAGGACGACCGATGACCTGGGACGAGGTCACCCCGCTGCTGTGGCCCGCCACCCGCGAGACGCTGTACATGACCGGCGTCGCCACGCTGTTCACCGCCGTCCTCGGGCTGCTGCTCGGGGTACTACTGGTGATCACCGAGCGGGGCGGCCTGCTGCCCGCCCCGCCGGTGCAGCGGGCGCTCGGCGTCGTGGTCAACGTCGGCCGCTCGCTGCCGTTCCTGATCCTGATGGTCGCGATCATCCCGTTCACCCGGGTGGTCGTGGGCACCAGCATCGGCAACGCGGCGGCGATCGTCCCGCTGACGGTCGGCGCCATCCCGTTCTACGCGCGGCTCGTCGAGATCGCGCTGCGCGAGGTCGACCCGGGCGTGGTCGCGGCCGCCGACGCGATGGGCGCCACCCGCCGGGAGATCGTCACCAAGGTGCTGCTGCGGGAGGCGCGGCCGGGCCTGGTGTCCGGCCTGACCGTCACCGTGATCGCACTGATCGGCTACACCGCCATGGCCGGCACGGTCGGCGGCGGGGGGCTCGGCAACCTCGCCATCACCTACGGCTACGAACGCTTCGAGACCAAGGTCATGATCGCCACAGTCGTGCTGCTCGTGGTCCTGGTCCTCATCATCCAGGCGGCCGGGGATCTTATCGCCCGCCGTCTGACGCACAAGTGACACCCCACCGGGCAACCCACAGAAAGGCACTCATCGTGCTCCGCAAGATATCCCTCGCGCTGGTCTCCGCCGGTCTCCTCGCGGGCCTGACCGCGTGCGGCTCGTCCGAGGCGTCCAACGACGCGGACGCGCCGCTGAAGGTGGCGGTCAACCCCGTCCCCCACGGCGACATCCTCAAGTACGTCAAGGACAACCTCGCCTCGAAGGCCGGCCTCAAGCTGGAGATCGTGACCTTCGACGACTACCAGCAGCCCAACACCGTGCTGAAGGAGAAGCAGGTCACGGCCAACTACTTCCAGCACGTGCCGTTCATGGAGGAGTTCGAGAAGAAGTCCGGCACGAAGCTCACCTTCGTCGCGCCCGTCCACCTGGAGCCGCTCGGCGTCTACTCCAAGAAGGTCAAGAGCCTGCAGGCCGTCCCGCAGGGCGCGACCGTCGCGGTTCCCAACGACCCCGCGAACGAGGGCCGCTCCCTGAAGCTGCTGGCCGACAACGGGCTGCTCACGCTGAAGCCGGGGGCGCCGACCAGCGCCACCGAGAAGGACATCGCGAGCAACCCCAAGGGCCTGAAGTTCAAGCCGCTCAAGGCCGCGCAGCTGCCCCGCTCCCTGGAGGACGTGGACCTCTCGGTGATCAACGGCAACTACGCGATCGAGGCGAACCTGGCGCCGAACAAGGACGCGCTCGCCGCGGAGAAGCCGGAGGGCAATCCCTACGCCAACGGCGTCGTCACCCTTCCGGAGAACAAGGACGACCCGCGTGTCAAGAAGCTGGTCTCGCTGCTCCGCGGCCCCGAGGTGAAGAAGTTCGTCGAGGACAAGTACAAGGGGTCGGTGCTCATCGCGTCCTGACCCGTGCGCGAGGACCCCGGGTGCGGTGTCACCCGGGGTCCTCTCGTATGCGGGGGACGGCACCGCAAAACGGGTCGCGGGGTCGCGAGGGCGCTGCCTAGTCTTGCCTCGGGCGACCGGACGAACGGGGGATCCGTGACCGATGCCATGACCGGACGCGACGAACAGGATCTCGACCTCGCGTCCGCGCGCGCCCTGGCCGCCGGGCTGCAGCGGCTGCTGCGCACCGCGGGGGAGCGGATCGGCGAGGGCAACGAGCGGTCACCGCTCATCACGCGGATCACAGAGCACATCGGGGTGCCGTACCGCGACCTGGTGATGGTCGGGCAGGACTACAAGGGCTGGGAGCACGCCGGCCTCCAGCGCGGGATCGACGCCTACCTGGCGGCCCGGACGCCCGCCGCCGAGTGGTTCGGCATCGCGGGCGCCGAGCGGCACTACGACTCCCTTGGCGCCATGGTGGGCGCGGCGGTGACGCAGGGGTTCTACTCACTCGGCCGCCCCGAGTACGGCACCGCGGCGGTCGGCCCCGACGCCTCGATGGAGGTCGTCGAGATCGGCATGGTGCCGTCGACGGCGCCGGACGGCTCCCCGGTCGTCCTCGGCGTGCTCACCCGCGAGTCCTACGAGGCGCTGTGCGTCCTCAGCGTGTTCGCCCGGGACCGGGCGACCGCCGCGTCCGTCCGCGACGAGGTCGAGCGCCTGCGGCGCGAGCACGACGTCATGCGCGGGCAGGTACTGACCTTCGGCGCCTCCGAGTACCAGCAGAACGCCCTGGTCTCGTTCCTGCCGCGACCGCATCTCGGCGCCTCCGAGGTGGTGCTGCCCGACGGGCGCCTGGAGGCGATCGAGGCGCACGTCGTCGGCATCGCCGAACACGCGGAGCGGCTCCTCGCCGCCGGTCAGCACCTCAAGCGCGGGCTGCTGCTGCACGGCCCGCCCGGCACGGGCAAGACGCACACCGTCCGCTACCTGATGGGACGGCTCCTCGGTTACACGATCATCCAGCTCACCGGTCCCGCCATGCGCTTCCTGGACGAGGCCGTGGCGCTGGCGCGGAGCCTGCAACCCGCCGTCGTCGTCGTGGAGGACGTCGACCTGGTCGCCGAGGACCGTGACCTGGTGGAGGGCGGTTCCGGCCCGCTGCTGTTCTCGCTGCTGGACGCGATGGACGGCGTCGCGGGCGACGCCGACGTCGTGTTCGTGCTGACCACCAACCGCGTCGAGGTGCTCGAGCGCGCGCTCGCCGAGCGGCCCGGCCGGATCGACCTGGCGGTGGAGGTCCCCCGCCCGGACGCCGCGGGACGGGTGGAGCTGCTGCGCCTCTACGGGCGGAAGCTGCGCCTCGACGCCGACCTGGACGACATCGCCGCGCGGACGGAGGGCGTGACGGCGTCGTTCATCAAGGAGCTGGTCCGCCGCGCCGTGCTCGTGGCGCTGCGCGACGGGGCGGCCCCGGGCACCCTGACCGGCGCGCACTTCGGCGCGGCCGTGACGGAGATGTTCGACCCGGCGCAGTCGCTGACCCGCGGCCTGCTGGGCGCCTCCCGAGAAAACGGCGCCTCCCGGGAACACGATGACGCCCTCGAATACGGCGACGCCTCTCACGGTGCGGGACGTCCCGGAGACGGTGTGTTCCCAGGAGGAGGACACGACGATGAGGACGGCTGAAGCGCGGCGGTTTGTCCTCCACGGCTGATAGGACATGGGCCCTACGAACTCGTGAAAGGGACCCATGGGCGTTTACGGATACCTCGAGGAGTACGCCGGGCTGCCGGTGTTCACCTTCAACTGCGAGACGGTCGCCCCGGACGGCGGCGACGACGAGGACGGCGAGGACGGCGACGGGCAGCCCCGCCCGGAGCTTCCCGCGGCCGCTGACGCAGCCTGGTACGTCGGGACGATATTCGACGAGGAGCCGTTCGCCGACACCTTCGCGCGGTTCCTCGGCATGGTCGACACCACCGAGGTCACGGCACTCGTCATCGGCTACTGGGGCGCGTCCTATGATCAGAACACCGCCGACCCGGTGGCGTTGCTGACCGAAGCGGCCGCTTCCTTCCCCAAGCTGAAGGCGCTGTTCGTGGGCGACATCCCCGGGGACCAGTCGGAGATCTCCTGGATTGAGCACGGCGACATCTCGCCGCTGTTCGAGGCGTTCCCCGGCCTGGAGCGCTTCGAGATCCGGGGCGCGCAGGACCTCACCCTCGCACCGATCAAGAGCGACGTGCTGCGGAGGCTGCGGTTCGAGTCGGGCGGCCTGCCGGCGGCGGTCGTCCAGGCGGTCGCCGCGAGCGACCTGCCGAACCTGGAGCACCTGGACCTGTGGCTCGGCGAGGGCAACTACGGCGGGGACGCGACGGTCGCCGACCTGGCCCCGATCCTGGCGGGCGAGCGGCTGCCCGCCCTGCGCCACCTCGGCTTGGAGGACGCGGAGATCCAGGACGAGATCGCCGCCGCGGTCGCCGGCGCGCCGATCGTGGCGCGGCTGGAGTCGCTGAGCCTGGCCATGGGCATCCTCACCGACCAGGGCGCCGAGGCGCTGCTGTCCGGCCAGCCCCTCACCCATCTGCGGGCGCTGGACCTGCACCACCACTTCCTGACCGACGCCATGATGGAACGGGTGAAGGCGGCGCTGCCCGGCGTCGAGGTCGATCTCGACGACCAGGAGACGACGGACGACGACTGGCGCTACGTGGCGGTCTCGGAGTGAGCGTCCACGACCGTCTCACGGAGTTCGCCGGCCTGCCCGTCAGGGCGGCCGGCCCGGGGGCGGACGGCACACCGCCGCCCGGCCCCGGCGACGTGGCGTGGGGGATCTACGACCGCGAGCAGGGAGCCTCCCCGGAGAAGCTCGACTGGCTCCCAGAGGGGGTCGACACCACACGGATCACTCACCTCGTCCTGGGTTTCTGGGACTACGACGGCGGCGCCGTGGAGTCGCTCGTCGCCGCGGCGGACCGGTTCACGAACCTGCGGGCGCTGTTCCTCGGCGACATCCTCGACTGGGAACTCCACATCTCCTGGATCAAGCACGGCGACATCACGCCGCTGTTCGAGGCGTACCCCGGGCTGGAGCACCTTGAGATCCGCGGCGCCTCCGACCTGCGGTTCGAACCGCCGCGCAGCGACCGCCTGAGGGTCCTGCGGATCGAGTCCGGCGGGCTGCCCACCGAGGTCGCGACCGCGGTGGCCGCCGCCGAACTGCCCGCGCTGGAACACCTCGACCTGTGGATCGGCTCCGACTGGTACGACGGCACCTCGGCGCCCGGCGACTACGCGCCCATCCTCACCGGCGAGCGCCTCCCAGCGCTCAGGCACCTCGGCCTGGAGAACGGCGGGTTCCAGGACGAGCTCGCCGAGGCCCTCGCCACCGCGCCGGTCGTGGCGCGGCTGGAGTCGCTGAGCCTGGCCTTGGGCATGCTGTCCGACCGCGGCGCGGAGGCCCTGCTGACGGGCCAGCCCCTGACGCATCTGCGCAGGCTCGACCTGCACCACCACTACCTCGCCGAGGCGATGGCCGACCGGGTGAAGGCCGCGCTGCCCGGAGTGGAGGTGGACCTCACCGACCCGCGCGGCGAGGCGGACTGGGTGGGCCGGGACCTCGTCTTCAGCGCCACCTACATCGCGGTGTCGGAATGACCTGGCTCGTCGTCGGCACGCCCGGGGACCGGCGGCCCGCGCTGTTCGCCGCGGCGTGCCGCTCGTCCGGCCTGCCCGAGCCGGTCCTCGTCGCCTGGGCCGACGTGCTGCGCGGCGCCCCGGTCCCCGCCGGTCCCGGTGACCTGGTCCGCGTCGACTCGCCGGGCGAGGACGCCGAGGCCGACGCGCTGCTGCGCGGTCCCGGCGATCCGGCGCGCGTGGGCGGCGGCGCCGCCTGGTACCGGGCGTTCACCGTGGCGCTGGGACGGATCGACGCGTCGGTGACGCGCGCGGGGGCGCGGCTCCTCGGAGACGTCACGGAGATCGGGGTGATGTTCGACAAGCGCCTCTCCCACGCCAGGCTGCTGGCCGCCGGGGTGCCGGTCCCCGTGGCGCTTCCGTCCGTGGACGGCTATGCCGGGTTGCGGGCCCGCATGGAGGAGTCGGGGGAGCGGCGTGTGTTCGTCAAGCCGGCGCACGGCTCGTCCGCGTCCGGCGTCATCGCCCTTCAGACCGCCCCCGGAGGGCGGGTCAGGGCCGTCACGTCGGCGTCCATGACCCCGGACGGGCCCGTCAACTCGCTGCGCGTCCGCGTGTACGAGACCGAGGCGGAGGTCGCGGCCCTGGTCGACGCCCTGGCCCCCGACGGACTCCACGTGGAGCGGTGGCTTCCCAAGGCCGCGATGGACGGGCGCGTGTTCGACCTCCGGGTGGTGGTCATCGGGGGAGTGCCCACCCACGCCGTCGTCCGGACGAGTCGGCATCCCATGACGAACCTGCACCTGGGCGGAGCCAGGGGTGACCTTGACGCCGTCCGGAGCGCGCTCGGAGAGGACGGGTGGCACCGGGCTCTCGACGTGTGCGCGCGGGCGGCCGCCTGCTTCCCCGGCAGCCTCATGGTGGGCGTCGATCTGCTCGTCTGCATAGGGATGAAACGGTTCGCGGTGGGCGAGGTGAATGCGTTCGGTGACCTGCTCCCCGGGCTCACCGGTCTGGCCGGTGGTCCCGCCGAAGGACTGGACACCTACACTGCCCAGGTCAGAGCCGCCCTGATGGAGAACCCCCCGCATGTACCGCAGGACCGGACGCGTGCAGTGACCGCATGCGCGACATGAACGCGGTCATCGGCAGCCACGACGTGCTGCTGGTGACACTGGACACGCTGCGCTACGACGTGGCCGCCGAACAAGCGGCGACCGGGGGGACCCCCACGCTCTCCGGGCTCCTTCCCGGGGGGCGCTGGGAGCGTCGCCACACGCCGGGGAGCTTCACCTACGCCGCCCACATGGCGATGCTGGCGGGGTTCCTGCCGACTCCGGCGTCGCCCGGCCCCCACCCCCGCCTGTTCGCGGGGAGCTTCCCGGGGAGCGAGACGACCACCGGGGGCACCTGGACGTTCGACACCGCCGACCTGCCGTCCGGGCTGGCCGCCGCCGGCTACCACACGGTCTGCGTCGGCGGCGTCGGGTTCTTCAACAAGCTCACCCCGCTCGGCTCGGCGCTGCCGTCCCTGTTCGCCGAGAGTCACTGGGAGCCCGGGTTCGGCGTCGCGGACCCGGCGTCCCTGCCCAACCAGATCGACCGTGTGGCCGAGGTGACGGCCCGGCTGCCCGCCGCGCGCCGCCTGTTCCTGCTGCTGAACGTGGCGTCCCTGCACCAGCCCAACTGGTTCTACCTGGACGGCGCGCAACCCGCGGACGGCGACACCCGCGAGAGCCACGCCGCGGCGCTGCGCCACGTCGACGCCCATCTGGGCCGCCTGTTCGCCCTCATGCGCCGCCCCTGCCTCGTGATCGTCTGCTCGGATCACGGGACGGCGTACGGGGAGGACGGCCATTCCGGGCACCGCATCGGCCACGAGGTCGTGTGGACCGTTCCGTACGGGGAGTTCGTTCTGTCGTGATCTCAACCGGCCCTTACCAGGGATACGTCTACGCCTATCCGCACAAGACCGCCTACCGGCCACTGGACCCCGCGCCGCCCCTGCGCGAGGTCTGGGCGGACGAGTCGCTCGACGCACTCTTCCTCTACGTGCACATCCCCTTCTGCGAGATGCGCTGCGGCTTCTGCAATCTCTTCACGCGCACCGGAGCGCCCGAAGAGCTCACCGGCGCCTACCTGGACGCCCTGGACCGGCAGGCCACCGCGGTTCTGGACCAGCTGAGCGCGGTGTCAGGCCACGGCCCTTCACCGGAAGGCGCCGCGTCGTTCGCCACCGCCGCCTTCGGTGGCGGCACCCCCACCTACCTCACCGCCGCCGAACTGGAACGGCTGTGTGACATAGCCGGGCGATTTCCTGGGTTCGGGGCGATACCCCTCGGGGTGGAGACGTCACCGGCCACCGCTACGACCGACCGGCTGACGGTCCTCGCCGAACGGGGCACCACACGAGTGTCCATCGGCGTGCAGAGCTTCATCGACGCGGAGGCCCGCGCCGCCGTCCGGCCGCAGAAGCGCGCCGAGGTCGAGGCGGCACTGGACCGGATCCGCGCGGTCGGCTTCCCCACGCTCAACATCGACCTGATCTACGGCATCGACGGCCAGACCCCCGCCACATGGCTGCACTCCCTGAACGCGGCACTGGCGTGGCGGCCTGAGGAACTCTACCTCTATCCCCTCTACGTCCGCCCCCTGACGGGGCTGGGCCGCCGCGCCCAGGACTGGGACGACCAGCGTCTCACCCTCTACCGGATCGGCCGGGACCATCTCCTGGCCGAGGGCTACGAGCAGGTGTCGATGCGGATGTTCCGGCTCCCGTCGGAGAAGGCGGGCGGCACCGAGTACTGCTGCCAGACCGACGGCATGGTCGGGCTGGGGTGCGGCGCCCGCTCCTACACCTCGGAACTGCACTACTCCTTCGAGTACGCGGTCGGGGCGAGCCAGGTGCGGTCCATCATCGACGACTACGTGCGCGAGGACGACTTCACCACCGCCCGCGTGGGCTTCCGGCTCGACGACACCGAACGCCGCCGTCGTCATCTGCTCCAGTCGCTTCTCCAGGCCGAAGGACTGGAACGAGACTCCTACCGCGCGCGCTTCGGCAGCGACGTGACCGACGACTTCGCCGCGGAGCTCGTGTTGTTCACCGAACGGGAATGGGTGGAGACGACGCCCGCCGCGGTCAGGCTGACCGCCGAAGGGCTCGCGCACTCCGACGCCATAGGCCCCGCCTTGTTCTCCTCCGGTGTCCACGCGCTGATGGCCTCCTACGAGGCGCGCTGATGGAGCACCTCACTCTCCTGTACCGGGGGCCGCTCGCCAGCTGCGACTACGACTGCCCGTACTGCCCGTTCGCCAAACGCCGCGACTCGCCGGAGACACTGCGCGCCGACCGCGCCGCCCTCGAACGCTTCACCGGCTGGGTCGCCGGCCGAGAGCACCGTGTCTCCGTCCTGTTCACACCCTGGGGAGAGGGGCTCGTCCGGTCCTGGTACCGGCGGGCCCTGGTGGAGCTCAGCCACCTGCCGCACGTGGAGCGCGTCGCCATACAGACGAACCTGAGCCACCGGGTGTCGTGGACGGCCGAGGCCGACCCGTCCCGGCTGGCCCTGTGGGCGACCTTCCATCCGGGCCAGGTCCCCTACGAGCGGTTCCTCGGCAAATGCCTGGACCTGGCGGCGCGCGGGATCCGGTTCAGCGTCGGGACCGTCGGCCTGCCCGAGCACCTCGGCGCCGTCCGCCGCCTCCGCGCCGACCTGCCCCCGGGGACGTACCTGTGGGTCAACGCCGCCGAAGGGCGGGTCTACGACGACGTGGAGGCGGCCGCCTGGACGGAGATCGACCCCCTCTTCCCCGTCAGCCGGCACCCGCACCCCAGCCGCGGCCTTCCGTGCCGTACGGGCGACACCGTCGTGTCGGTCGACGGCGAGGGCACCGTGCGGCGCTGCCACTTCGTCCCGGCCGTCCTCGGGAACCTCTACGACGGTTCCTTCCAGGAGGCGCTGGCACCGCGCCCGTGCCCGCTCGACATGTGCGACTGCCACATCGGCTACGTGCACCTGGAACCGCTCGGCCTCTACGACACGTTCGCCGGGGGCGTCCTTGAGCGCATCCCCGCGTTGCTGGGGAGCGACTAGGGAGCGAGGCGGGCGCCGCTGGTGACGGGGGAAGTGCTACCAGGGGCGCCCGCCCGGAACCGGGCCGTGGGCGGGGAACGGCTCAGGTCTGCTTCTGCGGGTGGTAGTCGGCCTCGTCCACGCCGAACGTCCACGCGACGCCCGCGCGCGCGGTGCGCGTCGTCGGTGGGACCCGCAGGTAGTAGGTGCGGTACGTCCCGTCGGGCTCCGGGGTGGAGTTGACCACCTCGACCATCACCACGGGCTCGTCGCCGGGCAGGTCGATCGACCACAGCACGCCCGTCTCGTCCCGGTGCAGGGGACGCGCGCCCGTCTCGGCGAGGTACCGGTCGTACCCGAAGATCTCCAGCATGACCCGGCGCAGCTCCGCGTTCTCCTCGGCGGAGATGCGGCCGTGGGTGAGCCCGGTCAGGGACGCCACGAAGTCGGGCGGGATCGGCATGCCGCGCCAGGCGTGCAGGCCGAACCCGTCGGGGTAGGCGAGCGCCGGGCCGTCGCCGCGGTGCAGCCGGCCGGGCTCGTCGCGGTGCAGTTCGGCGGGGCGCTCGGACAGGATCACGAGCCGCTCGTAGGGCCACCACCACCCGGCGGAGCGGGCGGTCTCGGCGAGGCCGGCGAGCGGGCCGTCCAGCCGCCCGAGGGCTTCGAACTGCGCCAGCCACGGCGCGTCGTGCTGGCCCAGGACCGCGTCGAGCGTCGCCGCCCGCAGGATGGACTCGGCCCGGTCGCGCGCCGCGTCGGGCCCTTCGGACGGGCCCTCGGTGGCGAGCGCGCCGATGGCGGCGCGCACCCGCACGACCAGCGACTGCACCTGGTTCCAGAGCAGCCCGCCGGTCTCGGCCCACGTCCGCGGCCACTGCTCCGGCCCCTGTTCGGAGCAGGCCGCGGTACGTTCCGCCTCCCACGGACGCGTCCGGACGGCGTTCAGCACGCTCGCCCCCGCGTCGCTTCCGCCCAGCTCGGCGCGGGCGCGCTCGACCGGGCCGGTCAGGCCCGCCTCCTCCAGGGCGCCGCCGTGCCCGGCGAGGACGGCCGCCAGGACGGCGCCGTGCGCCGGGGACGACGCCCATATGTACCGTTCCGGGGCGTCCAGGCCGCCGGCCGCGTAGGCCGCGGCGACGCCCGCCTCGGCCCGGGCGCGGTCGGCGGGGCCGGTGCCGAAGGCGGCCGACTGCCAGTCGGCGACCACGTAGTCCGCCTCGCGCAGGGTTCCGATGGACATTCCCGCCGCCTCAGTCCGCCACGACCCGGACGGAGCCGGGCACGTACTCGCGCTGCCGGATCACCCGGTACCAGCCCTTGGGAAGCGTGATCGCCGCGTGCTCCTCGTGCGTCAGCCGCCCGCCCGACGGCAGGTGCAGGTGGTCGGGCGCGAGCGGGTCGGGGACCCGCAGCAGCGAGCCGGGCGCCGTCAGCGCGTGCGCGTGGCCGGTCGCCTCGCCGAGCGCGAGGACCATGCGCCCGCGCCCGTCGCGGGGGGCCGGCGACAGCTCCCGGACGGAGGAGGGGACCGCCTCCTCGGGCACGGGCAGAATCAGGATGTCTCCCTGTCGGTACATGCGGCGAACGTAACAACCGCCACCGACAGTTCCGGGAACTCCTCCGGAGCCTCAGAAACCGCGCGTCCGCCGCGCGGCCGGGCGCGCCCAGCGGCCGGACGCGGTCAGGCCGACCCGCTGGAACGCCCGGACGAGCTCGCCTCCGAGGTTCACGCCGGCACCCAGGGCGAGGGCCACCGAGAGAGCCCCGATGAGGCTCAGCACCCCGTTCTGCGGAAGGCCGGTGTTCAGCTCGACCATCCCTCTGTAGAGGAGGGTCCCGGGCAGAAGAGGGCTGATCGCCGGGACTAGGTACGGCATCACGGGCGCCTGGCGGTGCCTGGCGAGCCCGTTCGCGAGGACGCCCACGACGGTGGCCGCCACCGCCGAGCTGAGGACGGGCGGCACGTTCCATCCCAGCAGCAGCACGTAGACGATCCAGATCAGCCCCCCGCCCAGGGCCGCCGCCGCCAGGATGTCCCGAGGCGCGGCCAGGGACACCGCGAACGTCACCGACACGGCCGCCGCCGCGAGGACCTGGATGGGTTTCAACGTGGCCGGAGCGGACGGCAGGTGGCTGACGTCGATGGCCACGTGCAGCTGCACCGCGAGGTAGACGACCGCGCCCAGCCCGGCGACGATCGCCGCGATCATGAAGAAGACCTCCAGCAGCCGCGCCCCGGCGCTCACCAGGTCGCCGGTGATGCCGTCCTGGATGCTGGCCACCAGCGGCCGCCCCGGCAGCAGCGCCAGGATCGCGCCGGTGACGATCGTGGACGCGTGCGCGGGATTGCCCATCGCCACCACCAGCGCCGCCGCCGTCGCGCCGAACCCGGCGGCCACCGTCAGCTGGAAGAACTCCGCGACGCCGCGGCGGGCCAGCGCCGCGGCCACCCGGTCGCCGAGCAGCGTGGCCACGAACGCCGTCCCCGCGACGAGCGCCCCGCCGCCCGTCAGCACACTCGCCGAGGCGGCGATGAGCCCCAGGGAGGCGACGATCAGCCAAGGCGGGTAGGGCGGACGGCCCCGTTTCAGGTTCGCGAGCCTCTGGTGCGCCTCGTCCAGATCCAGCATCCCGATGGACGCCTCCTGGACGAGGGCGTGCAGCCCGGTGAGCCGCCAGTAGGCGGGAGTCCGGCGCCGGATCGCGCGCGAGGCGGTCACGGGGTGCCCCGCCTTCGGATGGGCGCTGACCAGAAGGCTCGTCAGGGTGACCTGGGCCTCGCACTGGGGAAGCTCGTAGGCCACCGCCAGGCCCAGCATGGCCTCGTTCACCCGCTCGGTCGTCTCCCCGCTCGCCAGCAGGAGCTCCCCGACCCGCAGGACCAGCTCGATGGCGAGCGGGTCGACCACCTCGCCCGGCTCGGTCTCGGGCGGCTCGGGAGGCGCCCCGTCCATCAGCACATGCCACGTCCGCCGCAAGCGTTCAGCCGCGCCCATCCGCCGCCCGCGCCCCCTCCGCCGAGAAGTTGATCTCGATCGGCAGGCTACCCACGCCCCCGCTCGAAATCACCCCCGGGGGTTGTCCACAGAACGCGATTCTGGCGCGAGTGCTCTCGCGGCGCTGGTACCAAGAGTGCATGAGCACTCCGGAGGGACTCCGCCCCGAGGCCGAGCGGTGCCTGCGCGCCCTCGCCGGCGACCACGCGCGGCTGCGCGACGACCAGTGGACGGCGATCCACGCCCTCGTCGTCGAGCGGCGCCGGGCGCTGGTCGTCCAGCGCACCGGCTGGGGCAAGTCCGCGGTGTACTTCGTGGCGACCCGGCTGCTGCGCGACCGCGGCGCCGGCCCGACGGTGATCGTCTCGCCGCTGCTGGCGCTGATGCGCAACCAGATCGAGGCCGCCGACCGCGCCGGCATCCACGCCCGCACGATCAACTCCGCGAACACCGACGACTGGGACCGGGTCTTCGCCGAGGTCGAGGCCGGCGCCGTCGACGTCCTGCTGGTCAGCCCCGAACGGCTCAACAACCCCGACTTCCGCGACCTGGTGCTGCCCAAGCTCGCCGCCGGCGCCGGGCTGGTCGTCGTCGACGAGGCGCACTGCATCTCCGACTGGGGCCACGACTTCCGGCCCGACTACCGGCGGCTGCGCACCCTGCTCGCCGAGCTCCCGCCCGGGATCCCCGTCCTCGCGACCACCGCCACCGCGAACGCCCGCGTCACCCAGGACGTCGCCGAGCAGCTCGCCGGCGAGGACGCCCTCGTCCTGCGGGGGCCGCTCGAACGCGAGTCGCTGCGCCTGGCCGTCGTCGCCCTGCCCACCGCCGAGCAGCGCATCGCCTGGCTCGGCGAGCACCTCGACCGGCTGCCCGGCTCCGGCATCGTCTACACCCTCACGGTCGCCGCCGCCCACGAGATCACCGGGTACCTCCGCGAGCGCGGCCACGAGGTCGCCGCCTACTCGGGCCAGACCGAGCAGGTCGAACGCCTCCAGGCCGAACGCGACCTGCGGGACAACCGGCTCAAGGCCCTGGTCGCCACCAGCGCGCTCGGCATGGGCTTCGACAAGCCCGACCTCGGGTTCATCGTGCACGTCGGCGCCCCGCAGTCCCCGGTCGCCTACTACCAGCAGATCGGCCGCGCGGGCCGCGGAGTCGACCGGGCGGAGGTCATCCTGCTGCCCGGCCCGGAGGACCGCGACATCTGGGCCTACTTCGCGAGCCTCGCCTTCCCGCCGGAGCCCGTCGTCCGGGCGACGCTCGAGGTCCTGGAGACCGCGGGGCGCCCGCTGTCCACCGGCGCGCTGGAGCCCCGCGTCGATCTCGGCCGGACCCGCCTGGAGATGATGCTCAAGGTCCTCGACGTCGACGGCGCCGTCCGCCGGGTCAAGGGCGGCTGGACGGCGACCGGCCGCCCCTGGGTCTACGACCGCGAGCGCTACGAGCGGGTCGCCGGGGAGCGCCGCCGGGAGCAGGCGGCCATGCTCGACTACATCGCCACGGGGTCCTGCCGCGAGGAGTTCCTCCGCGCCCGGCTCGACGACCCCGCCGCCGCCCCGTGCGGCCGCTGCGACAACTGCACGGGCGACCGCTGGTCCGCCGAGGTCACCCCGCAGGGCGCGGCGAGCGCCCGGGACCGCCTCCACCGCCCCGGCGTCGACATCGCCCCGCGCCGCATGTGGCCCACCGGCGTCAAGGACGACCTCGGCGTCTCCGGCCGCATCAGCCCCGAGCACCTCGCCGAGACGGGCCGAGCCCTCGGCCGCCTCACCGACATCGGCTGGGGCAACCGCCTGCGCGAGCTGTTCGCCGCGGGCGACGCCGACGTCCCCGCCGACATGGTCGCCGCCGTCGTCAAGGTCCTCGCCGCGTGGGACTGGCCCGCCCGCCCCACCGGTGTCGTCACGATCGGCTCCCACTCCCGGCCGCGCCTGGTGACGAGCTTCGGGAACCGCATCGCGGAGATCGGCCGTCTCCCGTACCTGGGCGCGCTCGCCCCCGCCGACGGCCCCGTCCCGCGCCGCCACAACAGCGCCCAGCGCCTCCGCTCGGTGTGGAACTCCCTGACCGTCCCCCCGGACCTGGCCGCGGCCCTGCCCGAGGCCCCCGGCCCCGTCCTCCTGGTGGACGACCGGGTGGAGACCGGCTGGACCCTGACCGTCGCGGCCCGCCTGCTCAGAGAATCCGGTGCCCCCGCCGTCCTCCCCCTGACCCTCGCGACCCCGAACTGACAAGCCCCGCACACCCCGGGGCGCCCCACTCCGAGCGGCCCACAGGCCCGGACCCCAGCCCCGCACATGCCACGAACGTAAAGCGCGAACGCCGGGCGTCCCGCCATCCCGGAGCCCCGTGCCCCCAACGCACCCCACCCCCCGGAGGCGCCCACCGATCTGGAGGATGCCGCAGCCCCACCCCGCCCCCGCGAGCCGAATGCGTAGGCCCACAATCCCGAACGCGCCCCGCAACTCCGAGGCGCCGGGCGTTCTCAAAGCGCCCGTGCCTCCGACACACGGCACCCGCCCGGGGTGACTTGCTGTTTTTGAAGGTTCCGCAGCTCCAGCCCGCCCCCGCGAGTCGAGTGCCGGGGGGCCGGCCCGGGTGCCGCAACGTCGGGGCGTTCGTGGGTTCGGAGCGCCCGTGAGTCCTGGGCGTGCCGCGAATCTGGAGCGCGCGGGGCGTTTCGTGGGTTCGGGGGGTGTTTGGGCTCGGCGGGTTCTGCGTGGCTGGAGCGGTTCGCTGCTTTGGGGTTGCGTGTGATTGCGGGCGGGTCGTGAGTTTGTTCGAGGTGGGTGGGGCTCAGGTTTGGGGGCTCAGGCCCGCGACGGCCAGTCGGAACAGGCGGGCCGCCTCGGCGGCGGGGTCGGGGTGGTGTTCGGTGGCCAGGACGATGCCGACGATCAGCGTGATCAGGTCTTGGACGGTGACGTCCGCCGCCACCGCGCCGTCGCGGGCGGCGCGGTGGAGCAGAGGGGTCGCCGCCTCTTCCAGCGCCGCCGAGCAGGCGTTCTCGTGCAAGGGGTCGGCCTCGTAGGACAGGGCGGCCGCCAGGCCCCGCGCGGAGGCGGCATAGGCGACCACGTCGTCCAGCCATTCCAGGAGCGCGCTCCGGCCGTCGCCCTGGCCGGTCAGGTCGCGGGCGCGTGCGCTCAGGGCCTCGATCCGCTTCCGCGAGACCGCCTCCAGCAGTGCGCGGCGGGTGGGGAAGTGCCGGCGCACGGTCGCCGAACCGACGCCCGTCCTGCGGGCGATCTGCTCCAGCGAGGCGGCGGCGCCGTGCGCGGCGACCTCCTCCTCGGCCACGGCGAGGATTCGCGCGTGGTTGCGCCGGACGTCCGCGCGCTGGCGTTCGGGCATGGCGTCATCTCCGGGTTGTTAAGTGGCGGGCCCCGCCGTATCGTACCGAAGAGAAACGGCGGGCCCCGCCGTTTTGGTCGCGACCTAGGAGGATCATCATGTCCACGGACTCCGCGCCCGTTCTGGTCACCGGTGCCACCGGCAGGCAGGGCGGTGCCGCCGCGCGTGCCCTGCTCGCCGCCGGGGTGCCCGTTCGGGCCCTGGTCCGCGATCCGGGCGCCGGACGGGCTCGGGCCGTCGCGGCGCTGGGCGCCGACCTCGTCACCGGGGATCTCCGCGACCGCGACTCGGTGACCCGGGCCGCCGAGGGGGCCCGCGCCGTGTTCTCCGTGCAGATGCCCGCGGCGGACGGGGACGCCTTCGATTTCGAAGGGGAGGTCGTCCAGGGCGTCAACCTCGTGGAGGGCGCGAGGGCGGCGGGGGTATCGCAGTTCGTGCACACGTCCGTCAGCGGCGCCGGACGGCATACGGAGGCTCCGGGCTGGGCCGAAGGGCACTGGACCGCGATGGAACCGACACTGGGCGCCAAGAGCGCGATCCAGGACCGGGTCCGCGAAGCCGGCTTCCCCTACTGGACGCTGCTGAAGCCGGCCTTCTTCATGGAGAACTTCCTTCCGTCCATGGCCTTTCTGTTCCCGCGCGGCATCGAGGGCGGGCTGGTCAGCGTGCTGAAGCCCGAGACCCGGCTGTCCCTGATCGCGGTGGACGACATCGGCCGAGCCGCCGCCGCGGCCATCGCCGCGCCGGAGCGGTTCCACGAGGTCGAGTTGGAACTGGCGAGCGACCACCTGTCGATGACGGAGATCGCGGGGGTCCTCTCCCGCGCGTGGGGCAGGTCCCTGGCGGCGCCCGACATGACCGAGGAGGAGGCCCTCGCCGCTGGAATGCCGCCGATGGGCGCCTCGCACGAGTGGCTGAACGTGGTCGGCCAGCCCGCCCGCCCCCAGTATGCGAGGGACCTCGGCATCCCGCTCACTGACTTCGAGGAGTGGGCGCGGGAGCGCGCATCGGTCGCGGCCTGAATCTTCCGAGCAGGGCTTCGGCGGGCGGGGCTCAGCGGTGCTGGTGGTAGTGGCGGGCCGCGCGGGCGCGGTTGCCGCAGGCCACCGAGCACCACTCCTGGCGCGGGTGCCGCTTGATGAAGTAGAGGACGCAGCGGGGGGCCGGGCAGACGCGGACCTGGGTGGCGACCGGATCGGCGAAGAAGTCGATGGACGCGTCGGCCAGCGCGGCGGCGAGTCGGGCGACCGGGGCGTCGACCGTGGGGGCGAGGTGCCGGCGCGGCGCGTCCCGCCAGTCGAGCCGGCGCAGGACGGGCGCGGCGGCGCCGTTGACCAGGGCGAGGGCCTCGGGGAAGGACGGCAGCCGCGCCGCGTCGGCGGGGCTCGGCGGCTCCGGCGCGACCGTGCGCGCGAACAGGGCCCGGACGGCTTGGCGCAGTTCCCTGATGCGGACCTGGGCCGACTCGTCCGCGGTGAAGGCCGCCGTGTCGATGTAGGGGGCGAGGTCCTGGGCGCGGACCCAGGCGGTGAGCCCCTCCGGGGTGTCGAGCATGTCGCGCAGGCCGGTCCGGTCGGCGCGGATCGTGCTCGCGAAGCGCAGTGCCAGCGGATCGTCGCTCATGACTCCAGTCTAACGGGTTTTGGGATGTCATGGCGTTATGTTATAACGGGATCATCTGGTGGCTTCCGTTAGAAGGGCAGATGATCGTGATCGAGGCGGTGCGGGAGGACCCGAAGCTGGACGAGCTGGAGCGGCGCCTCGGGCGGGTACCGAACATGGTGCGGGTCATGGCGAACTCGCCGGCCGTGCTGGAGGGGTATCTGGGGCTGTCGCGCGCGTTGAAGAGGGCGACCCTGCCGCCCGCGACGGCGGAGCGGATCGCGCTGGCGGTGGGCGCCGCGAACGCGTGCTCCTACTGCGTCTCGGCCCACACGCACGGCGCCCGGGGCGCCGGGCTGGACGAGGCGGAGATCGAGGCGGCCAAGGCCGGGACGTCGGCCGATCCGAAGGAGGCGGCGGCGGTGGCGTTCGCGCGGGAGCTCACCGAGTCGCGGGGCGACGCCGGGGACGCGGCGGCGCGCGCGGCCGGATGGACCGAGGCGCAGGTCCTGGAGATCATCGCGATCGTCGCGCTGCAGACCCTGACGAACTACGTGAACAAGGTCGCCGGCACCGAGAACGACTGGCTCGGCCGGTGAGCGGGAGGCTGCGCCCCGCCTGGGCGACCCTGGTGATGCTGGTCCCCTTGGCGGTGGCGCAGGCGGTGGCGGGCGAGCCGCTGCTGGCGCCGCCGCTGGCGGCGTCCGCCGCGCTGGTCGCGGCCACCCCCGCGGCCCCGGCGGCGCGGACACCGGCGGCG
>NZ_CAACVB010000075.1 GCF_900659635.1 Actinomadura roseirufa | reverse complement strand
GGATGCGCGGGCGCCGGGGCGTCCGGCCAGCGCGCGTGGGCGGCCGCGGCGTGCCGCGGCCGCCGGCCCCCCATGGCGAGGGCTGCGACGTCGTCTGCCTGGTCAACGGTCATTGTCAAACCTCGAGAGGCGAGCGGATGGGTCACCGGTGAGCGTTCGCTATCTTGCTCCCCAAGTCGTGCAGATGCAAGACCGTATGCATGAACGTATGCAAGAACGAATGCACGTGCATCTCGTACCATGGTGTGGGGTGGGGCGAGATCGCGGCCTCCCTATGGGGAGGCGGAAACGCCTAGAGGGGGCATGGATGGACGGCCAGCAGTTGTCGGACGTCTGGCGTAACGGGCTCGTCTGGATGAAGAGCCGGCGGAGCAACCCGAGCGGTAACTGCGTCGAGATGGCGGAGCTGCCCACCGGGGAGATCGCCGTGCGCAACTCGCGCGACCCGGAGGGCGCGATCCTCGTCTATACGCGCGAGGAGGTGGAGGCGTTCGTGGGCGGAGCCAAGGACGGTGACTTCGACCACATGCTCGTGTGAACGCCGGTAGCCCGGACAGGACCTCGATCGCCTGGACCGCCCGGCGGTCCGGGCGCCGCCGGCCCCCGTTCACGGGCCGGCGCGGCCGCTGCCTCCACACGTGCGCGACCGGCCGTGCGGCCGTGCTCCCCGCCGCGCGGAGGTGAGGCCGCAGGATGCCGCTGGCGCGTCCTGTCCGCGCCCCTGGACGACGAACGCCCCGATGCGGGACTGAGGAGTCCCGAACCGGGGCGTGGAACGCACCAGGGCCGTTCTGGAGCGGCCCGCCGAGTACGGCCGCGCCGGGGCGCGGCCGTACTCGGCGGTGCCGTGCTCGGGCGGTGCCGGAGCGGTCGTGCTAGTGCATCTGCATCGGCGCGTCGGCCGTGGTGCTCTCCGGCCTCCTGCGCGGCAGCAGCAGCGCCGGCAGGAAGGCGAACAGCAGCAGCCCCGCCGGGTACCAGTAGGTGTGCTGGAACGCGTCCGCCATCGGACCGGCGATCTTGTCCAGCACCTCCTTCGGGATCTTGTGCGCGGAGCCGATCTCGCCGCCACCGCCCCCGCCGAGGTTGTCGGCGAGCTGGTTGGCCAGCAGCACCGAGATCATCGCGGTCCCGACCGAGGACGACACCTGCTGGATGATGTTCAGCATCGTGCTGGCCCGGGGCACCTCGTCGTGGTCGAGGGTCTGGATGGCGGCCGCCATCGTCGGCATCATCGTCATGCCCATGCCGAGACCCATGACGAACTGGATGCCGCCGAGCAGCCAGTAGGACGTGTCGGCCTGGATCACCGAGGCGAAGCCCGCCACCGACAGCACGACCACCACCATGCCGACCAGGACGACCCGGCCGGGGCCGATCCGGTCGGTCAGCTTGCCGCCGATCGGCATCGTGATCATGGCGCCGAGACCCTGCGGGGCCAGCAGCAGGCCCGCGTGCAGCGCGTTCTGCCCGCGGACCGTCTGGTAGTACAGCGGCAGCAGCAGCATCGCGCCCATGAACGAGGCCATGAACAGGACCATCGTGCCGGACGCGGCCACCACCGAGCGGCGCTTGAGCAGCCGCAGGTCGATCAGCGGGTTGCGGGCGTTCAGGGCCCGGAACACGAAGCCGACCACCAGCACCGCGCCGACCGCGGTGTAGATCGCGGACTCGGGCTTGAGGAAGTCCTTCAGCTCGGCGCCCTTGGCCAGGCCGTAGATCAGCGAGGCGAGGCCGGGCGAGAGCAGGATCAGCCCGATCGCGTCCAGCCGCTCGGCCGGCTTCGGCGTGTCGCGCTTGAGGATCCGGCCGGCCGCCAGCAGCGCGACCAGGCCGATCGGCAGGTTGATGAAGAAGATCCAGCGCCAGGACACGTCGTCGACGAGGTAGCCGCCGAGGATCGGGCCGAGGATGGGGCCGAGCAGCATCGGGATGCCGACGACGCTCATCACCTGGCCGACCCGCTTCGGGCCCGCCGCCTGGGTGAGGATCGTCATGCCGGCCGGCATGATCATGCCGCCGCCGAGTCCCTGCAGCACCCGGAAGGCGATCAGTGTCTCGGCGGACCAGGCGAGGCCCGCCAGCATGGAGCCGAGCACGAACAGCGCGATCGAGATCATGTACAGCCGCTTGGTGCCGAACCTGGCCGACGCCCAGCCGGTGATCGGGATCACCGTGGCCAGGGCCAGCGTGTAGCCGGTGGCCACCCACTGGATCGTCGACAGGGGAGTCTCGAACTCCCGGGCCAGGTCGTTGATGGCGACATTGACGACGGTCACGTCCAGGATGGACATGATCGCGCCGAGGACGACGACCATGGCCACCGCGAGCACGCCGCGGTCCAGACCTCCTCCGGAGGCCGGGGCCTCCTTCAGGTCGTCCGCCGTCTGCGGAGACGCGGGAGCTGCCAACTCACTTTCCAATCATCAAGCCCGTGCGAACTGGGCACACGGGGGCCGGGGGACATCGTTGAGGGAGTCCCGCAGCAAAATACTGCAGAGACTGACACTTTCGCGAACGGTTAAACTTCGCCGGGTTCCGGAGTATTCCGGTGGGGTCCGACAATCCGGGAGAGTCGGTCCTGCTCCCCGCCGTCCAGGGTTCGACCTCGACCTAAGTTGAGGTCAACTGGATGTGACGCACACGACACCGGACTCTCACCTCCGTCCCCGCCGTCCGCCCTGGTCATCGAGGTAGACCGGCGCCCCGTCCGGAAATCATCGCCCGGCCCGGGAGAAGTTTCGGCGGCCGAGTCGCGCAGGGGGCGGCACGGTGGGCGGGCGTTCGACGGCCCGCCTCCGGAGTGGGAGGCGGGCCGCGTGCGGAAGGAACGCGGGCGGGTCACGGACCCGTGCTGCCGGGCGAACGGGGACGGGCCGGACGGCGCCTCAGTTGACCGCGACGACCGTTAGGTCGTCGTGGGTGTGGCCTCACACGGTGTCGGAAGGTGAGGCTGATGACCCGTTCGGTGGACCTGAACAGCCGGGCGGACTTGATCGCTCCGTGGAAGCCCTCGTCCTGGAGGTTCTCGCCGTTAGGTGTCGCGCGGCGGGCGTTGCGGCTGGGGTCGGAGACCGGGTGCACGACCTCGGTGGTGATCCTCTCACTGATGACGGTGGTCATCGCGGGGTCGCGGCCCATCTTGCGAAGCAGGGCCTGGGTCTCCAGCGGGGTCCGCCGGTCGGGGCGGCCAGGGTGCGGGCGACGATCGCGTGCATCGGCGTTCCGGGGCCGTTCCCGGCGGGGGGCGTCACCACGACACGGGCAGCTCCACCAGGCCGGAGGTGAGTCCGTCGTCCCGCACGCGAAGCTCGGTGACCGGTGCCGCCAGCCGCAGTTCCGGGAAGCGGGGCATGAGCCGTGCGAGCACCGATTGCAGCTCCATCCGGGCCAGTGGCGCCCCCACGCAGTAGTGGGCGCCATGCCCGAACGTGAGATGCCGGTTCGGCCTGCGAGTGATGTCGAAGCGATCCGGTTCGGGGAAGACGTTCGGATCGTGGTTCCCCGCGCCGTTCTCCAGGAGCAGGAGATCTCCCGCCTTGATCTGCGCGTCGTCGATCTCCAGGTCCACCTGCGCGTACCTGCCCACGCCGTTGGGCAGCGTGACGGGGGCCCGCAGAATCTCCTCCGCCGCGTCGTCTATCCGGCTTGGATCGTCCAGGAGCATCTGCCACTGCCGGGGGTGGGAGAGCAGGAACAGCACTCCCCAGCCGATCTGCGAGACGGTCGTCTCGTGTCCGGCGACGAGGAGTTTCATCCCCAGTTTGACGATCTCCTCGTCGCTCGCGTCCGGGTGCCCGCACAGCCTGCTGATCACATCGTCGCCCGGCTCGCGCCTCTTCCGCGCCACCAGGCCCCGCACGTACTCGTAGGCCTTGGCCGATCCCCGGACCGAGAGATCACGGTCTCGGGTGTTGGTCGCCGCCTCCGTCCAGGCGCGGAAGTCCGCCTGATCCTCGTAGGGCACCCCGAGCAACTCGCAGATGACCAGGATGGGCAGCGGGGTCGCGAGCATCTTCTGGATGTCGGCGGGCGCCCCGTGGTCCTCGATGCCGTCCAGCAGGCCGTCGGTGAGCTCGTCGATCCTCGGGCGCAGCATCCGCATGCGCTTGGCGGTGAAGTAGGGCAGGAACATGGAGCGCGTCCTGGCGTGCGCCCGGCGCTCCCGGTCCATCTGGCCGCGGGGCCCTCCGAACAGGACGGAGTTCCCCGACCTGGAGGCGTTGGCCGGGTCGGGGTGGGAGCGGCCGAGCCGGTCGTCGTCCAGCAGTGCCCGGACCTCCTCGTACCCGGTGACCAGCCACGCGCTGTGCCCCACCGCGGTTCTCACCCGGTGAACCCTTCCGCCGGCCCGCAGCTCACGGGTCAGTGCGGGCGGGAGGAGGAGGTCGTCTCTCTCGAACGGGAGCTGGGGCAGGTCTTCGTCCGGCATGTCCGGGCCTTTCCGCCATTGATGTCATGACCTGGGAGCATCAATTCGGGCCATCTTCGGCTGAAGTTCGATAGCGTTCCTGCTTGCCGAACCACTGGTTCGAGAAATTGATGACGTACGCCGAGTCGCGGGCGTAGTCGCGCATTTCACGATCCGATGATTCCAGCATTGCCAGAATGAGGTCGGTGGTCGCGGCGGTCTCGGCCTCCAGGAGCCGCCGGGTGGCGGCGAGCGCTTCCGCGATGTCGCACCCGCGGTGGTGCATGATCGTCCCGGGCATGCTGAACGGGACGGCACCGGTGTCGCGGTACTCCTTGGAATAGGACGCCAGATCGTTCTGCAGGGCCATGACGGTGCACGTGGCCCTCTTCAAGTCCAGGTGGCGGCCGTATCCCGGGGTCCGGGGCGTGATGGCGATCGAGTTCAGCGGCTCGGCCATCGTCCGGACCAGCCACGCCGCCGACAGGTGCCGGCGGGCGACGAGGTAGCCGTCCGGAGTGGGCCAGGTCCCGGTCGCGCGGTGAACGCCCTCCCACGGCCACAGGGCCAGCAGCGCGCGCATCGCGTCGTGAAGAACGCTCCGCTGGTGGGGGGAAAGGAGCGTCGCCGCGTGACGCAGCAGATCCGCCAGGGCCGCGTCGAAACCGTTGCCGGACGGGACGCGAGCGGTGTCGTCGAGGACCGCGGTGACCCTGATCACCTGGTCGTTGAGGGCGCCGAGCGAGACGTCGTCGACGGCATTCTCCGCGATCTCGTCCAATGCGGTGAGCCAGAAATTGAGCCGCGCGCTCAGATCCCTGATCTTCTCGTCCGCCGCGGGGTACAAATCGTACGCGTCCCCTCCCACGTCCATTTGGAACCATTCTTCCCCGTGCGGGGTCAGCCGATAATGGCGGGCCCAGTCGCGCAGCCGGTCCTCCGCCGCCCGGCGTCCCACCGGATCGGCCCTGGGGATGTCGGTTCGGGGGAGCCGCCGTGAAACCTCCTGCGGGGACGGCGGTCCCGGAGTGGGCACCGTGGTCACGAAGGCCTCATCTCAGTGAAGTCGGGCGCGGCCGAGGGGGCGCCGGTGCGGTAGGCGGCCAGGGCCATGAGCGGGAAGACCTTGGGATAGGAGCCGTACCGGATGGGCGAGATCCAGGGGGTGCCGGTCCCGGTGTGCAGGGATTCAGGCCAGAGACCGGTCTCGTCCTGGCGCCGCAGGAGCCACTCGACTCCCCCCTCCACGAGCTCGTCGCGATGCCCGGCGGCCATGAGTCCCATGAGCGCCCAGGCCGTCTGCGACGCGGTGCTCTGCCCTCGGCCCCGCCACTCGGGATCGCGGTAGGAACGGTGGTCCTCGCCCCAGCCCCCGTCGGGATTGCGGTGCGCGGCCAGCCACGCGGCGCCGTTCCGTATCGCCGCGGCGGTGGGTCCGCCCCCCGCCGCCTTGAGCGCCACGAGGACGGCGCTGGTTCCGTAGACGTAGTTGCATCCCCATCTGCCGTACCAGGAACCGTCCGGCTCCTGCGCGTCCAGCAGCCAGCGCACCCCGCGGCGGACCGCGTGGCGATGAGCGTCGCCCGCCTGGGCGAGCGCCTCCACGGCGTGGGCGGTGACATCGGCGGTCGGGGGATCGACGAAGGGCACCGGATCGGTCGGCAGGACGGCGCGAACCCTGGCCACCCTGGCGTCGGCGTCGAAGGCCGCCCATCCGCCGTCCCGGCCGGCCATGCCCGCCAGCCATGTCAGCCCCCGGAGCCGGGCCGCGTCGTGGCGGGCTCCGCCGTCCTCCTCGCCGAGCAGGGCCCGGACCACCATGGACGTGTCATCGGTGTCGGGGCAGTGCAGATTGCCGTCCTGGAAGGGCCAGCCGCCCGGCACGAGATCGGGCCGGTGCGCGGACCACGCGCCCGGCCAGTGATGCTGACGGGTGATCAGCCAGTCCAGGCCCCGCCGTACGGCCGGCCGGGCGGAGGGGCACCCCGACTGCTGGAGCGCCAGCACGCTCAGGGCGCTGTCCCAGATCTCGGCGTGGGAGAACCGGACGCTGAGGTGCCCGTCCTCGGTGGGGTGGAGGAAGGTCCTCAGCCCGTCCAGTGCGTGGCCCAGAACCGGCCCGGTGACCGGTTCTCCCAGCGAGCGCAGCGCCGTGATGGCGAACATGGTGGCGGCATGAGTCCCTCCCCAGCAGCCGTCCGGATCTTGGTGCGCGAGCAGCCAGCGGCGGATCCGGGCCAGGGAACGCCGGTGCGGCCACGACGGTGTTCGCTGGTGATAGGCGCCCGGCCCGGACGAGCGGGCGGAAGCGTCGCTGCCCGGGGGAAGGCCGAGTTCGGGGACGCCGAGCCCGAGCCGGCGGACGGGCCGCAGCGTCGTGATCACCGCGACCGACAGGAGCGCCGGCCGCGCCCAGACGGCGACATCGTTCACCGACAGGGGCCCGCGGGCGGGGAGCAGCGCCACCTCGGGCGGCAGGGACCGCACCCCGGACCACGGAAGCAGGCCCAGCATGGCCAGCCACAGGCGGGTCGTCATGCCGCAGGCGGCCGGTCCGCCGAGTTCCGTGATCCGCGCCGCGGCGGCGCGCAGGTGCGGGGCGTCGGCCCGATCGCCCGCGACGCGCAGGGCGAGGTAGGCCATGACGCTGGTGGAGACCTGGTCGGGGCCGCCGGTGAAGGTCGGCCAGCCGCCCTCCGATGTCTGCTGCGACCGGATCCAAGCCGCCACGGCCGTGCTCTCCGGCGGCTGCGGCAATCCCAGGAAGGTGTGCACGAGCAGTTGGTGGGCATCGACGCTGACCTTGTTGCTGAGTCCCAGGTCCCACCGCCCGTCGTCTCCCTGCAACGCCACCAGAGCCCGCGCTGCTCGTTCGACGCTCTGTGACACCGCGTTATCGAGTTCGGTGCGCCGCGTCATGGACGGGACCCTTCCCGCCGTCCGGGCTGCTCGCATGGATTCACGGGCTTGCTCCCCTCCGCGCAGTGACCCCAGGCGACGTCCCCGATACTCACTTTGAGTAATCGAACGATCGCGACAGGTAATCGTCATCGGGCGCCAGTCCGTGCTGCCCGGACGGGTCATGGACAGCGGAGCCGCCGACGCCGGAGGGTTACGAGGAGAGTTCTGTCGGGGCCAGCGCAGCGACGCTGAGGACTTCGGATGAGAGAGGCCGCCCGGATGACCGGCTCACCTACGAGAGACAGTGCCGTGCCCCGCGACCGCGTCCCGACGCCGTCGCTCGGCGAATGGGTGCTGGAGAACCTGCGGCGGGAGTTCGCCGCCCGGTGGCCCGAGGACGGCGCCGGCCTGGCGAAGATCCACCGGTACGCCCTGATCCCCTCCGGCAAGCTTCTGCGGCCCTCGCTGGTCGTGCTGTCGGCGCTGGCCGTCGGCGGCGAGGCCGGGCGCGCGCTGCCCGCGGCGGTGGGGTTCGAGGCCGTCCACACCGGCAGCCTCCTGCACGACGACATCATCGACCGCGACGGGACGCGGCGGTCGCGGCCGGCGGTCCACGCCGCCTACGGGATCGAGCGGGCGATCATCGCCGGGAACGCGCTGTTCTTCGAATGGTTCACCGCGCTGGACCAGGCGGCCGAGCGCGGTGTGCCGGCCGAAGTGGTGGTCGCGGCGATGCGGGAGCAGGCCAGGGCGGGCACGGCGGTGTGCCACGGCGCCATGGCGGAGCTGGATCTGTCCGGTGGGCTGGACAGCCCGGTGGAGGCGTACCTGGCGATGGCGCGCGCCAAGACCGCGGTGCTCACCCGGGCGGCGTGCGCCGTCGGCGCGCTGCTGGGCGGCGCCGGTCCCGCCGCGGTGGAGTCGCTGGCCGAGTTCGGCGAGCATGTCGGCCTGGCCTTCCAGATCCGTGATGACCTGCTGCCCTATCTGCCCCGGGACGGCGCCGCGGGAGGGGCGGGCGAGGACGTCCCGGCCGCGCGGATGGGCAAGCCCGCCGACAGCGACCTGCGCAACCGGCGCCCCGCCCTGCCGCTGTTGCTGGCCTGGAGCCGGGCCGACGACGAGCAGCGCGACCGGCTGAACCGCGCCCTCGGTGAGGGCGCGGTCGCACAGGTGCACACGGTGCTGCGGGAGACCGGCGCCCTGCGGCACGCGCAGCGCATGGCCGAGGAGCATCGGACGCGGGCGCACCAGGCGCTGGCGTCCCTGCCCGGAACACCCGCACGGGACGAACTGGCGGCCCTGGCCCGCTGAGGTCCCGCTGGAGGCCGGGTTCGAGCGACCGGCCCCCAGCGGCACGTCGGGACGGCGCGGTCACCGGTTCGACGCGCGCCCCGGCCTGCGGCGGGCCCCCGCGAGACGGCGGCGGAGGGCATGGCAGAGCGCGAGGACGACCACCGCGGTGAGGGTGAGGGCGCCGGCCAGGGCGGAGCTGGTCATGCCGGTGACGAAGGCGTCCCGTGCCGCGGCGACGGTCTCGGGCGAGGGCGAGCCGGGCCCGGCTCGCGGGGCGGCGAGGACGGCGGTCGCGTCGACGCCGCCGGGGACGTCGCCGAGGAGTTCGCCGAGCCGCCGCGCGGAGGCCGACGCCAGGATCGAGCCCTGCACGGCGACGCCCAGGGCCAGCCCGACCTGGCGGGTGACGTCGTTGAGCGCCGACCCCAGTCCGGCGCGGTGTCCCGGGAACGCCGCCATGACCATGTCGGTGCTCGTGGTGAGCACCATGCCGCCGCCCGCTCCCAGCACCACCTGGGCGACGGCCAGTGAGCCGTATCCGGTCCGAGGGGTGAGGGTCGTCAGCCACGCGAGCGCGGTGGCGGTGACCGCGATCCCGACCAGGATGACGCCGTGGTCCATCCTGCCCATCAGGGGCAGGGCGACCGCCGCGCCGGCCAGGAGCCCCGCCATGGCCGGGAGCAGGCGGACGCCCGCCGCGGCGGGGGAGTAGCCGAGGACGTTCTGCAGGTGCAGGGTGATGAGGAGGAAGGACCCCATGGCGGCGAGGGAGATCAGCGTCATCGCCGCGAGTCCCAGCGCGACGCGCGGCTCCCGCAGCAGCGGCAGCGGCAGCATCGGTGCCCGGCCGTGGGCCTGCCACGCCGTGAACGCGGCCAGCAGCAGGGCCGAGCCCGCGAAGGCCGCCAGGACCGGCGGATCGGTCCAGCCCCGGCCGGGACCCTCGACGATCGCCCAGACCAGCGTGGTCAGGCCCGCGGTCGACAGGACCGCGCCGGCCCGGTCGAGAGGGGCGGCGCCGGACCTGCGCGACTCCGGGACCGGCCACGCCGCCAGCGCGGCGGCCACGGCGGCGAGCGGCAGGTTGATCCAGAAGCTCGAACGCCACGAGTAGCGGTCGACCAGCCAGCCGCCCAGGACCGGTCCGAGCAGGGCGCCGACCGCCGCGACCGCCGCCCAGAGCGTGATCGCCCGGCGCCGCGGCAACGGCTCCGGGAACAGGGCGATGATGATCGACAGTGTCGCCGGCATCACCAGGGCGGCGCCCGCGCCCATGGCCGCCCTGGCGAGGATCACCTCGGCGGGCGTGGCGGCGAGGCCCCCGGCGACCGCGGAGGCCGCGCACACCAGCAGGCCGGCGTTGAACGTGCGGCGGCGTCCGATCCTGTCGCCCAGGGTCCCCGCCGCCAGCACCGTGCCCGCCATCACCACCGCGAAGGCGTCGACGACCCACTGCACCTCGGCGATCGACAGCCGCAGGTCGCGTTGCAGATCCGGAATGGCGATGCTGGACACGGTCCCGTCGACGCTGATGAGGAAGAGGCCCAGGCACATCGCGGCGGTCGCCGCCCACCGGCGGGCCTGGGCCGGGACGGCCGGGGACACGCCGGCGCGCTCGTCGTCCGGCTGGTCGAGCAGAGTCATGGTCCGGCCCTCGCGGTCAGGTGTGCAGGGCGTGGAGCGTGGTCAGCGCCTCATGCCACAGGGTCTCCAGCCGGGGCAGGCCGGTGCGGGGTGAGGCGGTGAGCGAGGTGTCGGCGACCAGGACGGCGGTCACCGTCCTCTCGTACTGGGTCGTGGAGATCATGAGGCGCTGGAAGGTGGAGAACCGCGGAGGGACCACCACCACGGCGCGCACCCGTGCTCCGCCGAAGCTCAGCCCCGGAGCGATGCGGAAGGTCGTGACGCATGCGGCGGCGGATCTCTGGTGGGTGAAGCGCTCCAGCAGCACGGCCAGCGCCATGGGCGCGCACCGCAGGAGTATCCGCGCTCGCGCGCGGTGGATCCGGATCCGCTCCTCGCTCGTCTGGTCCATGGCCTCCCGCAGATGCTCCAGCGGTGAGGACCGCCCGCAGGCCAGGGTGACCGGCAGGACTCCGACCTGACTGCCCAGGCCCGTGCTGCGCCCGGGGGACCACAGGCTCATCGTCATCCCGAGGGTGAGCCCGCCTCCGGCGGTCGGCTTGTGCCAGCCCAGCGGGGCCCAGGCTCGGAACGCCCCCGTGAACGAGGCCAGGCCCACCTGATGGAGGGTGGCCCTGTGCGCCTTCGCGACGGCCAGCAGTTGCGGCACGTCCAGGGTGGTGCTGTGAACGGCGCAGCGCCCGGTGGGCGAAGGCAGGCCACGCGACCAGGGAGTGGCGCGCCGGAGGCACCCCCAGAGATCCGCCCACGCGCGGGCCGTGAGGACGGGCCGTACCGGTTCGGCGGCGGGGCGGGGGGACACGGTGGCGGGGTGGGCCAGCCGGCGGCGGCCGAACAGGGCCTCCAGCGTGCTGATCACGGACGGGCCGTCCTGGAACATCATGTGGGCGCGGTAGCACAGCGCGTACGTGCCGGGGTCGTGGCCGTGCAGCATGGTCAGGTCCCACAGCGGACGGTCGGTCGGCAACCGCGGAAGATCCAGGGCGGCCGCCAGCGCGTCGGCGCCGGGGGCGAGACGCTGCTCGCCGATGTGCGGCCGGACGTCGAAACCGGGGACCGGCGCCCAGCACTTGCGCTGGTCGTCGAGCTCGTAGCTCAGCGCCGGGACGCGGTCGAGTCGCTCGGCGACGTGCGCCTGGAGCGTGGCCAGCGGAGGAGCGGGCCCCTCGATCTCCAGGATCTCGCAGGGATAGATGGGCGAATCACTCCACATACCCGTGCGGCGAGCGAAGCGGACGACCGGCCCGAGCGGTACCGTCTCGGGATCCTGTCCCGCACGCAGAAAAGGCATCGGACTTCCCTTCACGCTTGGCCTCGCGATCTCCGTCAGGAGCCGTGGGTCTGGAGCAGGTGTTCGAGTTCGGCCAGGGTCGTCGTCAGGTTGAGGTCGACCTCGTCGAGCCACAGGCCGAACTCCTCTTCCAGGCGCAGCCGCAGCCTGACCATCAGCAGCGAGTCCAGCCCGAGGTCCTCGAAGGTGTCCTCGGCGCGCAGGTCCTCCGGGGGCGTGCCGGTGCTCTCGGCGACCAGCGCCAGCGGGGACGGACGTGCCCGGCTCGTCGCGGCTTCCCCGCGTGGCGCGCCCGGGTCGTGGGGGAGGTGGCCCATGGATGCGGTTCCTTCCTGCGGGACGGGCTCAGGCGGGCTGGGCGGAGGGGGTGAGGGCCTCGATCGACCGGCCCGTGACGATGGGGACCGCGCAGCACTCCGCGACGTAGGCCAGGGCCGCGCGGTGGTGGCCCGCCGAGAAGTCGGCGACGGCGTCGGCGACGAAGAAGGGCTGGACGTCGCGCATGAACGCCTCCACGGCGGTGATCTGGCAGCCGATGTGGGCGTACACGCCGGTCACGATGAGCTGGTCGCGTCCGGTGGCGGCGAGCAGGGCCGCCAGCTCGGTGCGGGCGAAGGCGCTGTAGCGCCACTTGATGAGGAGGGTGTCGTCGTCGCCCGGTGCGAGGGCGTCCACGA
The DNA here is from genome assembly GCF_900659635.1 of Actinomadura roseirufa. Classification (GTDB taxonomy): domain Bacteria; phylum Actinomycetota; class Actinomycetes; order Streptosporangiales; family Streptosporangiaceae; genus Spirillospora; species Spirillospora roseirufa. The sequence continues at coordinate 20,336 of NZ_CAACVB010000075.1, read as the reverse complement.
TCCGCGAGGACCGGGGCGCCGTGCCGATGCCGTCGCCCCACAGGTCCCGCAGCAGGCCGCGCTGCCGCGGCGTCTGCCCGCCGGGCTGCGCCGTGAACACCACGGGGACCCCGGCGCGGGCCGCGGCGGCGCGGACGCGGCCGATGTTGGCCAGGATCGTGGGCAGCGGCGCGCCGGCGAAGGGGTCCAGGAAGTAGTTCTGCATGTCGTGGATCAGCAGGACGGCGCGGGCGGGGTCCAGTGACCATCCGGCGCGGGGGGCGGGCAGGTCCCGTTCGGCCGGCAACGGGTACGGGGCGATGGCGGGAATGGCCATGTGACTCCTAACGGTGCGGTTCGCGGTGGGGCGGCGCCTGCCGGGGCGGGACGCGAGGGGACGGGACGAGGCCGGTCAGGGCGGCGCGCAGCTCGCGTCTGCTGATCTTGCCGACGCCCGTGTGCGGGAAGCGCTCGACGGTGACGACCATGTCGGGGATCTTGTAGGCGGCGATGCCGCGCTCGCGCAGCCACGTCCTCAGCGCGGCGGGGGCGAGGGGGCGGTCCGGGTCGCGCGGGACCAGCAGCGCGCACGTCCGCTCGCCCAGCAGCCGGTCGGGGACGGCGACGACGGCGGCGTCGCGCACGGCGGGATGGGCCAGCAGGTGGTGCTCGACCTCGTCGGGCGCGATCTTCTCGCCGCCCCGGTTGATCTGGTCCTTGGCGCGGCCCTCGACGACGAGGTCGCCCTCGGGGGTGGCGCGGACGATGTCGCCCGTGCGGTAGAAGCCGTCAGGGGTGAACGCCGTGGCGTTGTGGTCATCGGCCCTGTAGTAGCCGCGCACGGTGTAGGGGCCGCGGGTGAGCAGGTGACCGGCCTCGCCCGGGCCGGCGTCGCGGTCGGCGTCGTCGACGATGCGGATCTCGTCGTCGGGCGACAGGGGCCGGCCCTGGGTGCGCAGCCTGACCGGCTCGGGGTCGTCGAGCCGGGTGTAGCACAGCAGGCCCTCCGCCATGCCGAACACCTGCTGGAGGTCGCAGCCGAGGACCGGGCGGACCCGGGCGGCGGCCACGGCGGGGAAGGTGGCGCCGCCGACCTGGAGCACGCGCAGGCTGGACAGCGCCCGCGGCGCGCCCGTACCGGCGGCGGCGCGCTCGGCCGCCTCCAGCCAGGCCAGCGCGAGCGGCGGGACCAGGGCGGTGATCGTCACCCGCTCGGCCTCGATGAGCGGGAAGGCGACCTCGGGACCGGGCGAGGGCGCCAGCACCGTCCTGGCCCCGGCGGACAGCGCGCCGAGCACGCCGGGGGAGCTGAGCGGGAAGTTGTGCGCGATCGGCAGCGCGCACAGGTACGTGTCGGCGGGCGTCAGCCGGCAGAGCTCGGCGCTGGCCCGGAAGTTGTAGCCGTAGTCGTCGTGGGTCCTCGGGATGAGCTTGGGCGTGCCGGTGGTCCCGCCGGACATCTGCATCAGGGCCACGTCGGAGGGGTCGGGACGGGGCGGTTCGTCCGGAGTGGGGGAGCCGGTGCGCAGGTCGGACAGCGAGGTGAACTCCTGGGCCTCGCCGACGACGACGACGCGGGCGACGCGGCTGCGGCGGGCGAGCGCCCGGTAGTCGAACCCGGCGTGCAGGTCGGGGACGACGTAGCAGGCCGCCTCGGTGTGCGCCAGCAGGTACCCGATCTCGGCCTCCCGGTGGGAGGGCAGCGCGAGCACCGGGATCGCCCCGATGCGGAACAGGCCGAAACAGACCTCGAGGAACTCCGGGACGTTGGGGAGCTGGACCAGGACGCGGTCGCGCGGGCGGACGCCGAGCCGGAGCAGCCCGGCGGCGCATGCGCTCGCCCGCCGGTGCAGCCCGGCGTAGGTCCACCGGTGGCCGCCGCCGACGACGGCCTCCCGGTCACCATGTGCCGCGGCGGCCCGGCAGAGCAGGTCCCCGAGGGTCTCGCCGCGCCAGTGGCCCGCCCTCCTGTACCGCTCGGCGAGATCGTCCGGCCAGGGGGTCGCTCCCGGTAGCATCGCCTCTCCCATCCAGGTCGTCCAAGCCGAGGGCGCGCAGCATCGTCTGGAATTTGGCGGCCGTCTCGGCGAGCTCGGCCGCGGGGTCGGAGCCGGGCACGATCCCGGCCCCCGCGAACAGCCGCAGCGAGCGGTCGCCGACCTCGGCGCAGCGGATGGCGACCGCCCAGTCCCCGTCGCCCTCGGCGTCGCACCAGCCGACGGCGCCGCCGTAGTAGCCGCGCTCGAACGGCTCCAGCTCGGCGATGACGTCACGGGCCGCCGCGGCGGGGGTGCCGCAGACGGCGGGGGTCGGGTGCAGCGCGACGGCGAGGGCCAGCGCCGAGGCAGGCGGGTCGCACAGACGCCCGGTCACGTGCGTGCCCAGATGCCACATCGTGGCCGTGCCCACCAGCGACGGCCGCGCCGGTACGGTCAGGCGGTCGCAGTACGGGCGCAGCGCGTCCCGGACGGCCCTGACGACGAAGGCGTGCTCGGCGAGGTCCTTCGCGGACTCCAGCAGCCGGGCGGCGCGGCGCCGGTCCTCGAAGGGGTCGGCGCTCCGGGCGGCCGAGCCGGCCAGCGGACGCGACGTGACCCGCCGCCCGCGGCGCGACACCAGCAGCTCGGGGCTGGCGCCCATGAGCGTGCGGCCGTCGAGCGGCGCCGCGAACACGTGCCCATGCGAGTCGCGCGCCGCGAGGTTGCGCAGTAACCGCGTGCTGTCGACCCGCCGCGCCAGGGTGACCTCGAGGACGCGCGCCAGCACCACCTTCCCGAGACCGTCGCGTCTCGCCAGCCGGGTCAGCGCCTCCCGGACGGCGCGCTCGTACTCCTCCGGTTCCGGGACCGCCCGGACCACCGCCTCGGACGCGAGGGCGGCGGCCACCCGCCGCGGAGGCCGCAGCGGCACCGCCCACTGCGCCTTGGCGGGCACGTGCAGGCGCGGCGGGAGGTCCCAGCGGAACGGCAGGGCGCCCACGACGACCGAGCCGGGAGGGGCGGCGTCGAGTGCGCCGGCGACGGCGGCGGGCAGTGCCGCGGGCACGCCCATCGCCGCGATGTCGGCCCGCCTGCCCAGGGTCAGCAGGACGCGGGGCGGAGAGGAGAAGTAGAACGACGTACCCGCCCGGTACTGGGCGAGCAGCCGAGCGGGATCGGACTCGGCATCGCGGGCGGGGGCCATGGGTCACCTTTCGCCGGGGCCAGGAGAACGGGCGGACCATGCGGCATCACCCACACAGGGAGGCCCCGCCGTCGACGTAAAGGTCGTGCAGGGTGATGTGCCTGGCCCGGTCGGAGACCAGGAAGCACACGGCGTCGGCGACGTCCTCGGGATCGGCGATCCGGCGCAGCGGGATGCCCGCGCGGTAGGCCCCCGGGTCGCCCTCGATGGCGCTGCGCAGCCCGGCGCCCGGATCGGGCCAGAGGGCGCGCTGCATCGCGGTGTCGGTCGAGCCGGGCGACACCACGTTGCAGCGGATGCCGTACTGCGCCAGCTCCAGGCCGAGGCATCGCGTGAACTGCGCGGCGGCGGCCTTCGCCGCGGCGTAGGCGGCGAGGTGCGCGCGCGGCACGCGGGCGGCGTTGGACCCGACGGTGACGATCGTGCCCGCCCGGCGCGGCACCATCCGGCGCGCGACGGCGCGGGAGCTGAGGAACACGCCGGTGGCGTTCACGGCCAGGGTCGCGGCCCAGTCGTCCTCGGTCAGCTCCACGGCGGCGCCCGGGCGCAGGATCCCCGCGACGTTGACCAGGATGCCGACGGGACCGAGGTCCCGTTCCGCGCGCTCCACGGCCCGCTCCACGGCGCCCGCGTCGCCGACGTCGGCGACGCATGCCGCAGCCCCCGGCCCCGGGAGGGACCCGGCCACGGCCTCGGCCCTCGGCCCATCGCGGTCCAGCACCGCGACCGCCGCGCCCCCCTCGGACAGGGCACGGGCCACGGCGGCGCCGATGCCCTGCCCCGCCCCGGTCACGAGGGCGACCGCGCCCTTGACTCCGCTACCGTCCATGTCCCGACTACTACCGTGCGGACACTGAAGGTAGTCGTTTCCATGCGTCAGGTAACCATGGCCGTGAGGTCGCATCCTTCTCCCAGCGTCCGGATGCGGCGGCGGCCGCGGCGCGGTCCCGCGGGCGCGAGCCGTCCGTCTAGGGGCCCTGGTGCTTGGGAACGTAGAGGCGGATGTCGTCCACGGACGCCGAGCCCTCGTAGTAGTTCAGGTGCGGGTCGCCGATGATGAAGGAGTCCGGATAGGCCGAGCCCTTCGGCCAGGAGTGCTCGGTGATGTACGTCCCGGCCGGTCCCTTGTGGACGAGCCTGCGGTCGAATCGGCCGTCGTATTCACCCGGGGTCTGGTTGTAGTGCCAGATGGGACGGCCGTCCTCCACGAATGCGTGGTGCACGCGCAGCGTCGTCTGCCCGGTGTGCAGAAACGGGCCGCTCATCTCCAGCGTGTAGCCGGTTCCGTCGCGTTCTATGGCGAACCGGTAGGCGGCCTTGGGCAGCAGCTCCGGCCGCAGTTCCGCGCTGGTGAGATGTCCCTGGAAACGTCCACCGGGTCCGTAGGGCTTGTCCATGGACACGTTTCCGCACGCGGACTTGATGTAGTACTCGTTGCTGATGTTGTTGTTGGCGGCCTCCCGGAACAGGTCACCGCGCGGGAACAGCGCGTTCACGCCGTTGAAGGTCCCGTCGAAGGTCCGGTAGATCCGGCCGGTCTTCGCGTCGCAGGTCCCGGCGTTCTTCCAGCGGTCGTCGTCGCTGTAGTAGCCGTCCATGATGGCCTTGCGCCGGTAGTGGATCCCGGGGTTGCCGTGCGGCGCCGGCGTCGCGTAGTCGAGGATCGTCAGGTAATAGAACCCGTTCTCGCGCGTCACGTCGGGGTAGTCGCAGCGTCCCTTGCCCGGCAGGGCGCCCTGGAAGGTCCACGGGTACCGGGTCTTGCAGGGCTCGGTGGTGTACCCGTTGTGCCGGCCGTTGTAGTCGAAGGTCCCGTGCCGCTTACCGCCGAAGTCGATGCCGCGCAGCGTCATCTCCACGCGGTAGCGCGGCGGCAGCGGGCGGGTGGGCCGGATGAGCACCCCGGCGTCCCAGCTCGGCTCGGAGATCCGCCCGACGCCCTGCCCGCCGGGCAGGCGCGCGGCCGACAGGCCGGGCCGCGAGTCGGGCCGGCCGTCGCGGTCCTTGTCGAGGGCCGCGACCTCGGCGGTCAGCCATCCCCGGCTCCCGAACTCCACGCGCTTGCGGAAAACGTTGAGCGAGGCCATCTGCCGGGCGAAGAGCGGCCCGCTGATCTTCTTCCACGCCTCGCCGTCGTCGTCGAAGGCGTCGACGTGCCACGGGCTGCGCGGCCCCTGCGGGTCCAGGCGCCACGGCGCCGCGTCCACTCGCAGCGGACGGTCGAAGCCCTCCTGGGCGACCAGCGCCCACCGTTCCCCGGCGGGGTGCCCGGCGGCGCCCGACGCGGTCCCGGCGGCGGGCCAGGCCGCGGAGGCGACGGCGGCGGTGGCCGCCCCGGCCGCCGCAGTGGCCTTCCAGCATCTCCTCAAGACGTGCCTCCCCTATGTCAGGACCCGGTCGTCGCGCATGCGCGCGCAGCTTGCGCACAGGCCACGCGAGCGGAACGCTACGGCCGCCGGAGGTGGCGTTCGGGGAGACGAGGCCGCCGCACGAAAGTCCTTTTCCGTCCCTTGGCCTCCCCTATGGCCTCTCCTACAAGCGGGGCACGGACTCGTAGAGGGGAGGGGCAGGCGTGGTCATGTCCTCCGCGATGTCCACCATGGTGTCCACCGCGATGCTCTCGGGGTGGGTGGCCGCCGCCACCGACGTGGCGGCGCGGACGAAAGCGGCGACGGCCGGTGAGTGACGGTCCTGCGGCCAGGCGACGGCGAGCGTGATCGGGTCCAGGCCGTCGACGTCCCGGTAGGCGACCCCGGGGCGGGGGTGGCGGCGCGCTACCGAGACGGGGAGGAAGCACACGATGGCTCCCAGCTCGATCAGGTTGAAGATCCGCGCCAGGTCCGGTCGCGGCGGGCCGTCCCCGGAGCGGGAGGGGGCGGGTGAGAGGCCGCCCCGCTCGGCGGGGGCGCCGTCGGGGAGCACCCGGCCCGCCAGGTCGGCCGGCCGCAGCCGCCGCCGGGCGGCCAGCGGGTCGGACGCGGCCAGCGCGAGCACGCGGGGCTCGGTCAGCAGCGGTTCGGCGTCCAGGCCGCGGCCCTCGAACGGCGCGGGCAGGATCGCGACGTCCGCCCGCCCGTCGTGCAGGGCGGGGACCTGGTCTCCCCGCCCGCCCGGCACCAGCTCCACCGGGAGCGACTCCTCCTCGCACCGGTAGGCGGCGAGGATCTGCGGGAGCAGCCCGGCGTCGAAGTCGGCCTTGAGCGCCAGCCGCAGCCCCGGCGCCGACCGCCCGGCGTAACGGGTGCGCCGCGCGGCGGCGGCGACCGCGTCGAGCGCGGTCCGGGCGTCGCGGAGCAGGACCTCCCCGGCGGGGGTGAGCGCGACCTGCCGGGTGGTCCGCTCGAGCAGCCGCACGCCCAGGTGGCGTTCCAGGTCCCGGATCGCCCGGGACAGCGGGGGCTGCGCCATGCCGAGCCGCCGGGCCGCCCGCCCGAAGTGCAGTTCTTCGGCGACGGCCACGAAGTAACGGAGCTGGCGGACCTCCAGGTCACTCATATCGGCAGGGTATCAATCCCCTCAAGGTCGGACTTTACCCCGCCGCCACGACGCCGGGACCCCTGGGAGCGATGGTCGGCGGCGACCGCGCTGGGCCGCACGTTGGGCGAGGGTCGTGGTCGCGGGTCGTGGTCAGTCGTCGCCGAGGGCGGCCTCCAGGAGGGCGACGAACCCGGCGGTGGCCGGGGCGGGCATCGTGGAGCCGGACAGCAGCCGGTCGAGCCATTCCCCGCTGATCAGCCCGGACTTGGCGACCGGTTCGAGAAGACCCGGTTCGGCCCGCCAATGGGTCACGATCGCGTGAGTGAGCGCGGTGCTCGCCGACCAGGAGTCGCCCCGGCGCGAGATGCGCTGCCGCGTCTTGTGGACGATCTTCACTCCCTGGTCGCGGGCGGTCCGGGCCACGCGGAGGGGCCTGGACGCCATGAGCGCGTCCGGCCGGACCCCGGTGTCCATGGGGAGGGCCGCCATCTCCGGGTCGAGCTCCGACAGGAGCCGCGCGTTGAACCGCGAGCCGCGCTTGGCTGTCGGGCTCAGGACCTCGGCGATGGCCACGAAGCGCGGGTGCAGGATCGGGTTGAGGTGCGTGTGGTCGGTGCACGAGCTGGTCACGACCGCGCCCACGGACCGGTGGTAGCGCTGCCGGTAGTAGAAGGCGTCGGTGGCCGACAGCCAGTCGCCGCCGTAGCCGGCGAAGATCTCCTGGATCCGCTTCATCGTGCCGGACTCGGACTCCTCCGCGAACGCCGCGTCCAGGGAGCCGGAGTCGACCGCGTCCAGGCTGAAGATGCGCCACCGCGCGAGGCGCTCGACGAGCCTGGGCGTCACCTCGGGATGCTGGCGCTGTAAGGGGTAGTACATGCCGCGCGCCAGTTCGCCGCCGAGGCCGGTGATGCGCGGGGCCTCCGTGGTCTGCCGTTCGACCCATTCCAGCATCGCCATGTGGAGGGGATTGAGGACCTGTTCGTGGCGGCGCGCCGCCTCCAGCACCAGCCGGTGCACCTCGGGAGGGGTGAGCTTCTCCAGCCCGGCCAGGTCGATGACGTTCCGGCGCATCCGGCTCCGCCGTGCCAGCATGGCGGCCGTGGCCTCGTCGCCGCTGTCGCGAGCGCTGAGCGTCAGCGTCTCCAGGCCGACCCGGCGCGCCGCCGGGATCGCCGCCAGCAGCAGCCGGGTGTCCAGGCCGCCGGAGAGCTGGAGGATCGCGTCCGGGTACTCGTCCAGGCACTGCTCCATGCCCGTGCGCAGGAGGTCGGCCAGTTCCCGCACGGCCTCCGCGACGGGCGGGGTCTGATCGGTGCGGAACTCGCCCGGGTCGAGCTCGGTCTCGGTCAGCCGGCCGTCCGACAGCGTCCAGCGGTGCCCGGGCCGCAGCTTGCCCACCCCGTCGAACGCGGTGTCCTCGTCGAGGAAGTAGCCGACGAGGCGGTAGGCGCCGAGGGCCTCGCGGTCCGGGCCGCGACCGGCCAGCCGCGCCAGCTCCCGCGCGGACGTGCCCAGCGCGGCCCACCCGTCGCCCTGCACTCCGTAGATCTGGCGCAGGCCGAGCCAGTCGGCCGCGATGGTGACCGAGCCGTCCGCGTGGGCGGCCACGCCCGCGAACGGGGCCGCCAGATCGGTCAGCCCGTTCCCGGTCAGTACCCGCTCGCGCAGGTCGGGCGGATCGGGCTCGATGAAGGAGTGATCGTGCGGCCGCAGGACGAGCGCGGCCGTGCCGCCCGCCGCCAGCTCCGTCGCGGCGGCCGCCGGACGCGGAGCGGAGCGGCCGGGCGCCGCCGAGATGACCAGCAATCTGGACAGAGTCCGCATTCCACCATCCCCGGTGATGTGAGGCGGGAGGTGAAACCCTAGCTCCGCCCCTTCGAAGGGGGGTAGTGGTGACATTTCCGTGACTGGCCGGAAATGGGCACCGTGAACGGCGTTGACAGTGGCATTTGACCGGACTGTACCGAGCTGGCCGGGATCGGACGTCATTTTCGGTCAACCGGCGCGGATCGGCGCGCACCACGCCGCGTCCGCAGGCCCCGCGCCGGAGGCCGCCGCGTCGCTTGGTCCAGGCTTCCGCAACGGATCACCGCGATATTGAGGTCCTTCCGTTTCGGCGGGACGCGTCCAGGCCGCAACGGCTGTTTTTTTCCGCTGAGGCTTCGATCATCTGCGTGCGCTCTCGTTGTCTCCAACCGACTCCCTGCCTCTTATGGAGGGGCTAGGGTCGGCGCATGACCAACCCGAAGGGGCTTCATACCGTCTGGCGTAAAAGCAGCCACAGTGAAGGCAGAGGCCAGTGCGTCGAGGTTGCGGCCTACTGGCGTAGGGGCAGCCGTAGTGGAAGTAGGGGCCAGGAGCGTATGGAGGTGGCCGCGGCCTGGCGTAAAAGCAGTCACAGCAGCAGCGGCGACGCAGACCAATGCGTCGAAGTCGCGGCGCTGACGGACAGGTTCGTCGCCATGCGGGACTCCACGGACCCGGGCGGGCCGGTGCTGCCGGTGTCGCCGGCCGCCTGGACGTCGCTGCTCACCGGGATCAAGTCCGGATTCTTCGACCGCGGTCGCTGAGGTCCGCGGACGGCCGATCGTTCCGGGCCCGCGGCGATCGGCCGTCCCGCCGCACGACCTTCAGGCGGATCACCTAAGTCAGTCCACGCCGTACTCAGCGGGATTCGCGTACTCCTACTCAGGCCGTGCGGGTCCTTCGCGGAAACGATGGGGCGCATGTTCGCTCGCATCGCCGCACGCGCGGCCCGCCGCCAGAACGGCCGGATGGGGATCATCGTCCCCGGCGCCTACGCCGTCCTGATCATCGCGGTGACCCTGACGGTCCTCGCCGTGGACCTCTTCGCCGACGATCCCGGCTTCAGCGGCGTCTGGCTGATCCTGGTGACCCTGCCGCTGTCGGCGGCGCCGCTGGCGCTCGTCCCCGGGCCGAGCGGTGCCTATTCGCTCTTCTACCACGTGCTCTTCTACGTGGTGACGGCCGGTGCGGGCCTGCTCCAGGCGTGGATCCTGCACGTCCTGATCAGGGGCCGCCGGGTCGCCCCGCACGGCCACTGACCCCGCGGGACCGGCCGCGGTCGCGCGCCCGGTCCCGCCGCGCCTCACCGAGCGGTGTCAGGACGCCGGCAGGCCGAGGGCGCGCGCGATGAGCATGCGCTGCACCTCGGACGTGCCCTCGCCCACCTCGAGGATCTTCGCGTCGCGGTAGAAGCGGCCCACCGCGTACTCGTTCATGAAGCCGTACCCGCCGAAGATCTGCGTGGCGTCGCGGGCGTTGTCCATCGCGGCGTCGGAGGCCACGAGCTTGGCGATCGACGCCTCCTTCTTGAAGGGCTCGCCGGCCAGCAACCTGGCCGCCGCCGCGTAGTAGGCGAGGCGCGCCGTGTGCGCCCGCACCTCCATGTCGGCGATCTTGAACTGCATCGCCTGGTAGCGGCCGATCTCCTTGCCGAACGCCACCCGCTCGCGGACGTAGCGCAGGCACTCGTCCACACAGCCCTGGGCGAGCCCGACCGACAGCGCGGCGATCGCGATGCGGCCCTCGTCGAGGATCCGCAGGAACTGCGCGTAGCCGCGGCCGCGCTCGCCGACGAGGTTCGCGGCGGGCACCCGGACGTCGTCGAAGGACAGCTCACGGGTGTCGGACGCCGACCAGCCGACCTTGGAGTACTTGCGGCCGACGGTGAAGCCCGGCGTGCCGTTCGGCACGATGATCGTGGAGATCTCGCCCTCGCCGGTGAAGGCGGTGACGGTGACGAACGCGGTGATGTCGGTGCCGGAGTTGGTGATGAACGCCTTCGAGCCGTTGATCACCCAGGAGTCGCCGTCGAGCCGGGCGGTGGTGCGCATCCCGCCGGGCACGTCGGACCCGCCGCCCGGCTCGGTCAACCCGAAACCGGCGAGCCGCTCGCCGGAGGTCAGCACGGGCAGCCAGCGGGCCTTCTGCTCCCGTGACCCGAACCGGTAGATCGGCATCGCGCCGAGCGAGACGCCCGCCTCCAGCGTGATCGCGACCGACGAGTCGACGCGCGCCAGCTCCTCCAGCGCCAGGCACAGCGCGAAGTAGTCGCCGCCCATGCCGCCGTGCTCCTCGGGGAACGGCAGCCCGAACAGCCCCATCTTGCCCATCGCGGCGACGATCTCGTACGGGAACTCGCCGCGCTCGTACAGGTCGCCGATCACCGGGGCGACGTGGTCGCGGGCGAACCGCTCGACCGTCCGGCGCAGCTCCTCCTGCTCGTCGCCGAGCGTGAAGTCGATCATGATCTCTCCGTTTCCGGGGACAGCGCCTGGACGACGCGGGACGGGCTCGGACGGCCGAGGCGCTCGGCCATCCAGCGGCTCGTGGCGGCGAGCCGGCCGAGGTCGACTCCGGTCTGGACGCCGAGGCCGTCCAGCATCCAGACGAGGTCCTCGGTGGCGAGGTTGCCGGTGGCGCTCTCGGCGAACGGGCAGCCGCCGAGGCCGCCCGCGGAGGCGTCCACCACGGTCACGCCGGCGCGCAGCGCGGCGAGGGTGTTGGCGAGCGCCTGGCCGTAGGTGTCGTGGAAGTGCACGGCGAGCCGGTCGGTGCCGACGCCCGCGGCGGTCACCGCCTCGATGAGCGCGGTGACCTGGCCGGGCGTACCGACGCCGATGGTGTCGCCGAGGCTGAGCTGGGAGCAGCCCATGTCCATCATGCGCGTCGCGACGGACACGACCTGCTCGATCGGGACGTCGCCCTCCCAAGGGTCGCCGCACACCATGGACACGTACGCGCGGACCCACATTCCCTGCGCGCGCGCCCGTTCCACCACGGGCGCGAACATGGAGAGGGACTCGTCCACGGTGCGGTTGAGGTTGCGGCGCGCGAACGTCTCGGTGGCGCTGCCGAAGATGGCGATCTCGGTGACGCCGTGCTCCAGCGCCCGGTCCAGCCCCCGCTCGTTCGGGACGAGGACGGGCCGGGGCGCCCCCGGCGAGCGGGGCAGGGCCTTGAGCAGCTCCTCGGCGTCGGCGAGCTGCGGTACCCATTTCGGGTGCACGAAGCTCGTGGTCTCGATCGCGTGCAGGCCCGCGTCCGCGAGCCGGGTGACGAACTCGGCCTTGACCCCGGCGGGGACGACCGCCTTCTCGTTCTGCAGCCCGTCCCGCGGCCCGACCTCATAGATCGTGACCCGCTCGGGCAGGCCCGGCAAGGGGACCCGCATCATGCCTCCTCGATCACGGCCAGCACCGCGTCGAGCGCGACCTGGGCGCCCGCGCGGACCGGCAGCCTCGTCACCACACCGGCGAGCGGCGCGGTAACGGTGTGCTCCATCTTCATGGCCTCGACGACCACGAGCGGCTGCCCCTCCTCCACCCGGTCGCCCTCCGCCGCCTTCACGGCGAGGACGGTCCCCGGCATGGGGCTGCGTAGCACGCCGTCCCCGCCGGCGCCCGCGGTCGCGCCGCCCTCGGCGCGCACGTGCTCGCCGAGCGCCCAGGCGTGCCCGCCGCGGCCCAGCCACAGGGTGTTCCCGTCGCGGGCGGCCGTGAACGTCACCGTCCGCCCGTCATGGGTCAGCACGAGCGTCTCCGGCCCTTCCGGCGCGGAGAGCGCCGCGGCGACCGGCGCGCCGTCCCCGACGGCGACCCGGGCGGACGCCGCCCGCCCCCGCACCCGGACCTCGACGGGGTCCCCGCCGGACGGCGTGATGATCCACGGTGTCCAGGCGTGCGCGCCGGGACGCCAGCCGTCCGGGACGTCCCACGGGTCGGTGCCGCCCTCCAGCGCGAGCATCCGCTCCAGTGCCGCGGCGGCGAGCACCTCGTCCGGGACGGCGGGGCCGGAGAGCAGGTCGTCCAGGGCCCGCTCGACGAGGCCCGTGTCGAGGTCGCCGGACACCACGTCCGGGTGGCGGAGCAGGCCGCGCAGGAACGCGACGTTCGTCGGGACGCCGAGCAGGGTGTAGGAGGCGAGCGCGGCGTCCAGGCGGCGCACCGCCTCGGCCCGGTCGGCGCCCCAGGCGATCACCTTGGCGAGCATCGGGTCGTAGGAGCCGCCGACCTCGGTCCCCGGGCCGAGCCCGGAGTCGACGCGGGTGTGCTCGGCGGCGGGCTCGGCCAGATGCAGGACGCGGCCTCCGGTCGGCAGGAAACCTCGCGACGGATCCTCGGCGTAGACCCGCGCCTCGACGGCGTGCCCGTCCAGGCGGACGTCGTCCTGGCCGAACGGAAGCGGACGCCCGGCGGCCACGTTCAGCTGGAGCTCGACCAGGTCCAGGCCGGTGACCAGCTCCGTGACGGGGTGCTCGACCTGAAGCCGGGTGTTCATCTCCATGAAGAAGAACTCGTCCGGGCGGTCGGCGGACACGATGTACTCCACCGTGCCGGCGCCCACGTACCCGACGGCCTTCGCGGCGGCGACCGCCGCCGCGCCCATCCGCTCGCGCGCGGCCGCGTCCAGCAGCGGCGACGGCGCCTCCTCGATGATCTTCTGGTGCCGGCGCTGCAGGCTGCACTCGCGCTCGCCGAGGTGGACGGCGGCGCCGTGCGCGTCGGCGAACACCTGGATCTCGATGTGCCGGGGGTTCTCCACGAACCGCTCGGCCAGCAGGGTGTCGTCGCCGAACGAGCCGCGCGCCTCCCGGCGGGCCGAGGCGATCGCCTCCGGCAGGTCCGCCGCGTCCCGGACCAGGCGCATGCCCTTGCCGCCGCCGCCCGCCGACGGCTTCAGCAGCACCGGCAGGCCGATCTCCAGCGCGGCGGCCGCCAGCTCGGCGTCCGACAGGCCCGCCTCGTCCCGCCCCGGGACGACCGGGACGCCGGCCGCCGCGACCGTCCGCTTCGCGCGGATCTTGTCGCCCATCGCCTCGATCGCCTCGGCGGGCGGGCCGACGAACACCAGCCCCGCCGCCGCGCAGGCGCGCGCGAACGCGGTGTTCTCGGCGAGGAACCCGTACCCCGGGTGGACGGCCCGCGCACCCGTCGCGAGCGCCGCCGCGACGACCGCCTCGATGTCGAGGTAGGACGGGATCCGCACCGCCTCGCCGGCCGCGCGGACGTGCGGCGCGCCGGCGTCGGCGTCGGTGTGCACGGCCACCGACCGCACGCCGAGCCGCCGCAGCGTGCGGAACACGCGGACGGCGATCTCCCCGCGGTTGGCGACCAGGACGCTGTCGAACATCGATCCCTCACATCCGGAAGACGCCGTAGCCGACCGGCTCCAGCGGTGCGTTGGCGGCGGCGGACAGCCCGAGCCCCAGCACGCGCCGGGTGTCGAGCGGGTCGATCACCCCGTCGTCCCAGAGCCGCGCCGTCGAGTAGTACGGGTTGCCCTGCGCCTCGTACTGCTCGCGGATCGGGGCCTTGAACTCCTCCTCGGCGTCGGCGGGCCACTCCTCGCCGCGGCCCTCCATCTGGTCGCGGCGGACGGTCGCGAGCACGCTCGCCGCCTGCTCACCGCCCATGACCGAGATGCGGGCGTTCGGCCACATCCACAGGAAGCGGGGCGCGTAGGCCCGCCCGCACATCGCGTAGTTGCCGGCGCCGAACGAGCCGCCGATGACGACGGTGAACTTCGGGACCCGCGCGCACGACACCGCGGTCACCATCTTCGCGCCGTGCTTGGCGATCCCGCCCGCCTCGTACTCGCGTCCCACCATGAACCCGGTGATGTTCTGCAGGAACACCAGCGGGACGCTGCGCCGGTCGCACAGCTCGATGAAGTGCGCGCCCTTCTGCGCGGACTCGCCGAACAGGATCCCGTTGTTCGCGACGATCCCCACCGGGTGGCCGTGGATGCGCGCGAAGCCGGTGACGAGCGTGGCGCCGTACTCCTTCTTGAACTCCTGGAAGCGGCTGCCGTCCACGATCCGGGCGATGACCTCGCGCACGTCGTAGGGGGTGCGCGGGTCGGGCGGCACGACCCCGTACAGCTCCGCCGGGTCCGCCACCGGGTCCTGCGCCGGCGCGACCTCCCACGGGCGCGGCTCGCGCGGCCCGAACGTGCCGACGATGTCGCGGACGATCCGCAGCGCGTGCGCGTCGTCCTCGGCCAGGTGGTCGGTGACGCCGGACGTGCGGGAGTGCAGCTCGCCGCCGCCGAGGTCCTCGGCGGACACGACCTCGCCGGTCGCGGCCTTCACCAGCGGCGGGCCGCCCAGGAAGATCGTCCCCTGGCCGCGCACGATGACGGCCTCGTCGCTCATCGCCGGGACGTACGCACCGCCCGCCGTGCACGAGCCGAGCACCGCCGCGATCTGCGGGACGCCCCGCCCCGACATCGTGGCCTGGTTGTAGAAGATGCGCCCGAAGTGCTCACGGTCGGGGAACACCTCGTCCTGCCGGGGCAGGAAAGCGCCACCGGAGTCGACGAGGTACAGGCAGGGCAGCCGGTTGTGCAGGGCCACCTCCTGCGCGCGCAGGTGCTTCTTCACCGTGACGGGGTAGTAGGTCCCGCCCTTCACGGTGGCGTCGTTGGCGACGACCACGCACTCGCGGCCCGCGACGCGGCCGACCCCGGTGATGATGCCGGCGCCCGGCGCCTCGCCGTCGTACATGCCGTGCGCGGCCAGCGGCGACAGCTCCAGGAAAGGCGAGCCGGGGTCGAGCAGCGTGTCGACACGGTCGCGGGGGAGCAGCTTGCCGCGCGCCAGGTGCCGCTCGCGGGCCCGGTCGGGACCGCCGCGCCCGGCCCGGTCGACGCGGTCGCGCAGCTCCGCCACCAGCGCCTCGTTGTGCGCGGCGTTGGCCTTGAACGCCTCGCCCGCGGCGTCGGCGCGCGAGCCGATCTCGGGTCCGGTCATGGTCCCCTTCCTTGTTAATGCGCGTTAACAACGCAGATGTTAATCGTCATTAACAACCCTAGTCTAGACTTCTGGCATGACCTCGCCACCCCGTGGGGCGGGCGGCGGCCCCACGGCCGGTCCCGCCTCTGAAACGAACGCCGAGACGGACACCGAAGCGGAATCGGCCGCACGCCCCGGACCGGCGGGCCCGGACCCAGCCGCGCCGGCGGGGGCGGTCAACCCGCGCCGCGCCGAGATCCTCGCCGCCGCGGCCGAACTGTTCGCGCGCCGCGGCTACCACGGCGCGTCCATCGGCGATCTCGGCCGCGCCGTCGGCCTCACCGGTCCCGCGCTGTACCGGCACTTCAGCGGCAAGGAGGCCGTCCTCGCCGAGATGCTCCTGGACATCAGCGAGCGGCTGCGCGCCGAGGGCGTCCGCCGCGCCGCCGCCCCCGACCCCGGGCGCGCCCTCGACGCGCTGCTGCGCTGGCACATCGCCTTCGCCCTGGACAACCCCGCGCTGATCACCGTGCACGAGCGGGAGCTCGACAACGTCCCCGAACCGCAGCGCCACCGCGTCCGCCGGCTCCAGCGCGCCTACCTGGAGGACTGGGTGGCCGTCCTGCGGCGCCTGCGGCCCGCCCTGCCCGACGACCGTGCCCGCGCCGCCGTCCACGCGTGCTTCGGCCTGCTGAACTCCACCCCCCACAGCGCCACCGGCCTGGACCGCGCCGCCATGGGCGACCTTCTCCACACCATGGCCCGCGCAGCCCTGGAGGGCGCCCGCTAACAGGAGGCGGTACGGCCGTCGAGCGACCGGTCGACCGCCTCGGCGAACGCGCCGGCACCGGTCCCGGCACCGTCGAAGATCTTCTGGACGCAGCCGCGGAACGTGCCGGTGAACGTGCCGTAGTGCGCGGTCACGGGCCGGGGCCGGGCCCGCCCGAGCGCCGTCACGAACGCCTGGCCGAGCCGGGTCAGCTCCGCCTGGCCGAGCGTGTCGGCCTCGCCTCGGCCGAGGTCCTGCCCGGTGAGCGCCGAGCACGGCTGCACCTTCACATCGCCCGGCGCGCCGCGCCCCGGCGACAGCCCCAGCGCCGAGGAGCGCGCCGGGGCGAACCCGCCGCAGGAGAACAGCAACTGCTGGCCGCGCGTCTCGGTGAGGAACCCGACGAGGTCGGTGGCGGCGTCGGGATTGGGGGAGCGCCGGGCGACGGCGAGGTTCTGACCACCGAGGACGGTGTGAGCCCGGGGCGCGGTCACTCCGAACCGCAGCCGCGTCCCGTCCCGCATCCGTGGTTCCGAGGCGAGCGCCGGGAACGCGTACGGCCAGTTGCGCATCAGCCGGTTTCCGAACGCGAACGCCTCGATGCTCTCCAGTTCGCGCTCCTGCCGAGATGGGGCCAGAGGTCCCCGGGCGCGCGCGCCGAGCCGTTCAAGCGCCGGATACACCTCGGTCCGCAGTTCCTCCCGGCTGGGCCTCCGGTCGCCGCTGAGCAGCCCGTCCCCACCGTCGTTCCAGACCGCCTCCAAGGCGTTGACGGTCAGGCCCTCGTAGTCCGCGAGTTGCAGGGCCGCTCCCGAGTCGAGCAGGCCGGTCCACGTGGACGGAGGGACCACGCCGTCCTGGTAGTAGAGCAGGCCGACGTCCACGTTGAACGGGACGGCGTACTGCTCTCCATTGCGGCGGCCCGTCCTCAGGGCGGCGGGAAAGAAGTCGCCCAGATCCCGGATCCCCTTGAGCGGACGCAGGTACCCGCCGTCGGCGAACTGCGCCGTCCACGTGTTGTCCATGATGAGGACGTCATAGGCGCAGCTCCCCGACTCGGCCACCGCCTTGATCTGACTGTGCTGCAGATCGGCCGAGTCGGACACCTCCACCAGCGTCGCGTGCGGATGCGGCCGGCCGTCCGGATAGGGAATCTCGTTCCACTGCCGGACGAGCGCGCGCCGCTGGTTCTTGAGGCTGACGTCCGTGCCGCCCGCGATGACCAGTTCCCTGCGGTCGCAGTCGGCCTTCATCGCGGGATACCTGTGTCCAGGCACCAGCAGCACGGCCAGTGTCACGGCCAGGACCGCCGCGGCCCCGCCCGCCGAGCACGCCATCGCCGTGCGGGCGCTCACCGCAGGCCCGCCAGGATCTCCGCGGCCTGCTCCTCCTCGGGCGCGGCGGTCAGCGGCACGCAGCGCGCGCCGCCCGGCCCGAGCGCGGACACGATCTCCCGGACGGGCGACGCCCCGCAGCCGGCCGGGCCCGTCAGGACCACCGTCAGCCGCAGGCCCGGATGGCGCCCCCGGAACTCGCCCGCGAGCCAGCGCGCCCGCCCCGCCAGATCCGGGTTCGTCGCCGGGACCTGCCCGTCGGTCACCAGCACCAGGTCCTGCCGCCCCGATCCGAGGTCGGCCGCCGCGATCGCGTCGATCAGCGGCCGGTCCGCCCCGGCGGAGGCCACCGCCTGCAGCCGCCCGATGATCAGGTTCTTCTGCTCCGGGGACGCCGCGTCCGGCGGGACGTTCCCGAACGCCTCACCGGCGGGCGACGCCGCCGACGACGACACCTGCGACCCCACCCGGTCGCCCACCTGTAACTGCGCCACCAGGCTCTGCAGGAACGACGCGCCCCGGGCGAGCCGCGCCCCGCCCCGCACCCGCGCCGCCGCGCCCATCGAGTCCGACACGTCCAGCATCAGCGACGCCGAGACCCGCGGACGCGCCGCGGCGACCCGGTCCAGGGTCTCCTGGACGCCCTCGGGCGGAACCGGCGACACCGAGTACGGCAGGGCGTGCTCGCCCACGAGACCGCTCAGGCGCGAGAGCGTGACGTGCTCGGAGTCGCCCTCGTCCGCCGAAGCGCGCACGCCCGAAGCGTCGCGGAACCCCTGCGATGTCAGAGGGACGCGGTCGAGCCAGCGGCGGAACGCCGTGACGGCGGCGTTCCGCGCCGGGGTGTCCTGTCCGCGCCACCTCACCTGCACGAACGGGTAGTCCAGCGTCGGCAGGTCCCGCGAGTAGTACGGGTAGAGCCGCCACGCGGCGATGGACCGGTCGTTCGGGTCGACCGCGCCGCAGCGGCGGTCGTCGCCCAGCGGGCGTCCCACGTCGTAGTCGTGCAGCGCCTGCTCCGGCACCGCCACCGCGAAGCCGTCGGGCGGCTCGGCGCCCTGCGACGCCTCCTTCCGGAACCGGCACAGCAGCGACGCCGCGTCCGGCGAGACCAGGGAGGCGGGCGAGACGAACCGCTCATCGGACTCGTCACCGCCGGGCCTCGCGCCGTACAACGCGGGCGTCACCGCGAGCGCCGCCGCCGACGTCTCGGGAACCGGCCGCGCGATGCCCTTCAGCCGCACCCCCGCGTCGTGGACGCGGCGCAGCAGCGCGGCGGTGCTCGGCTGGACCGGCGCCGCGACCGGGTTGGCCACCGCCTGGTTCGCCTTGGCGAACAGCGCCAGCACCAGCGGCGACGACCCGAGCGAGCCCCGCGGCCGGAAGTAGGGGTCGCCCCGCCCCGGCGCCCCCGCCCCGCCGCCCCTCGAGCCGAACGCGCCGCCCTCGGCCGCCGCGCCCGCAGGCTCAGGGCTCTTCGGCACGAACGCGTACTCGGCCGTCGACGACGGGATCCAGATGTCGGGCTGCGGGCCGAACAGGCGCTCGTCGTCCGCCTGCCGCGCGTCCGTCGACGCGCTTCGCCGCCACAGTCGCCCGAACCCGTCGTACAGGGGCACCGGCCCCGTCTCGGGCACCACGCTGACGCCGTACCGGCGACACCCCCCGCTCGCGCCGTCGTTCACGAACTCCGCCGCCGCGGCCCGCAGCGGCGTCAGGGTCTCGGGGGTGGTCAGCACGCGCAGTTCCAGTGGCTGCCCGCACGGCCGCGTGCTGGCGTGCAGGCGGTGAACGCCGATGGCCACGAGCAGGATCAGCCCCATGGCCCCGGCCCCGGTCATCGCCCACATCACCCCGGGCCCGCTCCGCCGCAGGGCCCGGGTCGTCCGCCCGCGGACGGTGTCCGGCAGATGCCGGAGGGAGTAGAGGAACCCCGTGGTCAGCGCCGCGATGACGACCAGCGTCACCGCGGCGTTCAGCCAGAAGCCGTGGTGGAGCAGCGTGACGCCCAGGCTGATGAGCAGGGTCGACGCCAGATCGATGACCAGGACATGCGGTAACTCGCGGACCCACCCGTCCGAGTCACCGTTCTCTCGCTGCGTCATCCAGGCCCCAGTGTTGCCCTGGTTCGGCTCGCCGGCCCCCGCCTTCGGCCCTCCATGATAAAGAGCCGGACGGGTCCGGTCAGGGGGTTCACTGACCGGGATCGGACGGCTCCACTGAGAAACCTTCCCTTGTCCGCCGGCCTGACAGCTGGGCCCGGCCTCCCCGCGAGTCGTCGCCCGTACCGTCGAACGCCCCGTCCCCACGCTGCGTACAACGGCACATGGAGGACAAGAAGGTCGCCCCTGTCAGCGCCGTCCCGCCGGCCTCCGCCGCCCCGGCGATGACCGGCCTTCCCACCGTCCTCGCCTCTCCTCCGCCTTCCGAGGGCGGGCCCCGCGCTCCCGCCGCCCGCTCCGAGGTCCGTCCCTGCGCCGGGTGCGGGCGCCCCGTGCCTCAGCCACCCGGCGCGCGGCCCGTCCGCCACTGCAAGGACGGCACGGGAGAGTGCGTCCGGGCCGCGCGGGAGCGAGGGGCGAAAGGGCGGGAGGCGGCTGACCTCACCGGGCAGGTAGCCCGGACATGGGAGGTGCTCGAACGCTTGGAGGAGGTCGCGGACCGGCTCGCCGGCTCCCTCGCGCCGGAGCCGAGCGTCGCCGACGCCCAGGCCGATACCGCCGGGCGCGTCGCGTCCGCGCTGTGGGAGCGGGACGCCGCGCAGCGGCACGCCGAGGAAGCCCGGCGTGCGACCGCCGCCGCCCGCGCCCGCGCCGCGGACGCAGAGCGGGAC